>JAZRWH010000098.1:0-37463 GCA_045599585.1 Myxococcota bacterium
CGTCTTGCCTTCGGCTTCGACAGGCAGGGTTATTCAAGTCAGCGGCTTCCAGCCGCGTGAACACTTGGTAGCTTATACGCCAAAACATGATGAAAGCCTCGCGCTTCGAACGCTTCGCGTTCATGCGCTTATTGCTTTTTATTTAATTCAGCTGAGCAGTAACTAAACATTTTTATGAATAAATTCGATCGTTAATAGTCAAAAGTCGAAACGAATTTTTGGGCGACATCGAGATTAAACATCGAATCAGGAGCTTGATTAAAGACTCTGAAAGTACGCGTTTCGCTAATGAACGTAGCGACGAGCATCGTTGCATTTTGTTCAGGAACTTTAAACAGGCAATAGACAGCTTTATCTTGTTTATGTGTTGTTGGGCGACAATCTGGTTTTTGAGCGCCGAGACCGAAAACGAACTGGGATATATATTTGCGTTCGATTTCTGGTTGAGCGTAGGGATTTTTGGGATCATCTTTATCGAAATACTCGATCATGACACCGAACTGACCATAACGGTGATCAGAAGCTGTTAAAACGTCGATCGCATTATCTTTTTGAATGAGGGGTGATTTGGGGAAACGCACAGAAAATTTATACACAGCGCTGGTGTAGAGGGGCCAATTGTCTTGGGCTAAATTCTTTTGCGTTGCCTCGACGGCGTCAGCGGCAACTGCTTCGGGATTGAGTTTACCTTGTTGAACATGGTTTTCAATGGCTTGTTCGATGGCAATAAAGATTGGCATGAGGTCGACTTTCCAGACGTCATTTTCGAGAACGAACGCGATTCGTGCGACGAATTCGTCTTTGACGGTGCCTTCGTAGTAGAAATCACCCGTAATGTAACGCGAGCCTTTGTTATCGAAGGCTTGAATATTGTCGATCGAAGCGGATTGGAAAGTTTTGTGACCAATCCAACCTTCTTTAAAGGCGAGTCGATAGAGTTGTTCAGGGGTTGTTGTTTTGATGAATTCGGGGGAGAGGCGGGCTAAGATGATTTCGGCGTTTGTACGGACACCGATTGGAATATTGCGTTTAGTTTTTTCGTACTCATCGTGGTTGAATGCGGCGAGTTTTGCGACCTGAATGAGATAATCGTAATATTCGAGGGAGGGTTTTGCTAGGTAATTGACGGTATTAGGATCATAAGCGAGCAGACTATCTCTGAAAGCGAAAAAGACCTTTCGTATTTCAATTTCTTCATTAACGGTAGCGCGACCGAGCAGGGTGGGCTGTGCAGGTCCGATGAGTTTGTCGCCGTCGATAAACGAGGGGAGGTTATTTTGGACTGTTGTTTCAACGATTCGAATCTGCGGCGGGAGGGGAGCTGGGACAAATTGATCGGCTGGCTGATTAAGGTTAGCCTTATTTTCTTCAACAGTCGTAGCTAGTTCCGAAGGAAGTTCGTTAATTATAGGCGCTGAGGATTGTTGATCATTTTTAATATTATCATTTGGAATTATATTATTTTGATCTCTGCATGCTGAACAACAAATGCAGGTCATAGCGATCATCAAATAAGTTAAGCGTTTCATATATTGTTTCATAGATCAATCGTTCATCGCGTTATTTGTCTACTCTGCGAACACCGGGAAGCGTTTTTACGGTTGAATTTTGTTGTGTTGTATCTGATGGGGTAGTCGAATCCGGCATTGAAACTGCGTTAGAAGGTATGGTTTCATCATTCTTTTGGTCGATCGTATTAGCAGTATTTGTATCTAATTTGAATTGTTTTTTAGAAGGATCATTTGATTCAGCTTGTTTACCGGATTGTTTAGCGATCTCGGGCATACGTTCTTCGAGATAATTATATTCTTTTGTAATAGAATATGCAGTGCTAGAGGAGATCGATTGTGCGAGTGAAGGGGCATAGGCTTCGATCCAGCCCATAGCGCAAGAAGCGAGACAAATGATAAAATAGATTGCCAAAGCGCAGGAGATAGCACCGATTGTAAAACCGAAAGCTTTATTTGCAGTTTCGGCGGGTTTAATGCCATCGACGAGTGTTTTGTGAAGGAATGTGCCGGCTAAGTTAACGATGACAAAGATCGTTGTCGAGACGAGCGAGACCATGGCGATATGGATATATCGCTGAGGTATTGTTGTTTGAGCATTATCAGCAATAATTTTTACAAAGATGTCGGCAATTGGAGAGGCGAAGAGGAACATCAAGAGAATGGAAGCGATGAGAGCGATTTGCCGCAGGAGACCGCGTCGAGCGCCCCAGATGCCGAAAACCAAAATTGCAATCAGTGTGATAATATCAATAATCATAATAGAGTAATTTCCACAATAAGGAGATTTTTACGAAGCATCGGGAGGCGTCGTATATATTTAATTGTTGTTAAGCGAGCGAAGTGATTATTGGCTTAGGGGACATGTAAATGCGAGGAGGGGGTAGCGGCGTATTGGCGAAGCCGATAGCCGCTCAGGGGGAGACTTCCCCCACCGTTGCAAAACAAATAAAGACGCCTAAGTGGAACGGATCAGGCGTCTTTGTATGATAAAGGAGTCAAGAAATATGCTAGATGCAGATGATGATAGCGACAAAAATAAGGATTACAAAGATCGCGGAGATGCCCAGAACGATTGGCAGAAAGTATTTAGAGAAGATATCCTCGAGAGTTTGTCCTTTGATTTGAAAAGCGAGGATTTTATCTGTGAGGTGATTTTGTGAAAGTGCTTCTTCTGGATTTGACGATGATTGAAGCTGTGAGGCTGTAGCAGATTGTTGACGTTCAGCCAATTCCTGCTGACGTTTTCTTTCAGCGATAGCGGCGGCGATCACCTGAGGCGAGGGAGCGGAGAGGGGGACTGTTTCGCCTTCATCATTTTCGTTAAAGAGGTCAGAGAGACTATTTTTGGAAGCGGAGGGTGTAAAGCGTGCGAGGGACTCGATGAGGGTAGGTTCTTGCCAATGAGAGAGGGCTTCATTGACGTCAGCGGCGGAATCGAAGCGATCCTGAGGTAATTTTTGGAGGAGCCTTAGGACGGTTGCGACGAGATTAGGATAAGCTTTGATCGTATCTGGGAAGGGAGGTGGCTCCATGAACAGGTGTTTAGCGATTGTAACGTGGAGTGTTTCGCCCTCGAAGGGGGAGATACCGGTGAGCATTTCGAAAGCGACGCAACCCATAGAGTAGAGATCGGAGCTTGGTGTGACTTCTTCGCCTCTGAACTGTTCGGGAGCCATATATTTAGGGGTACCGATGAGTTCATTTTGGAGATCTTCGGCGGGGTCATCGACGACTTTAGCGACGCCGAAGTCGAGGACTTTGACGAAATCGCTATCGTTTCCGACGCGATTCACGAGCATGATGTTTGCGGGTTTAAGATCGCGGTGTACGAAACCGATTGCGTGTGCTTCCTGGAGGGAGGCGAAGACCTGGGTAAGGATGGAGACGACGCGTTCAGGGGGGAGATTGAAATGCTTTTCGAGGAGATTTTTGAGTTGATTTCCGACGACGAATTCCATGACGATGTAGGGGAGTCCGTCATTGGTTTTGCCACAATCGTAGAAGAAGACAGTATTGATAGCGCGGAGCTGTCTAAGGATCTGGCTTTCGCGCTCGAAGCGTTCGAATTGCCCAGGTTCATTAAAGCATTCAGCAGAGAGAATTTTGACAGCGACCTCGCGTTGGAGGTTAAGGTCGAGTGCTTTATAGACGACACCACTTCCGCCGCGGCCTACGAGTTCGAGCAGCTGATAGCGTTCGTCAATGACAACGTTAATGGCATTGTCAGAAAGCAGCAATTTGTCACGATTGACATCCATTGGGTGATACTCCAAGACAATTAATAGCGCAAAGTGCGCACAAATCTCCTATTATATTAGATTTTAAGACTTTAAGTCAAGGTGTAGCCTAGCAGAATAGCGTGCCTCAATGTTTTTAGTAATTATTAATTATAACAGAACGGGTAATGCATTGAAATGTTGCGAGGCGTGTGTTGGATGGCGGTGATTAAGGGCATATAAGAAGTGTAAACAAGGGTTTTGAGGGGGAAGTATCCCCCTGAGCGGCTATCACCATAACCCGAGGCGTAATGGTTTTGATATGTAAGAAAGAGAGCACAGCGCCTTGGGGTTAAGGTGATACGCCGCTACCCCTTCGTGTTTAAGTGAGATTGATATGCTATACATTTATACCACAAGTAAACAAACTTATAGATAAATACACTAAAACAAAAAGCGTGCTTGAGAAAGAAACGTAATGCGTATAAATTAGAAGTGTGTATTTCGGCCTATAGACAGGCCATTTTACTACTTCAGACAAGGGAGAGCCATTTATGATGAATGACAATGATCAGCACGGTTTGGAAGGTCTTGACAGTGAAGTTGACGGATCAGCTTCGACTGGAGAAGGGCACAGACCGTCGATGTCAGGTCGAGTTGGCGCAGGCGGTAGAGGCGTACCAGGAAGGTTCGCGCCGGCAGCTCAAGGGAGGCAAAGTGCGGTAGGAATGCGTGCTGTGCCGAGTAGTACAGCACCTGCATCGCCAGCGGCGCCGCCGGCCCCTCCGGCGATGCGTGGTGGTGTCGCAGCAGGTATGAGAGGCGCAGCCGGTGGGATGGCTCGAGGCGGAGCTCCCGCAGCGAGTGGAATGAGAGGTGCAGTTCCTCCAGCACCGCCTGCGGTATCGATGCCGTCACAGACGAATCCTGCGGTGTCGCGCAGTGCAGCGCCAGCTGTTGGTGCACGTGGCGTTCGCCCATCTGCAGCGCCTGTTCGAGGTAGAGTCGCAGTACATGGTGCATCAGAAACGGCGGCAGCGGAAAGCAACCATACCGTATCGACGCCCTCAAGCATGTCGAATCCGGCCGTTGTTTCTACATCGAGTGCCTCTCGTCCTGCGGTTCATGCTGCGTCGGTGAACGCAGCATCGCCTGTACCGCCGACCCCTCCCATGCCTGAAGTTACAGCGCCTGAAGTAGATGAGGTTAGTTATGCTGAATCGCTTGACAGTGCGATGGATGCGATGGCTGCCGAAATGGCAGAAGCTGCAGCTGTCGAAGTTTCCGAGCCGGCACCTGTTGCTGCAGCTATAGCAGAAGAGGGTGTTTCTGATGCTTTGGATCAGGAAGATGAAGGTTATGATCAACTGCTTTTGATGGAAGCTCCCAAACTGGCAGAGGAACCCACGCCTGTTGAAGACGAAGTTTCAGATGTCGAACCTGTCGTCGACGAAAACGTTGAAGTTGCTTCATCTGAAGCTGTTGAGGTTGAAGAAGAAGCGGCAGAGGAAGTTTCGGACGAAGTTGTTCAGAATGAAATTGATGTTCAGGAAGAAGCGGAATCCGAATCTGAACAAGTTGTCGAGTCTGGTGTTCAGGTAGAAGCAGACTCAGACGCTGTCGTGGAAGAAACATCCGAGCCGGCACCTGTTGTTGCAGAAGATGATATTTCGGAGATTGAGCCCGTCGTGGAAGAATCCTCCGAAGCTGATGTCGAAGCTGCGGCTGATGCAGAGGATGTGGCCAAAGCAGAAGTCGAAGCGGACGTCGAGGAAGCGGCAGTTGAAGCTGTTGCTGAGGCTGACGCAGCCGTTGAGGTTGAACCTGTTGTCGAAGAAGTAGCCGAAACTGCAGCTGAAGTTGAGGCAGTTGTCGAAGAGGTAGCCGAAGTTGACGTCGAGGAAGCAGCCGCTGAAGCAGTTGTTGAGGCCGAAGCTGTGGAGGAAGTCGCTAGCGTTTCTGATTCGCAGTCGGCAAGTGCGGTTGCTCCTGGCATCGAATTGATTCAAATGGAAAGTGTCGTCATGGATGTTATTGACGAGCACGAGTACGACATTCCAGCCGAAAAAGGTCCTGCGTTTGAAATTAAACCTATTCCGGCTGATCTTAAAAACGAATCTTACCTTAGAGATAACAATAGCTATCGTCGTGAATCCAGAAGTCTGCTTCGAACGCAGGATTGGAGTTCATTGACGGAGATGATGCAGAACGTTTTGCAGTATGCCCCTTGGGCAGATATGCAGGAAGTTCGAAGCAGCATCTTGAGCGAGTTAGCATCTATCTATGGGGATCGTCTCAACGATAAAGAAAAAGAGAAAGAGACGTATGCACAGCTCTTCCACGAAGATCCTTCTAATGAGACGGCTCTAAACTATATGGAAGAGAGCTATTCAGCAGTAGGTGATTACCGCGCCATTCACGATATGTATCGAAGAGTTGTGGATGCCGTCTGGGAACCGAGCGATCGTGTATTCTATACGCAAAAAGCGGCTGATATTGCAGAGATTTCATTAAAGAGTCCTAAATTTGTCATTTCTGACTGGGAACACTTGTGGGATATCGGTGAACATGGTGATGATGTTCAAGGTCCTCTCATGAGTGCTTGGCGCAAAAACGGTTGTTGGGAAAAACTTGCAAACTTTATTTCACAACAGTGCGTTGATTGGGGTGCCATGCAGCGTTTGGGGCTGCGTGAGATCGTTGAGATCTACATTTCGGGAATGAAAGACGCAGAAAGAGCTCAAGCAACACTTGATGTTCTGCTGAAAGATCGCCCGAATGATCCACTTCTCCTTCTTCAGGAAGTCAATCTCTGTAATCTGAATGGAGATATTGATAAACTAGCTGAATTAAGCAGAGTGAGTGGTATCAACGAAACGGCTACGCGTGACATACAACGTGCCGCAGCAGAAGTTTTGTGGGACAAAGGTGAACGCGAGATTGCTGTTCAAGCGTACGACGCTATTTTGGCAACGATGCCTGAAGATAGAGATGCGCTTCTTGCCAAAGAAAAATATTACAAAGACAGCGATAACAATGAACTTCTTTGTCAGTTCTACGAAGCGCGTGCCAATAAAATGCTTGCAGAAGGGCACGTGAAAGAAGGTTGTGAAACACTGTTCAAAGCGGCCGAAGTCGCTGAGAAAGCTCTTTTCGACAATGAAAAAGCCATCGCAATTCTTAAAAGAATTGCAGAACAGGATAAAGACAATGTCGAAGCACAGAAAAAACTCGTCGAGATATACAAAGAACTCGATGACAATGATGGCGTTGCTGAAAGTTTAGAGGCTCTTTTAGCATTAACGAGCCGTCCTGCAGCGCGACAGGAACTTCTTTCTGAATTGGGTTCGCTTTATCTCGATAAACTCGGTAATTTCGAAAAAGCTGAGGCCTGCTGGAAAAAAGTTCGTGCAATTGACCCGCAGAACCCTGCTGTTAGCGAAGAACTTTCTCGTGTTTATGCGAAACAGGGTGATTTTGAAGCTCTCGACAAGAGTTTAACGCAGCAAATTCGCATTTCGGATGACGCAAACGTTTTACAGCTAGCTGATACAAAAGCACGTTACCTGATGCAGCACAGCCCGGATTCTCCTCGATCTGCAGCGGCATGGGAAATCGTTCTTGACGAAGATCCGAATCACCAAGAAGCCCTTGAAAATATCAGTGCAATTGATGAACGTATTCACCATGAATCTGAGATAATTGGGGCTTGGGAACAGGCGCTTAAGGGCATTGATGATCGCGATGAAAAAATTGCGCTTGCGCTCCGTATAGCAGATGCTTGTGTTTCCAGTTCAGATCACACCCAAGCTATTTCAGCTTATCTCCGCGTATTGACGTGGGATCCGATGAACAAGTCGGCGATCAAAGCCCTTGAAACGATTTGTTCACCGGAGGAACGAGGTATTGTCCTCGCTGTCCTCGAAGTCTCCGCCACGCTAGCAGATTCTGTTGAAACGCGTTGTTCAACCCTTCGATCTCTGTTGAGATTTATTCCTGAAGATGCGTTGAATCATCGCATTCGCGTCATGCGTCGCATTTTATCGCTTGGTGATGTCTCAATTTTGTCAGAACTTGAAGCTGTTTGTCGCGAAAAAGGCCGCTGCGAGGAACTCAGTGCCGCATGCACTCGCATTGCGTACGAAGAACCTGAGAAAGACAGATCTGAGCAGATGTTGTGTAATATCGCGAGAATACATGCCCAGGATTTAAACGATCAGTCTCGTGCATTTACTGTGTTGTTTGCTTCGGCATTAGATGCTGTCAAAGCTAAAGCATTGCTTAATGAACTTGAGCAACTTGCACCGCAGACAAATCGTTGGGAAGAAGTCGTTGCCATCTTAGGTGCATTGTCTTCGCGTGCTTTTGATGACGAAGATAGACTCAAAGCTATTCTCCGCCGTATTGAAATCTTACGCGACAACATTCATGCGCCTGCTCGCGTTTTGGAAGAGTACCGCAGACTGATTTCGATGGATCCGAGCAATAGTGATTATTTAAGTCAGGCTGAACAGATCGCTTCCGAAAATAGTTTGAATGAAGCGTTGATTGCGCTTTATGACGAGGTTTGGGATGCTTCTGATGACGCAACGCTTCGCTCTGCAATTTCTGCTAAACGTTATCATGTTTTCAAAGATGTGCTTGGAAATGCTTCTACTGCTATGAGCGAGCTTCTCCTCGGATATCGTTTTGCAGCAAACGAAGCGCTTGAAAATAAACTTTTCGAAGAAGCTCAGAATCGTGAACATGCAGCGCTTTGCGTATCCATGCTTGAAGCCAACAAACGTGCTTCTAATGAGCTCGCGTGCGATGATCTTAAACGTATTGCATCGATTTACGAAAATGTCCTTGAATCCGTTGATCCGGCGTACGCCATCTACAGTGCGGTTCTCATCGACAAGCCAGAAGATGCTGTATCGCTTGAGAAAATGTCTTCTCTTGTTGAACAGAACGATGATCGTGGTCGCTACGCTCAAACTTTGCGTCTCGCTGCTTCTCATGCGCATAAACTCGGTAATCCTGCGCTTAGCCTCGAGTTGTATCGCAGATTGGCAAATTACTATCGTTCCAATCTCAATGACATCGAACGTAGTATTGATGTTGAACGTAAAATTCTGCGTCTCAATCCTACCTGCGTCGAGTCGCTTGAAGTCCTTATCAAATGGCATGAGTCACGCGAAGAATGGACAGACCTCCGCTCCGAATATCGTCAACGTATCGCCGCAGGCGGTACATCTGAAGAATGCGCTGCGCTTTGGCTTAAAATCGCAGATCTCTCCCGCAATCAGTTAGGAGATCTTGAAGGTGCGTTCGATGCCTACGCAGAGATTCTCCAGATTGACGAAAATAATGAAGCAGCACGTCAGGGAATCAACGATTTGACGGGCTCTAACTTTGGTCCGGATGTCGTTCTTAGAAAACTTCGTCTCGAACTTAAATTGGCCAGCGAAGACAAACAGCCTGAGATTATGCTCCAAATTGCTGACGTCCTCGATAAACAACTTGGTCAGCATGATGCTGCTTGCGAACAGCTCGAAAAACTGTATGCTCGTACAGGTGCTTGCGGTATTGGTTATGAACCGCTCTACGCAATGTATGAAAAACAAGGCGCTTGGAGCCAACTCGTTGATTTGCTCCTTAAACGCGCTGAAGCGCTCACCGAAGAAGATGAACTCGAAGCGATTTCTTCACTCAATCAGGCGCTTGAAGTCGTTGACGATAAACTTAAAGACAAGGCTAAAGCGCTTGAAATTATTGAAAAACTTCGTACACTTGATCCCGACAACGAGGAAATTTTCGAACGTTACTGCGCTTCACTCCGTGCAAACGAGCAGTGGGCTAAGTACGCAGATAGCATCCGCATTACGATGTCTTCGAAATCCCTCTCACATGGTCAGAAAGTTCAACTCTTCGAACTCGCTCGCGTACAGCATTTGGCACTCGATCAAAAAGACGATGCTATTAAAACCTATAAACAGATCAATTCGGCAGGCTCAAACGTTGAACGTAACGCCTACTTCGGTATTGCAACGGTCGCACTTGAGCAGGACAACAAAGATCTCTATCTCCAGTCTCTTGATCAGGTCTTGAAACTGTTCAACCCTGTTTGGGGTGCTATCTTCTATTGCCACATGGCTGAAGTTGCTGATGAAATGGGCAACGCGGCTCAGGTTGCAAATTACTATCGCGCTGCGCGTATGCTTGATCCTAACAATGCAGTCGCTAGCGAAAGTTTGCGTGCAATCGGACGTCGTCTCAAAAATTGGCGCCAAACTTCTGCGCTCCTTCCCATTGAGGGTGAAAAAGAAATGTCCTGGGCTGATCGTTCGGCTAAACTTGTCGAATTGAGCGAAAAAGCTGCGGACGTCGATGAAGCTCGTCTGTGGTTGTGGAAAGCAATCGCCGTTCACCATGATAATATGCGTGCATGGCAATGCCTCGCTAAACTCGAAAAGAAAGCTGGACAATTGGATGCTCGCTACGAAGCTGCATTCGGCGCACTCGGTGCACTTGAACGCGCTACGCTGCCTTCACCTACCTACGCTCTCACTAACGCTCAACTTATGCGCGAAGTTGCGCTTGCAGCACTTGATTCTGGTAAAGATCAAAAGGCAGAATCGCTCTACCGCAAGGCTTACGCACTTGCACCGAGCTATGCCCCCGTCGCTGTCGCCGTTGGCGATATTGAACAAGAATCCGGAAATCTCGAAAAGGCTTATGCGATCTATGATGCGATCCTCAAAGATTCAAATGCCAATCTCGACGATGCTATCCGCTCTGAACTTCTCTTCAAGCGCGGCTTGATTGCCAATATTCAGCAGAAATATGAACTTGCTCTCGATGACCTCCGTGCCACAGTTAAAGTTTCTCCGCTGCATTACGACGCTCTTCTCGCGATCTCCAAAACTTACGCGCAGATTCATCAGCCGCTCCTCGCGCTCTTCCATCTCCAGAAGAGCCTCCTCGTTACACCAGATCACACCAAACGCCGCGGTTCTATCCTCTACGATATGGGTAAAATCTGGAGTGATGATTTCCAGGATTCCAAAGAAGCCGGTATCTACTATGAAGGTGCCCTCGATAACGGTAACCAAAATGTCGATCTCGTCGAAAGATGCCTCGAGATCTACAAAGAAAGTGGCCGTTACCGCGAAGCTCTCGAACTCGTGGATACGCTTACCAAAACAACCACGGATTCCCGTACACTCGCAAGCCTCTGGTGTACACGTGGTGAGCTCTCCGAGTCTATTTCCATCGATCAGGCTTCCGAAGCTTACGATATGGCTCTCAGTTACGTCCCCGGACTTGGTCGCGCACTCGATGGTCTCGAAAGAACGCTCGTCGCTCGCGAAGAATGGGCTCAGCTCTGTGACCTCCTCGAAGGAAGACTTGAAGGTGACCTTGAGCCTGCTCAAGAAGCCGCTATCCTTACGAGACTCGCAGATCTCTACGCTCAAAAACTCAATCAGACGGATAAAGCAAATAAGATCCTCTATAGAGTTCTCGATTTCTGCCCGACAGAAGACGTCATTACACGCCTCCTCTCTGCAACAGATCCAAGCGATGAAGCACACTATATACCGCTCCTCCAAAAAGCTGTTCGCTACTGCGGTCACCGCTTCTCAAATGCTCTGACAATTGCTCAGTCGCGTTTGAACGCCGGAAACGAACTTACGGCTTGGACGCTCATTTCTCCGCTTCGTCTCATCCTTCAGGTTGAACCGAAGCTCAAAGAAACACTCAACGATCTTAAAACCAAGTTCGAAAAAGCTGATTCTACAACGATCAATCGCCTCGCAGACGCAATGCCCGCCCTCTCCGACGAACAATTTGCAATCCTCGATGCTATTCGCTTCGTTCGCGAAAAATGCGGTGCTTTCAATTCTACCGATATTAATGTCGTTGCTCCAGGTGCCTCAGAAGTCGCAGAATCTACGCCTAACGGCAAGGTCTTCCAGCAGCTTCGCGAAAAATTCGGTCTCGAAAACATTGCGCTTTATCGCAGTGCCGACATCGCAGATTCGATCATTGTCATCGATGGTGATCCTGTTACAGTCGTCATTAAAACCGAGATCTTCCAGAAAGCTACAGGCAACGAACTTCAGTTCTGGCTTACAAAAGCGCTCGCTATGGCTCACCCGGACCTCTGCACTCTCGCTTCTATGCCCGAACCTAAACGCAACGTTATCGCTAAAGCTATTCTCGCTGTCTGCGATCTCGTTCCGGTTACACCTGAAATCGCAGCTGAAACCGATCACCTTAAATCCGTTCTCTCTGTGGACGATATCAAAAACCTCGTTTCGCAGCTTACCCTCTCTCCCGTTGCTAAACTCGCTGCCTGCGCTGAGTCTTTCGCCGATGAGATGCTTATCTCCAGCGATATCCTCGCCGCATTCGCTATCGCTGATTTCCGCACCGTTTGGAGAGCTGAATCAAGAATTCATCCCGAAATCACTGAGCAACGCGCCGTTAAGACCGTCGATGATATCGATGCCGCAATCGATGCTTCGCCCGTCCTCTCGCAAATCCTCAGTTACTACGTTTCGGACGATTTCAACCAATTCACAGTTTAAGGGTTAAGCCTCAATTTATCGATTGAGGTTTAGATCAAGCGCCAAATTACTCAGTGGTTTGGCGCTTTTTTTGTTTCGTTTTAAATGAATATTTTGAAATTAAAATATATTTAAATTCAATTGGTTAAACTAAATTTTAATTTTTTGATTAGGGTGGGGGATGTGTCCCCCTGAGCGGCTATTGCCGTCGTATTCGCCATGCTTTTGTCGTGTGATAATACCGGCAATACGCCGCTACCCCCTCCTCACCATGAACACCATTGGTGTGCCCAAACTCTTGAATTCTATTTTTAAATTAAATTCAAAAATAGTTTAAAATCAAAATAATAAACATATTTTAGAATTTAATTAAACTCATTCTAGCCAACAATTGCAATTATCTTGCACTCAATACAAGAAACTTGCATTTACAAATCATTGTTTTGTTGATAACTAAAATTTAATTTTATTTAAAATCAATAAGATAGCTTACTATTTTAATACTTACTTTAAAGAAAAACAAAAAAGGTGCCAGACAAATGTCTGGCACCTTTTACGATCAATCGTTTAACGAAATTACTTCGCGGCTCTCAGCTTGCCACTACTGATGATCTTAGCAATTGCTGTTGCTGCGCTATCTAACGATTTTCTTCCAGGATAGCCACTCATAACGACGATCCAAGCTTGGTTGTAGCGTGGATCAAAGATATAAACGTTATCCGTAAACCAATCCTCCGAAAAACCAGGCTTTGAGTAGAATTTTACACGAGAATCTCCGAATACTTTTGCAAAAATATCGACCATTTCTCGACCACGTGTTCTGTCTTCGCTTCGCATCGCTCTTCGAAGCATTAACAGATCTGGCTGCGCCAAAGAAAATGACTCATTTGGCTCAAGCTGCTCTTGAAGCATTAATCTGCGCGTAAACTCTCCTAAATCCTGAAGCGTCGTACATGCTGCCGATGAACAAGGAACGGATGCTTTAGAATTTTCAGCTGGAAGCTTAACCGTTTTTTTGCCGTTTTCTGTAATCGTGATGGGCGGCGAAACTCTAAAGGATGGATTTTCACCCATATTTTGCCAATCCGTCAGCTGATAAGCTCGATTAAGCGCTGTGCGTGAAATGCCGTATTTGGACGTCAAGATTTCTCGATGCAATTTATCAAATGAAGCAAGCTGCACGACACGGTCGTATGCAATATTGTCGCTTTGAATGATGGCAGCTTCAATGAGAGCAGATACTGTATTCGTGTACGGCTTCTTGCCGTTAAAGGTGACTTTTGCTTTGGATGTGAACCCTAATTCTTCAATGCGTTTTAAAGCGCCTATGGCAGCAAACGTTTTAACAGCAGATGCTGGGTTCCAATCCGTGCGCAAACTCGTTCCTGCATAGTCAAATGCTCGCTCTTTGGTCACATAAGTTCGCGTGGAATCAAAGGTGAGTTCTATGACAAAACCCATAAATTTTTGAGGTGGTTTAAATCCTTCAGCTTTCATTAATGCAGGAAGAAGCGTCGTATTAACACCACTTGCTTTCCACCATTTCCCGCGTTGAACATTTGCAGGTTTTGGCGCGTTGTTATCCACCGTTGGCTCAGCAACGAGCGGAACAATTTCTTCATTTCCTGAACAATTTGGTATCAAAAGCTTTTGACCGATCTTAATTTGATCATTGGTCATGCGATTGGCTTTTTGAATTTGCTCAATGCTGCATCCAAACTTATTTGCAATGCGGCCTAAAATATCGCCCGAAACAACAATATACGTCGTTGCCTTAGCTGCCGCGATCGCTTCTGGGCTTGCATTTTTGCTGTATTCTATAGGTTTTTTAATGATGTAAAACCGACCGACTTTGGGTGCTGTTGTTCCGCTGTTTGGAGCCTGCTGAAGTAAGGCTTTTGCGCCATGACTATAACCGGTCTCATTCTTTGATTCGGGTGCTGAAGCTCCTTTTTTGGTTGCTTTAGCTGCCGTGTTAGCTTGTTTGGATGTGTCGTTCTGTGCAACAGTGGATGGCGATGTAGCTTGCTGTGCCTCTGCTTGCGCAGAACTTGCATTCGATTTGCCCAGATTTCTTTCGGCAGATGCATGTGTTTCGATATGCCGCTCAGACGTGCCGGGTTGGTCGTCATCATCATTCGAATATAAAGATACGGCGAGTCCTATAAAGGCGAGTCCGCCTATGAATAAAGCACAGACGATGATCCATGAATAACTGCGGCGCTTTTTGAAAAATGCCTGTGATTCTCGCTTGCTTAACATTCCTGCTCCCATTGCGCAAATGACCGCATTTGGCCCAAAACAACCTTGTCACTTATAGCAATGTCTCGATTTTGACAACTAAAACGAATTGTGCTCTGCCCAAATTTACGCTCTTTATCTGTTTTTGAGGGTGGGGGAGGTCTCCCCCTGAGCGGCTATTGCCTTTGATCAAGGCAATACGCCGCTACCCCCTCGTGTCTATACGCCATCAATTTAGCTTTGATGCTTCAATTGTGAAACAAGACGACACGCTCAAATCTAGTTTTCAACAAACGACTTCGTCTTTAATCTCAATTTTTCTAACGCTTTAACGCCTAAAAACGTGTACAACGTTAACGGCGTTTTGTTCGCTTTCGAACGTTCCGCTTTGACTTTATTAATAAGGATACTTATGCAAAATTTGTTTATCGGAATCGCCGGCATGATCGGCGCCGGAAAATCGACCCTCGCAACTAGTCTCGCAAAACACCTTGGCATTAAGGCTTATTATGAGCCCGTCGAGAATAATGAATACCTCGCTGACTTCTATCGAGACACGCCGAAGTACGCTTTCCAAATGCAAGTGTACCTCCTCACTCAGCGTTTTCGTCAGCATCAGGAAATTATTTGGCGCGGTGAGTCTGCTGTTCAGGATCGTACCATTTACGAAGATTCTGTCTTCGCTGCAATGCTCGCAAAATCCGGTCTTATGGAAGAACGTGATTACAGAACGTACAAACAGCTCTTCCAATACATGAGCAATTTCATGTGCAAACCTAACGTCATCGTTTACCTCGATGTGACGCCCGAACGTTCGCTTGAACGTATCAAAATGCGTAATCGTGACGTCGAAACAAACGTTTCAATCGAATATCTCACGAATTTGTACGAAGAATATCAAATTTTCCTCAAAGATATTTCTAAGGTCATACCCGTGATTAACATCGATTACGATCATTTCGCAACCGTTGACGAAATGGCTCAGGTCATTCAACGTGAATACCTAGATCATTCTTTTATGAGGACTGTCAAACTCGACTAGTGCTTCTGCTTCGTTACTCGTAAAGGCACATTGCGCTTCAGCGCAAAACAACATGTGCATTGATGTGTAGAGTTTTAGCGCCGCAGGCCAGAAGGGGTAGCGGCGTATCGCCGATTTATCTATTATATATATGCTGTTTTACGTAGTTCTACAAACGCACTTAAATACGTCGAACAGCTGTTACGAGGCGATAGACGCTCAGGGGAAGGCCTTCCCCTACAAATCATAACAATGCTTGTCAGATTTATAATAAGGATTGATCGATGGTTAAAAAATTCGTTATATCTTCAGTTTTGGCGCTTCTCACCCTTACAGCATGCGGAAAGTCAGAAAATAAAAGCGTTTCCGATGAAAATGCTTCTCAAAACGATGCGCAAAAAAACGCTGAAACAACTGTTGTATCCGAATCGCGCTCAATCGAAGCTCTCGAAGCTGAATGGGCTTTAAAAGCTCTCAAACCAGCAGTTATCGAAGAAACAAGTGAATTGAAAACGCTGAAACAAAAAGCCGAAACGGGTGATGAGGCGGCTTATGAAGCTTTGGGCCTTTATTACGCAAAACTGCCGAAATCGCGCGAAGCTGCACGTTTGGCACGCGAAGCTTTTAACCACGTTAAACATCACAAAAATGCAGAAGCCGCTTTTCTTCGTGGAAAAGCTGAATTTGAGTCACCCGAAACGCAATTGGTTCCAGAATTATTAGATCGTGCCGCAGCTCATATTATTGCCGCTGCAAAAATGGAGAATCTTGATGCGCTCGCTATGTCGACAAACTATCCTTCGCTCGTCATAGAAGACGTCGATGTTTTCGGCCAAATTAATAAATTGTATGCGCTCAAAGCAGCCAATAAACGCGATGGAAAAATATTGTATCAGTGGTCAAAAGCCCTAGAAAACGCTGATTTTGAAGTGGCTGGTGAAAAAGGCGCTGAACTGATGCGCGAAGCTGCAGCATTAGGCTACCCAGAAGCTGTGGTTCAGGATGCCGAGAACCGCATGATCGATACCAATAACATCAAACAATGGAAAAATGGTTTTGAACAGATGCAAAAAGCTGCCCAATCCGGCAATGCTGATGCGAATAGCCGTCTGGCGTTTTTCCTGATTCAATATAAAACAAACACAGAACATGAAGGATTCAGCCCTGAAATTGTAAGTTTCGTCGATCGCTTTGTAAGCCAGAGTGGCGTTTCAATCGACGAACTTGCGCTTAAATACATCTCAAATGGATTGGGCAATGATACAGCATTTCAAGTTCTTGACTTTTTGACGTCTGTTGAAACGATCGATAAGGCAAAAATTGTTAAACTTCTTATACAACAAATCGATGCTTTCTCTAAAGAAAGTGCCTCGCGCGATGCATGTGATCTTATGATGACATTTCCATGGAAACCGCTTCACGAGAGCAAATATTTGTCGGATACAGAATTCGCTCAGATAGGCCAAAAAGTGATGCATTGTTACGAAGATGCACTCGCACGCGGGGATGATTGGCTGCAAGTCGAAGGCTATGCCGGACATTCGACGGCTGTCAAACTGGCCGAACATTATCTTGGCAAAGACATTTTTGAGGTCGATACAAATGCCGAATTAGCTCGAAATTACCTTGCTTTTGGCGCAGTCAACGATTGTTGGGATGCCCAGTCAATGCTCGCGGTCACATATCGCACTGATGTCTCGCATGCGTATCCCGATCGCGCTTGTTTTTGGAATAAAAAGACGTCCGAAAGTGCACTCTGCTCAAAAATCTGCAAATCGCCAGCAGCCGAGTTCCTTGAAAATTGCGCAAGCTGTAATTCGATCGAAATAGGCCTAAAATCTTGTGCCGACAAATGATCGCGCCTGAATGATCTAAAAATGAAGCCTGACTTTTTTATGGAAGTCAGGCTTTCATTTAAGCAACGATTGAAGTTTTCATTTTTGTGAGGGGAAAGCCTTCCCCTGAGCGGCTATCGGCACAGACAGGCTTCGCAAGCGGCCTGTCTGATGCAGCGATACGCCGCTACCCCTTCAGTCCATACGTTGATCCTCGCATGTGAAGTTTTTAGCGCCCAATAATTTAACGAACGCGTTTTTTTAAGAGAAAAGCTTTTTTCTGCTTAGCTTATTGAAAACAGAGAATAATTTCGCTAGTTAATCCGTCTAACGACTCAAAATTATTTTGTTGACTTACTTTTGTGAGGGGTATAGTCTCCGACCACACGATGTATCCCAGAGAGATACATCATCATTAAAAGGGTTTTATAATGCTTCGCGTCAACAGTGTCGCGAAATTCACTAAACATGGAGATTTAACATGAAAAAACTTATCGCTATCGCTATCGTTGCTCTTCTCACCGGTCTTGCTGCCTGCGACAAAGCTGCTGAAAACAAAGCTGCTGACGACAAAGCTGCTGCTGCTGATGCCAAAGCTGATGCTGACAAAAAAGACGAAGCCAAAGCTGACGCTGACAAAAAAGACGAAGCCAAAGCTGATGAAGCCAAAGCTGACGATGCTAAAGCTGATGAAGCCAAAGCTGACGAAGCCAAGTAATTTGTTCTGCGCTTAATCGCTGAACGAAAGGCCTCTCATAAGAGAGGCCTTTTTTTTTAACAATTGATCTCTTACACTTTTTAAGTGCAGATTGGCGTACAACGTGACCACTTCTATTGTCACGACTTGGGTTCATAAGCTCTTTGACGGTTTATGAATAGCGTTTGAAGCTTTTCAAAGATTCATCTTGCCAATCGAGTTTGGGTGCACAAACTGTAGTCTGTCCGCAAAAGCGGATCGATGAACAACCTCATGGCTTAATTCTAGGAGTTACGAAGATGAGCAAAAAAAACGTTAGGCATAATAACGAAGTAAAAAATGTTGCATCAACCAATGAGGCAAATAAGAACACCTGTGCTGAAAATCATTGTAAAGCACAACATGACATGGATGCTTGCGCAGAAGAAACGGTAGCTTATGACGCTTGCTTAGACGACGAAGACCCTGGTGCATGCACCTGCGATGCGGAAACAAAAGATTGCCACTGTAATTGTGAGGTTTGCCGTTGTTCAAAATCAGAAAGACGCAAACGAACAAGAATTTACCAAATGGCTGCTGATGTAGGCAAAACCGTTGTTATGTCCGCTGTTGCAACAGCTGCTAGCATTCTCGTGACGGCTGCGTTGAAAAAGTTTTTGCGCTTCTAAATCATTCTTTTTTGCTTCTATCGTTTAAGAACCCTAACCGCATTCTATCTTAGGTTGCGTTTTTTGAGGATGCCTAATTATGTATGCACTCGGAGCTCACCTTTCGACGACGAAAGGTTATGCCGCAATGATTCGTGATGCTATTTCAATTGGCGCAAACACTTGTGCTTTCTTCTTGCGTAGTCCGCGTGGGGGGGCAGCTAAAGAAATTTCTGCCAAAGACGCCGCTGAAGTGAATCGTCTTTTATCTGAAAATAATTTTGCTCCACTCGTCGCACATGCGCCTTACATCATGAATCCATGTGCTGCAAAGCCAGATCTCAGACAGCTAGCCCGAGAGATTATGCGAGAGGATGTTAGTAGACTCGATATGTTTCCCGGGAATTATTATAATTTTCATCCCGGCAGCCATGTTCAACAAGGATCTGAGATCGGCATTCAGCTTACAACTGAATGTCTAAACGACGTTTTGTCTCCAAATCAAAAATCCCGTGTCCTTATCGAAACGATGGCTGGTAAAGGAACAGAAATTGGTAGGAATTTCGAAGAAATAGCTAAAATCCTTGATGGTGTGAAACTAGAAAATAAAATTGGTGTATGCCTTGATACGTGCCACATTTGGGATGGCGGTTACGATGTTGTCGAGAATCTTGAAGAAGTGATTGACACTTTTGACAGAATTATCGGTCTAGATCGTCTTTTTGCGATACATTTAAATGATTCTATGAACTCTCGTGCGTCACACAAAGATCGTCATGCCAAACTCGGAGAAGGCCAAATTGGTTTTGAAGCATTGGTCAAAGTTGTGGCACACCCGAAACTCAAACATCTTTCGTTTGTGCTCGAAACGCCAAACGATCTTAGCGGCTGGAAACATGAAATTGAGATGCTGCGTGAGGCGTTGAGCGATAAGTAATTTAATCGCTGTATGATCATTGAATGGTCATGGCGTATTTTGTAAGTACAAATTGATACACTTTTTTATGTCACGAAATAGCTTCTCGTTGGCACTACTGTAAAGAAGGACACAGGGTGCGTCCTTCTTATCAGGAGGATGTATGAGAGAAGTTGAATATCTTGCAGCTTGGTTGTGGCACGAAAAACAGTGTAGCATCAAGGGAATCAATGCATTGTTAGACATTTGCGATTCTGCAGTACTTGAGCAAACTTGGGAGACGCATGACCATCTGCATTTAAATCTAAAACTTCAGGATGCGATACAAGCAGGAAAAGATGTTTGCGAGCGTTACGCACAAAAAGGTATCACGCTGCTTTTTAAAGGATCAGATACTTTTCCGCCGCAGCTTGGTGCTTTTACCGATAAAATGCCGATTTTAAGCGTATGTGGCGATGTGTCTTTGCTCAAACAACGCCAAATTGCAATTGTCGGCAGTCGAGATATCAACGAAGAAGGGCGCAATCTGGGTGAATTAATCACGAGTATTTTGCTCGGGCGAGGTTTTTTGGTGACCAGTGGCGGAGCGCGAGGCGTAGATGCCGTAGCGCATCGTGTTGCAATGCGGATGAATGCACCGACGATCGTCGTAACAGCGACGGATGCGGCACAGGTTTACCCAAATGAAAATGCGGACATTTTTGCTTATGCTAAGTCTCATGGCGCTGTTGTAAGTCAATTTCCAATGGTTACCGAACCGCGACGCGAATTGTTTCCATCGCGAAACAACGTCATTGCGGCTTTAAGCGAAGCAACGCTCATCGTACAATGTCGTTTGGATAGTGGGGCGTTATATACGGCTAATGCATCACTTCAACTGGATCGTCCCGTTCTCGTCGGTGCAACAACAGGCTTCTGCGTACGTACTGAAGGTGGTCTTGAACTCGTCAAACGTGGTCTAGCTAGATTAGTTACCTCGTCAGAAGACTTTGATTTTTTAGGTGACGGGGATTGTGAAAATCGAGGCATCGTTCGAGATTTAGGTTTGTTACCGCTTTTTTCGGATGTCGGAACAACAACAGTATCAGATGCCAAACCACGACAAGAAAGTGCGCTTCGAAGAAAAAAAGCAAAAAACCAAAAAGAAACGCAATATGTTGTTTTAATGGATGATCCATTTTGGAAACAGATTTACGAAGTGATGACAGATGTGCCGATAGGGCGTGATAAACTTTCATCTCTTATTGGCTGTAGCAATATTTCAAAACTGACGGAAGCGCTCATCCAAATGGAATTCAATGGATGGATCGAATGTATTGCTGGAAGATATCGGAAAATAACGTCATGCAAACAAAAAAACTTGTGAGATGTGACCATGACAAAAAGAGCCACGGTTTAAAAGTTTGTGGCTTTTTAGCTGTTTATGACTTGCACCTAAAGTTCAGACTACCTATAAGGCGCGAACCTTTTCGGGGGTGTTTTCTATAGTTAGGAGTTCAACAATGAAAAAAAGTTGGTTGATTGCAGCAGTAGTGGCTGGTTTGCTTGCTGGTTGTTCTGACGATAAAGATAAGTCTTCAGATGACGATTGCCCGGCAAATGCGGCCTACAATTCGGCAAAAGGACAGTGCGAATGCAACACAGGCTACGTCATGTCAGGAAATGTTTGTGTTGATACAAAGGCCTGCGATGCTCCAAACGCAATTTGTCCTTCAACGGGCGCTTGCGTAGCAGACATTCATGACACTTCGCTTTGTCCAACAGATATGTGTGCTTCTGTCGTATGCAAGAATGGCAAATCATGCAACGAGAATACGGGCATCTGCGAATGTGTTTCTCCCAAAGTTGAATGTTCTGATGGAAAATGCGTAGACGACGCGTCGGTGTGCACGTGCGAACCCAAGACTTGTGACCAGGGTGAAGTCTTCAACGAACAAAAATGTGCATGTGAACCAGCTTCATCGCCAGAAGCATGTGGCGTATGTAATGTAGACACGGATCCTGGCTATGGTTCATGCAAAGAAGCATCCGACTGCAAAAGTGACATGTACGATACGTGTTACAACGGCAAATGCGTTCATAAAGACTGCATTGGCAAAACTTGGAGCTGCGGCACAGAGTATTGTTCAATTACGGGAAGTATTGTTCAGTATGTAAACGCTTGCTGTTCAGATAATCAATGCGATGTCGAAAGTGGCGAGTCTTGCAATCTTTCAACTAATGAATGCAAACAAAAATGTGCTGAGCCAGATAATAACATCATTCTCAACTGGAGCTTTGAAGATTGGTACAATGGCATGCCGAGCCAATGGAGCCTTTATGACAATGCTTATTCGCAAGCCGCAATCGTAAAAGAGAGTAACGCTGCGAATACATGCGAAAAAGCAGTGCAGCTGATCAACCCAAGTGAAAAACAAGCGCGCTTGGAAGGTGATTTGACTTCAATTGCCGACGATTATGGCGAAACATTTATTTCTTCCGGCAGCATGGGGTACAACTATCATTTAGACTGTACGATGTACGTCAAAGGTTCGGGGCACATAAATTTTGGCTATCGTGCATATGACGAAAATGGTAAAGAAGTTGTATCTGAAACTTATGCAAGCCAAAAAGGCATTGATGTTAACTACAACAGCTATTCAAAAATCGAATTTTCAGGCAAAAACAGTCTTTCGATCGTTCGAAATGCAACAAAAGACGGAAAAACTTATAGAGTTTCGCAATTTATGCCTCTCATTGCCTTCCACGGCACAGAAGATTCAGGTTTAATCGTTGACAGTCTATCTTGTGTTCCCTCCAAAACCGTTTGTTCTGGTGTTACCTGTGCTGAAGATTGGCAAATTTGCGATATCAACCTTGCCAAGCCCGGTACGAACGAATACGGCTACTGTGGTCCTAAAGAGGGTTTCTGCGATATCTTCAAATGGACGGTTACAACTAAAAATGGCGAAGAAGACAGAGAAAAAGATACATGTGGTGGATCTATTGCAACCTGCAATACGACAACCCATAAATGTGTCCAGAAAGATGGCGGATGTTTAACGCACAGCGACTGCCAATCCGATAATGCACCTTATTGTGATGCTTCAACGCACACTTGCAAGGCGGGCGATCCCTGCGAAAATGCAAAATGCAGCGATTGGATGGAGTGCACGACCGCATCTCGAGGCACATGTGTTCTCAAAGACGGTTACTGTCGTAATTCAACGGATTGCCTCAAAAATAAACCGCTTTGTAATCCAAATACACATCAATGCGTTGAAATGGATGCCACCAATCCCGTTACTTCTGACAAATCTTGCGGCTTAGGTTGGTATTACGATTATTTAAACTGCGATCAGTTTAATAAATCCGGTTCTAAATGCGAAAAATGGAATGACGATCTTGTTTGTCCGGTCAATATTGTTCCAAATGGCGATTTCGAGACTTGGGATGAATGTGACGAAGCGGATACATGCTTAACCGTTGATGGCAAGGCGTATCCCACGCCCTATTTCTGGTTTGGCAACTATTATGGTCCTGAAGATGGTGATTTCGACGGCATCGCCGAATATCATTATACCAATGAACTCCCGGTTAATATGACGGCGCCTTATACGAAGGCTCCTCACACGGGAAATGCAGCCATGCAAATCTTGTATCCTTACAATTATAAAGTCAAAGCACCGAAACGTTTTGTATCGATGGGCTTTAACGTTCCTGGTGGTACGTATGACTGTTCATACTGGGTACGCGGTAAAGGTGAAGTTCGATTCCACTGGTATGGTTCTCGCGGTGATGCAGCCAAAGATATGACGCCGAATAAAGGTGAATATAAATCTTACGATACGACCGAGTGGACGCGAGAAACTTTCACCATGAAAAATTCGCAGTCAGGCGTTCGCCTCATATTCTACGTGGGTGATACGGACGCATCCAAAGACCACATTCAGATTGATGACGTAGCTTGCACGAAACGCACTTATGCGAATGCTGAATAAGTAAACGTATTCAATACGGCATCTAATAATTACAGCTCCGATCGAATCTTGATCGGAGCTTTTTTGTTTTATACGTCATAATAACAAAAACACATAGTTCAATGTTTTTATATTTTCATTTTGCATGGGGGGAAGTGTCCCCCTGAGCGGCTATTGCCTCAGCGAAAACGAATTAGAACAATTAAAAAATCTATCATAATAAAATCATGGCGTAAACTTGTGAATTTGTTTAAAAATAATAATTTATATACATAAATATCAGATCAAGCGTGTTGAAACAATGTCGTATTTTGCTTCGGCAATACGCCGCTACCCCCTCTAACTTGCGGCGCGACAATCCGATGTTCCAAACATAGAAAAGGCGCTTAGGTCAAATCATCTTATATCGCCTCGATAAAACAGACGGTTGAAAACTCAATTATTAAGGTTTATAAATTGGCGAACAGCATTTCGCTGCGACATAACAAAGGAGAAAAGGTCATGACACCAAGTGAAAGAATGGACAAAGCTTTTGCAATGGCGCGAGAACTTCATAAAGATCAGAAGAGAAAAAACATTCCTACGCCGTTCATCTCACATCCAATGACAGTTGCAGCACTTGTCCTTGAAAACTCTGATGACGAAGATTTGGTGATCACGGCTTTGTTACACGACGTTGTCGAGGATGCAGGTGGCCTTCCAACGCTTGAACGCGTACGCGCAGAGTTCGGTGATACTATTGCTGACAATATCATGTGGCTTACAGATTCTGTTGAAACGCCTAGACCTCCAAAACGCGAGCGCAACCTAGCGTACATCAAAAAGATGTTAGAGTGCCCAGAAGATATCCTTGTGGTTTCGTGTTGTGATAAAATTACAAATTTACGCAATATGGCTTCTGATTATCTTATTCTGGGGGATAATATTTGGTCTGCCTACTCTCTTTCGCCAGAAGAAACGGTTGCAAACTATCATAATTTACTCAAAGTATATCGTCAACGTCTAGGAAATCATCGCGTTGTTCTGCTGCTTGTTCAGGCACTTGCAACGGTTTGTGAGTTGTATAATCAGTACACCCAAAATCAAAAGTCAGACAAAGAGCTGTAATTATGGCAAAAAAAAAAGCAGACAAAGAGAATAATACAAAACAGTTAGGTTTATTTGAATTTACAAATACAAAGAGATTGATAGAAAGAACAAGTGAAATCAAACAGCCCGAGCAACAAGAGGCTAATCAAATTGATATAGACGCTATGCATCGTACGCATGAAAGCTCCGAAGTTGCACCTCAAAATGTATTACGATCAGATCAACAAAATTTAGACTTAACAAGTTCCACAACGCATCATGTTGAGCTCACCGAGAATGAGAACGTTATGCAATTGTTGTGGACTTGGTCTATTGACACGCTAGTTGAACAAATTAAGTATCACGATCATCTTTATGACATGGGGCAGCCAGTCATTCAAGATACCACGTACGATCAGATCACTGAACGTCTTCGTCAACTTGATCCTAAGAATCCCATTCTGAACAAAACCTTTGAGAATACGAGTGAGACAGACGACGAAGTTATCTCTTTGAATTCTGATATCAAACGAGCTCACATTGGTAAAACAGGTTCTCAAAAAGTTATTCACGACATTCCCATGCTCTCTCTTGGCAAAGCATATAGTGCAAAAGAAGTGCTGGATTGGGCTAAAAATATCCAAGGTGACCTCGTTGCAAGCCCCAAACTTGACGGACTTGCTTGTAGTCTTCGTTACGACGAAAAAGGCGATCTAATCATTGCATCAACACGTGGAAATGGTGATGCAGGGGACGATATAACTGCTAATGTACGTTATATAAGCGCCATTCCTAAACATATTGCTGCATCTAATGTAGAAATTCGCGGCGAAGTGTATATGCCACTTTCCTCCTTTAGGCGTTTTGAAGATGCAAAAAGTCCACGTAATCTTGCTGTTGGCGGATTAAAGCAAAAAGTTCCTTCCGAAACAGCGAAATATGGTTTGAGTTTTTTCGGATACGAAATGTTTGGCGAATCGTTTACAACTGAAAAAGAAAAGCTCAATCGTATTCAGGAGCTCGGATTTTGCGCTGTTGAACATGAAGTTTTGCCAAGAAATACGCTTAAGTTGTGTGCTTTAACAGAAAAAGAGCGCGTTATAGCTGAAGAAAAACTCATATCTGATTATACGCAACGCATGCTTGAAGAAAGAGCCACTTGGGATTTTGATGCTGATGGTCTTGTTTTTAAAACCAATGACATTTCAGAGCAGGATCTCAACAATGTAACTTTACATCATCCTAAATATGCCATTGCATTTAAATTTCAGGGCGAAAGTGGTACAACGGTACTACGCAGTGTAGAGTGGCAGGTTGCAAAACAAGGTCTTATAACGCCCGTTGGTAATTTTGACGCAATTATTCTCAATGGTGCAGCCATTAAGCGAGCAAATCTTATACATGCCGGACACATCGAATATTTTCCGGATCCAACGCTTCCACGTGACCCTGAGAATCCTTTTAAAATTCCTACTTACGCTCTCAAATTGGGTGCTAAGATCTTAGTGTCGCGCAGAGGTGGTGTCATTCCTTGCATTGAAAGAGCTGTAGATATTCCCGAAGATGCTCAGACCATAGAAATTCCAACAAAGTGTCCATCGTGTGGAGCTCCTGTACAAATAATAAAATCTGATAAATCTGATCCAGTAGATGCTAAGAAAGATTATGTGAGTAGCAATAGCATCTATTTTATTGCTTGTTCTGATCCGACAAATTGCCCTTCTACGAGTCAATCTATCATAGAAAATTATGTAAAAGTCATCAATTGTCTAGGATTTGGTGAAAAAATTATCGATTCATTATATGAAGCTGATTTAATTACAACGCCAGCAGACCTATATCGATTATCTGTTAAAGATATTGCATTTGCAATTTCACAGACCAAAGGTACCGAATTTTCAAGTAATGATACTGAAAACGGTATTATGCCTCAAAAGTTGTATGATGCCATTCAGTTATCACGAACCATGAGTCTAGCGCAATTTCTCGAAGCATTATCTATTCCAAATTTAGGAAAGGAAATGAGTCGAGAGCTTGAAAGTGCATTCGGTTCAATTGATAAAATCATTGATGTAGATTCAAAACAACTTATTGGTGCAATATATATCAAAAATAAAAATAAGTATCTATATTCTAAAATTCAGAGTTCAATCAAAGCTTACGACGAAACGACCCGAAATTGGCTCTTAAGAGTCGGCGTAAAAGAACCAGATAACAGACGTATTCGTAATTATTTTAAAGACGACTATCACGCCATAACAGCTGCTTCTTTAGAAGAAATCTTCGAAGCACTCGTTGTTGAAATTATAAAAGAAGAGCCGAAGAAATTTGAATCCATTCATCGTGGTTTGATTGCGCGTCGTCCTTTGATTGAAGATCTTCTTCAATACGTGAACGTTACCGTGAGTCAAAAACGAGAAAGCCCCAAGGATGGCCCTTTTAAAGGGATGTCTTTTTTATTTACGGGCTCATTAGCGAGTATGAAACGTGAGGAAGCACAGAAGAAGGTCGAAGCATTAGGAGGATCATCGGCAAATTCTGTGACTAAGACATTGTCGGTTCTCGTTGCAACAAACAACACGAGTTCAAAGTGGAAAAAAGCAGAGGAGCTTAATGCCAAGGGAACGGCAAATATTGAGCTATGGACAGAAGCATTATTTTTAGAGCGATTAAAGGAAGCCGAGACAATATCCGCGACCAAAGACAATTATGAAGGATGATGAATACTCCTTTTGGGGGTAACAGAAGCATCTGGCGCATTGTTGTAATACGTGCGTCAGATCATTTGTATCATTTGTATTTTGATGATGTACGACACGTTTAGCCTGCTACGATTGTTGTTCAAAAACGTGTTGTTTAATTTTTGATACAAAACATTAAAATTCAACTCGCGAACAGCGCGTTTGATACAATTTAAATACATTCAGAAACATATCTTAAACGGAAGGCCTAATTTAATTCAGTTTTTGGATAAAAACTGTATCAATGCTTAAGTTTTTATTCAAAGCATGAAACAATGTGTGTCAAAAAAGAGCGAATGTGGCGTAGAGTGCTTCATTGCACTGAAATTTTCATGTTTGACAAGACCGAATAATGCGATTAGTAACTTAGAAGTTTCTCGAAGAATTGAGTGGCTCTCAATCCTTCGACAGAGAAGCTACCATGAATATTATTCAAAAATGGTTTGAATTTAATTTTACTACAGTGTGTAGTAATGCTTATTGCATTATCTCTGCCTAGAAACCGTACAATTTAGTTTAAACGAGGCACAAGCAGGCTTTTTGGAGGAAATAGATGGCTGAGAAGAAAAAATCAATTTTATTAGTCGAGGACGACATCAAACTTGCAGAACAGACGAAAGAGTATCTAGAGAAGAATCAATTTGAAGTCGACCTTGAATATGATGGTGGTGTAGCTGTAGAGCGCATTTTAAAAGAGAATCCAGATCTTGTGATTTTAGACCTCATGCTTCCGAATAAAGACGGCATCAGTATTTGTCGTGAGATTAGGAAAGAGTATCACAATCCGATCCTCATCATGACTGCACGTGATGATGAAGTAGACGAAATCATTTCGATCGAGATCGGAGCGGATGATTATATTACAAAGCCAGTTTCACCAAGAAAACTTTTAGCACGTCTTAGCAATTTAATTCGTCGCTATGAAAAAATGTCAGTTAACGAAACTGAACGTTATTCAGAGGACAGTCAGGGTTGTCTTCAATTAGATGCTCAGCGTCGAATAGCGATTGTTGACGGACGCATTGTCAACCTTACGAGTTGTGAATTTGATCTACTCAATTACTTTTTTGCAAATCAAGGGGTTCAACTTACGCGCGAAGAGATTTATAGACAAATGCGCGGTATCGAATGGGATGGAGCAGATCGATCCATCGACCTTCGGGTATCGCGTTTAAGAAGTACGATCGGCGACAACGGCAAATCACCGCGTTTCATCAAAAGTATTCGTGGATCAGGCTACATGCTTGTTGCTCAAAACAACCCTGATACAACAAAGTAACGAACTATCTCGGTCTTTGAATGCCTTAACGCCTCTACCATGGAGGCGTTTTGTTTATTATCAAAGAACAATGTTTGAGCGCCGCGGCCAGAGAGGGTAGCGGCGTATTTTTTCGGAAAAAGCGAGAGTTTTTCCGAAAAAATAGACGCTCAGGGGGAGACCTCCCCCTCAAAAATATCCAGCAAGAAAACGTGTGACAAGCGCTCATTCATTCTGATCATAATGCATTATCTGAGATAATATATGATAAAAAAGCAATCAACTGGTTTTATCTTCAAGTGTTTCATTTCGATATTTATAACATTTTTTCTAGTTTTTGCAGTACTTTTGGTGATGTCTCGGCCTGTCGCCAAAAATGAAGGTGTTATATCGCATATTCATGTAGATTTACTGCAAAGTATGCTCGCATCCAGTATGCGTGGGATGAACACGAAAGAAGCGCAAGAGTTTATAGAATCGATCACTGATCCGGCTTTTGAGCATGCTGAACTTTTGCCTCTTACTGGCATGACATCAGAATTATTAAGTCGTCGATTAGGCGTTCCTTTATTAGAATTCGAAGAGGCATGTTTTTCGAAATATGAAGCTTTTGTAGCTGAGAGCCAATCCTTTCAAAGCATAAAAGAACGTGGCTTTTTGCCGAAAGGCACGATGCGAGGCAAAAGAATCGACGATTTTTATACGCCAAGTGTTTTTAATTTTAGTGTCTTACTTCATTGGTTAGGAATTAAGGAATATGGTCCAAAGTCGGACATGAGGCAGAGCGAATCGACTGACAAGATATCTGAGAAGCCTCAAGAAGTAGCGGAACAGACTGGAATAAATAATAATCTAATCAGTTCAAAGGATCATACGCTAGATATTTCCACTGAAAATCAAGGGAAGGGGGGGCGTCTGAGACGCCAAGGGCCCAGAGCGCGATTTTTGGTTGTTCCGCTCCCCGAATGCGATCAGATGTTGTATGTAAGATATGATATTGAAGAATCGCCCATTATCCCTGCAAAATCGTTAATATTGGGAGCAATTACATCATTATTAATCATGCTAGCGATGGCATTAATCCTTGTTTTACCTATTATTATAAGGATTCATCGATACGAGCATATATGTGAAGAAGTTGCACGCGGGAATTACAAAGCACGTTGTGATGAAAAGCGTAATGATATGCTAGGCATGTTAGCGCATCACATTGATGAAATGACGAGTGCAAACGCGAGTCACATGGAGCAGCAAAAGAGTTTGCTTCAGGCCGTTGCGCATGAAATGCGAACACCACTTTCGCGCATACGATTTGCGTTGGAATTGTTGGATATTCCAGAAGATGACAAAGAGCGTCAGGAACGTCTGGAATCGATTGATGAAGATCTAACAGAAGTTGATTCACTGATTAAAGAACTGAGTTATTTCAACTATGTTGATTCTGGTAACGGCAGGCAACATTTTGACGAAAACGATGTACGTCAAATGATCGATCAAACGTTGAAACGAAGTGCGCCGACGGTATCTACGATAGAAGTATCTGTGGATGGGCTAGATAAGGACTATATGATTACAGTAGATGCGACGGCTTTCAGACGAGCAATAGGGAATCTGTTGGGCAATGCGCAGCGTTATGCGAAATCGAAAATTGTGGTATGCGTGAGAGCGATTCCTGACTATCTTGAAGTTGCAATAGAGGATGATGGACCAGGCATTCCAGTAGAGAGTCGTAAAGTTGTGCTTTTGCCATTTGCATCGATCGACAAAGCGCGAAACAAAGCACATTCAGGATTTGGGTTAGGTCTTGCGATTGTAGATCGGATTATGAAAGTACACGACGGCATGCTTTTGATCGAGGATTCAGCCATAGGTGGATGTCGTATGGTCACGCGATGGCCGATGCAAAAGCGAGAAAGATAAAGCGAGGGAAGGCATTTTAGGGAATTATTCGAGTTGTTTCATGTGACTGAGAGAGAACCATGGAGGTTGTGGAGAAGGAGTAGGGTGGGGGTAGGGTGTTCGTTAGCCTTGACAAAAGAGCGGCAGTAGTTCAACATACGAGGCGCCTGTTTTGACGGGTTTATTGTTTGCGGCGATAAATACGCTGCTCAGGAATTTTTAAAGATGAGTTGAAGCGCAAGAGGAAATTTTGCGTGAAGTTTTCTTGTTTTTGAAAACGAGCTTAATCAGTCCTGAGAGACCCCTTATCAGCCGCTCATCGAAAACCCCGTATAAACAGTGCTTTATAGATGATGTAAGAGAAGGCATCATGATTGAAGATAAGGGATAGTAGCCCTTAGACAGAGTGTTTCTGTCAGACCCAGAGGGCTTGTTTAATAACGGTAATTTTTGTCATGTTCGTCATGCCAAAGGGGCAACGGTGCGTCTTTGTGTGTGTAACGAACAAACAGGAAGGGAAGGAAATGCAGGATAACAGCGTAAACGACACAGCGTCGCGCGTTAACGCGATCATCGAACGCATCGGGCGCAAGCCCTCCATGCTTGTTCCTGTGCTTCAAGCTGCACAGGAAGATTTCAAATATCTGCCTCAGGACGTCATGGCTCTGATCGCTGAAGGTTTGGGAGTACCGGCTTCCAAAGTTTACGGCGTTGCCACGTTCTATGCTCACTTCACGCTTGAGCCTAAAGGCAAATACGTTATCAGAGTTTGCGATGGTACGGCTTGCCACGTCAAAGGTTCTGACAGCGTTATGACAGCAATTCGTGAGCACCTCGGTCTTAAAGATGGTGAGAAAACGACGAAAGACGGTCTTTTCTCCTTTGAAACAGTTTCGTGCCTCGGCGCTTGCGGTCTCGCTCCCGTCATGGTTATTGGTGATGCTGTTCAGGGTCAGAATACGCCTAAAAAAGCCATCGAATTTGTCAAAGCAACCGCTGAGAACGACAAGTAGGAGAAATACTTATGACATCCAATGCCAAAACCCTTGAGATGATCGCCGAAGCTTATCGTGCCAAAGAAGCGAAGATCAACCGTCGTGTTGTTGTTTGTGCTGGTACGGGCTGTATTGCGAACGGCTCCAATGATGTTCGCAATGCCATCATCGAATGTGCAAAAAAAGAAAATCTTAATGTTGTAGTCGATCTTTCCGACGAAATTCCTGTCACGGCGGGTGTTCAGACGATTTATTCTTCTGGTTCGGGCTGCCAAGGTTTCTGCCAGCAGGGTCCACTCGTTACGATCGAACCTGATGGCATTCTTTACTGCAAAGTAAAAGCGTCTGACGCAGAAGAAATCGTTCGCGAAACGCTTGTCAATCATCGTCCGATCGAACGTCTTCTCTACCTCGATCCTGCTACGCATGAACGTTTTCTCGGTCAGGGTACGATTCCTTTCTATACCCGTCAGAGCCGCAGTGTTCTTGCTGAATGCGGTCACATCGAACCGAACAGCATTCAAGAATACATCGCCAATGGCGGTTACAAACAGGCTCGCAAAGCGTATCTCGAAATGACGCCGAAAGAAGTTTGTGACGTTGTTCTCGAATCTGGTCTTCGTGGTCGTGGCGGCGGTGGTTTCCCCACGGGGCGTAAATGGCTTGCAGCTCTTGCTGAAAATGGTCCTAAAAAATACATCGTCTGCAACGCCGACGAAGGTGATCCGGGCGCATTCATGGATCGTTCCCTCATGGAAGGTGATCCGCATCGCGTTATCGAAGGCATGATGATTGCTGCTCGTGGTATTGGTGCTGACGAAGGTTATATGTATGTTCGCGCCGAGTATCCTCTCGCCGTTACCCGTGTTCGCAAAGCTGTTGCTGATGCTACAGCTGCTGGCATTCTTGGCGATAATATCTTCGGAACAGGCCATAGCTTCAACATCCATATCATGGAAGGTGCTGGCGCTTTCGTCTGCGGTGAAGAAACAGCACTTCTTTCTTCTGTCGAAGGTAAACGCGGTATGCCTAATCCGAAACCGCCTTTCCCTGCACAGAAAGGTCTCAATGGCAAACCGACCATTATCAATAACGTTGAAACGCTCGGTTCTGTCCCCCTCGTTATTCGCGACGGCGCTCAGGGCTATCGTTCCTGCGGTACCGAAATGAGCCCTGGTACAAAAACTTTCGCTCTTACGGGCCACGTTCAGAACACGGGTCTTATCGAAGTTCCCTTCGGTACGACGCTTCGCAAGATCGTTTATGAGATCGGTGAAGGTGTTACGAACGACGATGGTACGGTTTCGAAAGAAGGCTTCAAATCCGTTCAGATCGGTGGTCCTTCTGGCGGTTGCTTGACACCTGATCTTCTCGATCTTCCCATCGATTTCGACAGCCTCAAAAAATACGGTGCAATCGTTGGTTCCGGCGGCCTCGTCGTTATGAACCAGGAAACCTGCATGGTTCAGGTTGCTCGCTTCTTCATGCAGTTCACCCAGAACGAATCTTGCGGTAAATGCGTCCTCTGCCGTGAAGGTACAAAGCAGATGCTCCTTCTCATGGACAAAATTATCGCTGGAGAAGCTACTGTCGAAGATGTCAACGTTCTTGAAGAACTTGCCCATGCGATCCAGAAAGGTTCGCTCTGTGCTCTCGGTAAAACGGCTCCTAACCCCGTTCTCTCCGTTCTCAAGCTCTTCCGTGAAGAACTCATGGAACATGTCGTCGATAAAAAATGTCGTACGCACAAATGCGGCAAACTTTCGCCGTACAAAATCATTGCGGATAAATGCAAAGGCTGCGGTATGTGTGCGAAAAAATGTCCGGTCAACGCGATCAGCGGCTCCATCAAACAGCCTCATGTGATCGATGAATCTATCTGCATCAAGTGCGGTAGCTGCAAAGCCACCTGCAAATTCGGTGCAATCGAAGGAGCCTAATCCCATGGAAAAGAAATATCTTACAATTGACGGCCGTCAGTACGAAATCAAAGGCGAACGCAACGTTCTCCAGCTCGCTCGCAATAACGGCATCGATATCCCCTCCCTTTGCTATCACCCCAGCCTTTCCATCTTCGGCGCTTGCCGTATGTGTTTGGTTGAAGTCGAAGGTATGGGTATGATCTCCAGCTGTACGCTCGCTCCGCGCGAAGGTTTGGTCGTTAAAACGCAGACAGACGCCCTTCGTCAGATGCGTAAAATTACGCTTCAGCTCCTCCTCGCAAACCATGATGCGGATTGCCCCACCTGCCCCAAGAGCGGCAAATGTCGTCTCCAGCAGCTCGCAAAACGTTATGGTGTAACGACGAATCCCTACGAACACCTTCGCGAAAAATCGCCGATCGATGCTTCCAGTCCGTCGCTCCTCCGCGATCCTGCAAAATGCATTCTCTGCGGTAACTGCGTTCGTGCTTGCCGTGAAATCACGGGCATCGGCGTCCTCGACTTCATGGGCCGTGGCCACAATTCCGAAGTCGTTCCCGCCTTTAAACTCCCGCTCGGTACGGTTGACTGCGTTAACTGCGGTCAGTGCGCTGCAGTTTGCCCCGTTGGCGCAATCGTAAGCCGTCCTTACAACGACGAAATTTGGGCTGCAATCAACGATCCCAACAAATATGTTGTTGCTCAGATCGCACCCGCTGTCCGCGTCGCAATTGGCGAAGAATTCGGCATGAAAGCTGGTGCTAACGCCATGGGCAAAATGGTTTCTGCTATGAAACGCATCGGCTTTGACGCCGTTTATGATACTGCAATGGCCGCAGATATCACCTCCGTCGAAGAAGGTTCCGAAATTCTCGGTCGCGTTCAGAAAGGTGAAAACCTCCCCGTCTTCACGTCCTGCTGCCCCGCATGGGTCAAATACGCTGAAGAATATCAGCACGATATTCTCGGTAACCTCTCTAGCTGCAAATCGCCTCAGGAAATGGCCGCGGCTGCTTTCCGTAAAATCCTTCCTGAACAGATCGGCAAAGAAAATAAAGATATCGTCGTCATTTCTGTCATGCCTTGCACGGCCAAGAAATTCGAAGTTATCCGCGATGAATTCAAACACGATGGCATCCAGGATATCGATTTCTCCATGACTACGCATGAATTGGCTGAGATGATCAAAGAAGCAGGCATTGACTTTGCTTCTCTTGATGATGTCGCTTGCGATAGCCCCTTCGGTTCAGAGTCTGGCGCTGGCGTCCTCTATGGTGCAACCGGTGGTGTTACTGAAGCTGTTCTCCGATTCGCTTCCGAAAAACTTACTGGCGAAAAACTCGAGAACGTCAAATTTGAAGCTGTCCGTGGTGCCGATGGTATCCGTGAAGCTTCCGTCACAGTCGCTGGTATTACGCTCAATCTCTGCCAGGTTCACGGACTCGCCAATGTCGCTAAAGTCATTGAATCCGTTAAATCCGGCGAAAAGAAGTATCACGTCGTCGAAGTTATGGCTTGCCCCGGCGGCTGCGTCAATGGTGCTGGTCAGCCCTTCACGCTTTGCCCCGATGTTACAGTTCCTGCTCGTACAGCCGGCATCTATAACCATGACAGTGAACTTCCTCTCCAGAAACCCCAGGACGACAAAGAACTCCACGAAATGTATGATAAATACTTCGATGGTCAGGTCGGTGGTCACGCTGCACACGAAGCGTTCCATACCCACTATCACGTTCGCCCCAAATTCACGAAGTAATTAATCTTCGTTAAGCTCGCCTATGCACGCTGTGCATACGGCTCGCTAAAGCCGCTATCTGCTTAAGCAGATACGCGGCTTTTTCTTTTTTTTCTTTGAATAACAGTATAAAAGTTGGTTATTGTTAATATATTTCTTACATCAATAACTATATTACCCATTCTGTATTTAACTTGTGTATTATTATTTTCAAATAAATCATTTTGTTCATTCGAAAACTTATTATTTCGTTATATGCGATGCATATCGCAGTTTCGAATCATTATTGCAAGTTATTTGCAAAAGACACTTCCGTAGCAACCACTTGAGTACGATCTCACTTTTGACATTTCAACGGATTAGCTTTATAAAGTAATGCAATTGTGCGTGTTCACTCATAACACAAATTGTTATGAGTATTTAATAGCATACAAACATCCCTGTTTCTTGCTTGGAATTTTAAGATGGCAAAAATACTGATTCTAGATCACGAACTTTTAGACGTTTTGGAGATGGAAAAATTGTTGCTGGCTGCCGGATATAATGTCGTTACTTTAACAGGTCCTTATGGCATCCTTGCAAAATTTGATTTTGAAAAACCCGATCTTCTATTGTTTAATCCTGATATGCCTAATGCAGACTCAGATGCATTGCTTAACACAATCTTAAATGCTCCACAGATGCGTAATACAGCAGTTATTGCTGTTGCTCGAGGTGATGCTGAGGCTGTCGAAGACTATTGTCTGTCTGTGAATTTACACGGATACTTTATGAAAGACGCTGGCTTCGATTCACTTGTCGATTACGTGAAGAATTTCGTACTTCCTTAATAGCTATGGGTTCTGTTTGTATCTTGGTTGTTTGTCCACTCAAATCGTACAGCATCTTCTTTTCTTTAACACTTTAAAATGCCTGAGATACAGCTTATTAATAAACAATTCGGACCATACATCATTCTAAAACAACTTGGAATTGGCGGTATGGCCGAAACTTGCCTCGCAATAAAACAAAATCCCTTAGGAGCCAGAAAATTCGTAGCACTAAAATGCATCCTTCCGCACTACAATAATCATCAAAAGTATGTGCAGATGTTTTATCACGAAGCTGGATTAGGCCTCTGGATGCATCATCCAAATGTCATTGAGACTTGGGACGTCGTTCAGATTGATCAACGCCACACTATGGTGATGGAATATCTGAACGGTGTCACGCTCGATGAAATCCTTAAAACATCGTCACTTAAAAATCGACCGATTCCTATCGAAGTCGCTGTCTGGATCGCTGTTACGATCCTTGATGCTTTGGAGTATCTGCATAAATTGCGTGACCTCGATGGCACGCCGCTTCGAGTTGTTCATCGCGATGTTTCACCTCAAAATATTTTTGCTTGCTATGATGGGCAGTGTAAAATTTTCGATATGGGCGTCGCTTGCTCTGCACTCGATAATGACGTTGAACAACAAGGCATGCTAGTCGGCAAATATGCCTATATGAGCCCTGAACAATGTCACGGTAATCAGCTCGACGGGCGCAGTGATATCTTTGCTCTCGCCATTGTTCTCTACGAAATGACTACAGGACAATCCCTCTTTGCTCGAGATAACGATATTCGTACCCTTGATGCTGTAAATAATGCAGATATTCCTTCTCCTGTCGCACTTCGTGCCGATTTTCCGTCTTTTTTGAGCAAAATTATCATGAAAGGACTCGAAAGAGATATTCAAAGACGTTACCAGTCTGCACGTGAATTTGCTGAAGAATTGCGAACTTTTATGAAAATTAGCGGATATCCTCAAACTCAGTTTGCCCTTAGCAAATATCTCGCTGAACTCTTTGAAGATTCCATCGCTCAAAATGAGGCATTTATCGCCAAAGCTCTGGATGATGCTTCCCAAAAGTTTCCACCACCTGAGTTAACTTTGGGTGATCAAATCGCGCATTCATTATTTGACGATTCCCATCGTTACAAAGGCAAAAACAGTCAGGTTTCATTCTCCAAACTACCGACAATCAATGAAAAGCCTATTGTTCCCGTCGTATCAACAACAGATGTTGCTCTTGATAATCCGCAACTTACTCATGATAATCCACAAAGTGCTTTAGCTCATTCTGAAAAATTATATAAAATACTAAGTATTGGATTGGGTATTCTATTTATATTAACACTAGCTGCTTTGATTATCGTAAAATCAACAGCAAAAGGTTAGAAACTTTCTTTTGTTTGGTAGGGGAAAGTCTTCCCCTAAGCGG
>JAZRWH010000099.1:0-32701 GCA_045599585.1 Myxococcota bacterium
AGGCAAGCAGCAGGCGCACCAGACGAGCGGGCGCGCATGTTGAAGACGAAGTCAAGTTCGCGGGGATTCCAAAGGGGCGTCCGCGATACGACGCCCCTTTGGGCCGTCCGCAGGACAGAATGAGAATAAGAAAAGTATAAATTTCTGTAACGAGCGCATTTCGTTACAGTTAATGAGAATATGTTGTGGGACAGCAGTGATTATTTCTGTATTTTTATACCATGTTCGTCGCGATCATCGAGATTGATCTTGTATTTTTTTGTCCTACGCTTGAAGTAACGCGTATAATGCCACCGAGCATCAGACACCGACCAGTCAAGTGAATCCTGTTCCAAATGCCCCAGCGTCTTGAGCGTTAGCTGTGCGTTGATCGAAACAGCGCGATCGTGGGCATCAATCGCATCCAAAAGTAGTGGAATATCAGCATTTTGAAGGTTCGTCGTCGCAAAACCGGCCTTTTTAAACCCTGCAATCAACCACTGAGAACGTGCTTTGTCCGCATTTGCTTCGTACCATGTACGAGCCTGCAAAACCGTGTTTTCAGTTGTATCTGCACGAAACGCACGATTACTAACGACTTCAAGTGCCAGAACGACAGCATCAAACTGCGTCTGATCCGCAAACTGCGGCAGCACTTCGATGATCGGAGCTGCGTACATCTGACGCGGATTGTGTACGATATGTCGCGTAATGCGCAAAACTGTCTCTCGCGCTTCTTGCGTTGAATTGCCAGCCAGACGTTGTAGTGCGTCGATCATCGCCTGTGCCGTCGTTTCGGTGTCGTGTTTGGCCAAGGCATCCAAAAGCGCGAGCGTAACCGAATGATCAGTTTCAACGCCCAACCGCTCCGAAAGTGCGCGCGAAGCCGAACTCCCCAGCGACGTTGCCGCAAAAGCTGCAGCCGCACGCACGTGCGCATCTTCGTGTGAAAGATATTTCACAATCTTATTCGATGCCTGATCTGCCGCACTCAACAGAGCAATGCGTTGAAGCGAGGCTGCCAACGATTCTGCTGACGCATTTTTCCCCGAAAGCGTCTTAATGTGCTTTTCAACACACTTCGCGCGTTTGGGCTCCGGATCTTCAACCCATTCGTGTACGATCGATTTATCGAGACAACCCGCGCAGATGTCTTCGTTTGAACAATAAATTCTAATATGAAAATGATCGTCATGCGAAGCGAGCTCTTGAACCGTTTCGTCAAATCTCAGGAGGATCGCTTCGCTGTTTGCACGCGTCGACAATTCTTTTCGAAGCGCACTACGCAGATGTTTCGCAACAAAAATAAACTGTAGCGGAACCTTGTCTTGCATTAACAACGTTTCGATGAGTGTTGCATTTTTTTCGATATCAAAAGTGTATTTGGGTCCAGCTTCGCGTGAAACAAATCGTCTATTAATTTTATGCAAATTCTGAGGGTGCGCAAACCTGCCTTGCTCATCGGTAAGATAATACGCAATGTCACCATCACGCCCAGAATTGTGACTTACGCTGTATGGAATATCGCCTCCCTCAGGCAAACAGAAATTCCCAAGATACATCACCGTTCCGGGATACTTCTTTTGCATAACTTGCGCAGTACTTTCTATGAGCGAAATAAACTCTGTCGTTCCATAGGCAATCCCCCGTTCGTACTGCACAGGAAGCTGACGCATCAACGTAGACGGTACGGGCACAGGTTTTCCGTTGACCATATAGCCATCACGCGTATCTTCAAGAGAAAATGACATATTTTCTTTTCGTTCTTTCTCTGTAGTGAAGAAAACGCCTCGCTCCGCGTTAACGGGAATGCGCATCTTCGCTTCGAGTTTAGCAGCAACCCAAGCTTCTCTCAGCGATTTGGGAATAAACTCATGCTTCACTGGCTCTGTCTTCCCCTGCACGGCACGCTTTGGTTCCTGATCTCTTGGGAGTTCGCTCGTTTGGGCAGACTGACAGCCTAAAAACAGAAGAATCACGGCAAGACTTACTTTAACAAATATTTGAAATTGGAATAGTTTGCGCATAAATAGTACTCAGCTCTCGTTGCACCTATGCGGCGCGTCCCCTTAAAATGACTGAATGGCACTAAACGCAAATTTTGTAGCTTTGTGTTAAGGAGAATATCGAATGAATAAACGTATTTTTATGCTCTTTTTGGCCTTCTTGGCTGCCTTTGGGGCTTTTGACCTAGCCACGAGCAAAGAAGCCTCCGCACAAGTTTCGCTTGAACTCGTTGGTAAACTCGGCGGCGAATCCAACTACTTTGACGATGAATGGCTCGGTGACACGAAATTTGGTGTTTCGGGCGGTCTTCGTTTTTCGGGTCTCGTTCGTTTTTCTAACAACGTTGGCGTCGGTCTCAACTTCAACTGGACCATGTCCGAACAGCGCCTCAAAGTCAAAGGACTCGCAGAAGAACTCGGCGACGACAGCCGACGCTATGTCACCATTCAACACCCCTCTTTCGGTGTGAACATTCGATATATGTTCATCGATATGATCGACGTGGGTATCTGGATCAACTACGCTTTTGGTTCTGCTGATTTCGACTTCGTTGATCCCTCCTCGGAACACGAAGCGGCTGCTCGCGAAATGAACTACGACGTCGGCGAAAAAGGTCATCCAAACTATGTTGACACCCTTTTCGAAAATCAAACTTTCGAACTCGGTATCATGGCGCACTTCCGCTGGTACATTCCCAATACGACGTGTGCCGTCATCGTTGGTGCCGAATTCTTCATGGATTTCAGCGCTATGGAAGCAGACGATACGCGCATGCATACCGTTAAATACCATGGCAAAAAACACCTAGACGAAAATAGTATGCAGTCTGTCGGCATCCAGTTTGTATTTGGTGCTGGCTACGACTTCTATCTTGATGCTTTCGGCAAAAAAGATCCCACTGCTCGCTAATTTTCTTCACTTAAGCATTTTAAGGCCGCATTGCGGCCTTTTTTTATTCTTAAACAAGCTGTTTGTTGATTTAAATTAGAATATTAGTAATATATAACAAATTTTATTTTGAATTGAGTGAGTCTTTTTTTGGGGGGAAGTCTCCCCCTGAGCGGCTATCGCCTTGGCGGCTCAACTTTTTTTTGCAATTTTATTTTGATTCGCTGCCCCCCCAAATAACATCAGTTGAGATAAACCGCCCGGCGATACGCCGCTACCCCCTCGAGCTGTCGCCGAAACCACAGCTTTCCTGCTTGCACCCAAAATAGCAACGTTCACAATTTATAATTATTAATTTTAGTCTTATTTGAGCCCTGTACACGCTCGTAATGCACACGATGGACGTCAGTAATTAAGCCTACGTCTACACAAACACCGTTTCAGCTTTGCGACACGGTGTCATTACAAAAAAGCGAGAAAAATCAAGAAAATGCATTGAAAAATTTGCCTGTTTTACAGGCTGATTTAGAACACACACACGAAGTTTTTCTGCGGGGGATTTGCATGAAGAAAACAGCGATTGTTTTGTGTGTCTTTTGGGAGTTTTCAGGTTTTGGTTGTCAAGGAAACAGCATTGAGCAACGCGACTGCGGATCAGTCGAAGCAGCAATAACCACCTTCGAAACCATGAGCGGAGATCTGGCAGAAATACTGACTTCCGCTGGTACCCCCTCCGAAAGTATCAAAAAACTTCAGGCTTATATGGATGCAAATGCACGTAGAATTAAAGCTTGTACAGCTCGATTAGATGAAGGCTTTAAGGGTATATCCGCGGACGCAGTCGTAAAGTATCACGAATCTTTTGTGTCCAACGCGGCAGTTGCGAAATTTTTGGATGCACAAGATCACTTTCAGGAAACAGCAACCGCTGAACAAAATGAGGCGCTAACTGACCTCGTTTCGCTTCTTCCCTTTTTTTCAGAGTAGTTAAGCATGACGCTGGTTTGTGAAAGTAGGCTTTTAAAAGCCAAAGCGCTCGAAGAAGACGGTAATTTTGTCGAAGCGCTTAAAGTATACCGTGATGTCTACGGTGCAGAACCGCACAATCAAGATGCCATATTAGGTCTTGGTCGCGTCGCGTACACCGTCGGCGAAATCGAATACGCTTTTGAGTTTTTTGTTAAACTGCTCATAGAAAATCACGAGCATCCTTGGGGGTACTGGGGACGAGCCGCTGTATTTTTTGAGTACAATCAACCCGAACGCGCACTCAGAGAATTAGCGCGTGCCATATCTTTTGATAATCCAGCGTCATCCTTGCGCATCGATTGCGCCGTACTTCTTAATAATCACAAATTATACAAAGAAGCCAGACGAGCCTTATCGGCCTATCCTCGCGAAAAGTATGACGAAGACGCTGCAATTGAGTGGTGTTACGCTTCGATCAAACTTGGATCGATCGATGATTATACGGCAGCGTGTCTTAAAGATCACGCCTTAGATGAAGAAGATGAAATTGGCGCAATCTGGTTACTTTTGCGAGGAATGCAGCTTTGTACAGTGCCCGAAACAGAATCGGAAGGCAAAAACATGATTCTTCGAGCGCTAGCCCTCGATCCCGATTTAGCTGATAGACTTTAGTTTATTTTCAAGCTGACTTGTCGCGTGGACGCCGAGGGGGTAGCGGCGTATCATCGTAAGATGATAGCCGCTCAGGGGGACACCTACCCCACAATAAAATAAATCATTTTTTAGAAATCAAAGAATTAAATTCAATAATTTAATTCAAATCCATAAAAAAAAGGCGACCTAAAGGCCGCCTTTATTGTTTCTGCACTTTTAATTTTTGGGCGTTATGCAGAGCCCGGCAAGTGCTGGGGTGATAGAAGAAATGGGTTTGGCGCGATTTTCTTCTTTTTCAGGACTGGAGGACGTATCTACGGACTCCGCTGTATCGTCTTGCGGGGTTTCTGCTTCAGTGGCGCTCGATTCAAGCGGCGTTGAAACAGGTTCTTCAATGGTTTCAGCCTGTTTTTTTTCGGAGGCCAAATAGCGCGGAAGCTTCATTTTGCTGCCCACGATCGCAAGTTCAGCGGGAAGCACGACGATGGAAATAACGAGTGCGGAAGCAATCGTCGTCATCGTGAGAATACCGACGCGCGTAATGGGCTCAAAATTCGAAATGAGGAGAACCGCAAGCCCACTGCACAACAAAACGTTTGACTGACAAATGGCACGTCCGGAGCTGCGCATTGCAATGCAAATGGCCTCAACAACCGTTTTTTCATAGCGGTATTCCTGGCGGAAACGCTGAATAATATGGATAGAATTGTCGACGGCCAGACCAATACTAATCGTAAAGACGAGTACCGAAGTCGTATTCAGTCCATACCCGTAAAGCGGCATAATAGCGAGCGTCATAAAGAGCGGAAGTAGGTTGGGGACAACGGCAACGAGTCCAGACCAGAACGATCGGAAGGCAACGAACAGAACCGCAAAAATAATGATGAACGCCATGAGAAGCGACGTAAACAAATCGCCAACAAAGACATCAAGACCGCGAGTCGAGTTATAAGCGACACCCGTCAACCGGAAATTGATTGCCGATCCATCGAAAGCGGCTTGGCACATACGGTTGAGATCATCAATTGTCGCTTTTGAGTGTTGTACGCCATTATCGGGAATACGCACTGTAATATGCATATTGTCGCGTTCATGCGTCATGTATTGTGAGATTTGCTCCGACTGAAGTTTAGTCATCGCCGCGAGTCTAAGGCCGTACTGCGTAGCATTAGGAACCTCGTCGAACGAAACGCCAGCTTCGTTAAACATGTTGCAAATCGAGAGCGCACTGATAACACCGCTATGCGCAGCGATCTTGTTTTGAAGATCACAGACGCGCTTCATATTTTCGGGTTTACCAAAAAACTGAGGTTCGTTGGCCTTGATATCGATTTCGATGGGCAACATGCCACCGAGTTTTTCTTCAATGAGGAGATTCGTCTGTGAAATCGGGTGATCTTCCTGAAAAACATCATTGACGTGACTATTAAACTCAACGTGGTACCCCGCAACACCACAACCTATGAGCAGGAGAATGGCGCCCGTTGTAACGAGGATACGGTGATTTACGCTGAAATTCGTCACAATCCCTACGATCTTCTCAATAAATCCGTCTTGTTCCTGATCCGCACTTTTTTCTCGCTTGGGATCAAGTTTAATAAACGATGCGATCTGGGGCATTAAGAAGATGATCGCAACATAGACCATCATGACAGCGATGGCCGTAATCACGCCGAAGCTATTAAGGATCGTCGTACGCGCAACGGCTAGCGAACCAAAGCCGATTGCTGTCGTCGTTGTCGTAAGAAACGTTGCCAGAGCAACGCGATAAACGCCATCAACAAGCGCTTTCGCTTTATCTTTGCCTTTTTTACGCTCATCGAGGATGCGCATTAAAACGTAAATGCCGTTCGTAACGCCAATGACGAGGATCAGCAGAGGCAGCGTGTTATTGATCATCGTCACAGGAATACCTGCCCAGACCATAATCGCAATTGCCCACAAAACGACACAACCGACGCTAACCAACGGCAGAATAGCCTGCCAAAACGAACGGAAAAGCACGCAAAGCGCCAAAATATACAAAACACCGACGACGGGCCACAAAATGAACTGGTCGCGTTTCATCGAATCGACCGTCATCGCCCGAATATACGGAAGGCCACCGTAACCTATACTGTACTGCGCGTTGTCATCCCCTTCGATCGCCTGCCAATTTTTAATGTGTTCCTGAATCTTGGTAAGAACTGGATAAAAATCGTTAGGCTCTACGGCCTCTGGCTTCAGATACACCATGATCAGTGCATCTTTTTCGTCTGCCGAAATCAGATTTCCTTTCAGCAAACTCGATCCCTGTACGCGTTTTTGGATCGCCTTGGCCTGGTCGTCCGTCAAAGGCTCATCGCCAACGATTGGCTTTAACCCGCGAAGCAGGGCCATCGGAGATTCGTCTGCCTGAGGCACGCGCGTCAGGCTATATGTTTTCGCGATCCCATCAAATTGCTCCAACGATTCCGTCAAATCGTGCAGATCTCCAAGTCGCGACGGCGTCAAAAGCGAGTCCTGAGCGCTCACCACTAGGAGAAACACATCGCTGATACTCGAAAATTTTTCGTCAAACTTTTGCTGGTATTCAATTTCTTCATCACTGAATTCCAGCATAGCTTCTGGGTTAAAATCGAATTTCAGTTTTGGAAGCTGGAAGGCACATACGACGGTAAACGCTAAGAATATTGCAATCACAATCCAGCGAAAGCGAATACACTTTTCTAGAAAATGTTTAAAACTCATGCATGCAACCTTGAGATTAGTCGGCTGTACCGACACCAATAAAACCCCAAAGTACTACGTTTCAACGCTGAAAATATTCAATTCTGTGACATTTTCATGACATACATGTATCTTACAAGACAAATTTCTTATTTAATAAATTTTATAATTTTATTTTGAATTTGGTAGGGGGAAGTCTCCCCCTGAGCGGCTATTGCCTTCGCAACGATTGTTCACTTTGTTAAACGTTTAAAAAAAAAACCATCGTTAGTATGAGTTTATTTCATAAAGAGCTTAAACATTCGAATACACTTTGTTAAAATTTAAGAAACAACGAACTCAATACAACGCTTTTTTGCTTCGGCAATACGCCGCTACCCTCTCTGCCTGCGGCGCGACTTATAGCTTACCAATTGAAGTCCATAATCTGTTAAACCACACTTCGCCCAACATCATTCTTAAGCTTTAGAGTGTCTCAAAATTGCTATAGGCCTGACGTCGAAGCGTGACGCAATTGCCGCGATACAAAAAAAGCGCGACTCAAATGAATCGCGCTTTTGAAATTTTATGAGGTTGTTAGATTATCTGCGACGTCCGCTGCTGCTGGCGCCACCGAAGCTCGAACGGGAGCGACTGGAAGAGCTGGCGCTACGGGCACGACCACGATTGTTGTTCTGTTCTTCGTCATCGCTGTCGGTATACTGCGTTTTGTTCGACGTAGGATAATCTACGCGGCCAGCAGAAGGACGGCTGACGGAGCTGGGGGAAGAGCTCGAAGGACGATTGACGGCAGAAGGACGGCTGACGGAGCTAGAAGAAGAGCTCGAAGGACGTGTTACGGACGATGGACGATCTACTGTTGTCGGACGTGTTACGGACGATGGACGATCTACTGTTGTCGGACGTGTTACGGTCGAAGGACGATCTACTGTTGTCGGACGTGTTACGGTCGAAGGACGATCTACTGTTGTCGGACGTGTTACGGTCGAAGGACGATCTACTGTTGTCGGACGTGTTACAGTCGAAGGACGATCTACTGTTGTCGGACGTGTTACAGTCGAAGGACGATCTACTGTTGTCGGACGTGTTACGGTCGAAGGACGATTGATCGTGCTCGAAGGACGATCTACCGTGGAAGGACGATTGATCGTGCTCGAAGGAGAGCTGTTGAGGTTAGGACGATTGATCGAACCACTGTTGGAAGCAGAATGATTGGTGTGACCATTTTGATTCATGCCAGCAGGTCTACCCATGTTACCCGGTTTTGCGTACGCATCGTAAGCAGGTCTTGAACTCATACCGACGGTCTGACGATTGGATCCTACGTAACGAGGAGGAGGCGTCGTGCGATAATAAGAACTCAAGTTGTACGTACGGTGATTTGTGTCGTAGTAACGATTGGTCGGGCCGTAGTAGGTGTAGTAGCTGGTGGAACCGTAAGAGGTATAGTTATAGTAACCGCTTGTTGCAGCCCACGTATGACGATGTGGTCCATCAATGTAACACCATGCATTTCCGAGCGGAAGTGGGTGATGTCCCATGTAGTGGTAGGTGTTAAAGTTGACGTTAGAAACGTAGTAAGAAGGATCGCCTACGAAAACGTAGTAACCATTATTTACAACGTAGAAATCGTCGTTGTCAGGAGCATAGGCATGTGTATGGTTGGTAGAAATGCTGCACCAGTCTGCATCGCCGTGAACATCATAAACAGGGTGTGATCCATGATAGTAGTGAACGGTTCTAGCTGAAACATAGTGTCCAGATGTGGGAACGAAGCATCCAGTGATGCCAACAGAAGCGAATAAAGCGAGAGCAAGCAGTGCAAATCTTTTCAACATGGTATGTTCCTCCGTGAGAGATTGAAAACGCATTCAGTGAGAAGCCATGCGGCGAATCACGTTTAGACATTAAAGCAATCAGCGTGCCAAAGGTTGAATTTTTGACTTCAACTTTTTAATTATTGCAATCATTTTGGATGTTACGTGATCAGGCGCGCGGAAAGTCAAACAAGCGCACTCAATCACAGATTACCATCCTAATTTTAGCCCAATCAGCCACGTTCAAACTCGAGCCAGAACCAGCCTATCGCTTATCTTTGCATTCTTTTTTTGTCTCATGTCGAAAAGCAGCATTTTGATGTTGCATAAAAGTATCAACGCAACGCTCAATGATTGTGTTCGGCAAAATGAGGGGGTAGCGGCGTATTCTCTCTGGGCTCGTGATTAGGCGAGCTCAGAGGGAATAGCCGCTCAGGGGGAGACTTCCCCCTTTTAAATAAAAATTCTATTCAACGAATTACAACAAACCAAAAAGAATACGCTTAAAACAAGCATTTAAGCCCAAGATTTTGCAATTTTCATTTCTACAGCGAGTGGCACACAGAGTTTGACAGCATCTTCCATGGCGGTGCGAAGGAGGCGCGCAACCGTATCAATTTCATCATCAGGGCATTCCACCAAGAGTTCGTCGTGTACCTGAATGAGCAATTTTGCGTGAAGCTTATTCGCAGTCAGAGCCTGATCGAGACGGATCATTGCTTTTTTGACGATATCGCTAGCGCCCCCCTGTACGGGTGCATTTAGAGCAATGCGTTCACCGGCCGCACGAATCATGGGATGCGGGTCAAAGAGCTCGTGCATTACGCGGCGATGCCCCAAGAGCGTACGGGCTTCACCCAGCGTTTGAGCGTGTTCGAGCTGACGATCAAACCATGCACTGAGCGTAGGAAACTGAGCTTTAAACTTATCAAGAAATGTTTTAGCTTCTTTTGTTGAGTAGCCTGTTTCACGAGCGAGTTTTTGAGCACCCATACCATAGAGAAGCGCGAAATTAATCGTTTTGCCGAGTTGTCGTTGAGCCTTTTGAACCTGTTCGATCGGAATGTCGAAGAGTGCGGCAGCCGTACGAGAATGGACGTCGACGCCGCGAAGAAAAGCCTCACAGAGTGCGGGGTCTTGAGAATAGGCAGCCATGAGTCGAAGTTCAATCTGACTATAGTCAGCGCTGACGAAAGACCAGCCATCTCGCGCCACAAAAGCGTGTTTTATTCGACGTCCTTCCTCATCTCTCGAAGGAATATTCTGCAAATTAGGGTCTGAACTCGAAAGACGTGTCGTCGCCGTGACACACGCATTAAAACGTCCATGGATGCGTTGTGACGATTGGTCGGCCATTTCCGAAAGGGCATCGGCGTATGTCGATTTCAATTTGGCCACGGCGCGATAATCCAAAATAATTTTGGGCAACGGATGCTGTTCAGACAGGGTTTCGAGCGTTTCTTCGTCTGTCGAATAAGAACCTGAAACCGTCTTTTTTTTGCGTCCCGGAACGAGGCCTAATTTTTTATAGAGCAACTCACCGACTTGTTTGGGGCTATTCAAATTAAAAGCTTCGCCAGCATATTCTGCCGCGAGCGATTCACATTCAGTCATGCGTTGCGCATAGCGTGCCGACAGCGCGCGGAGAGCATTCAAATCGAGCTTAACGCCCTCAAACTCCATTTTGGCCAAAATGGGTGCCAAAGGAAGATCGAGTGACGCATAAGGTTCTCGCAATGCATTCGCATCAAGTTCGCGTTCAAGTTTTTCGTGCAATTGATCACACATCTGCGCCCACAGACCAGCGGCAGCCATAGCAGATGAAACAGGCTGAACGTCAGAAAGCACGCGTTTTTTTCCGCTGCCAAGCCAAGTATCTGGATCAATATCAGGCGTTACACCAAGATACATTTTTACAACATCCGCAAAATGCATCGGTGCTTTTTCTGGGTGAACAACGTACGCTGCAATTTCAACATCAAACCAGCTAGAGACGTCAAAATGCTCTCCGCGGGCAAGCGACCATTTTACAAACGGCTTTATGCCGTATGTAATTTTGAGACAACGCGAATCGTGAATCAAAGCGATCGCAGCAGCTTCAAGGCTTGCATCGTTTGAGTTGCCAAACAGCGATCGCTGGACAGATGCAAAAGAAATGTAAGCAGCGTGACCTGGAACAGCTAAACCAAGTCCAACAAGTTTGTTTGAATGATTTTCACTCCAAACTGGCCAAAGACTTAAACAATTTGTTTTTTTAACCACATCTAAAAATTTTACGATCTCTTCGGAGGTCGTGAGCAGAACAGGATTCACAAACGCTCGAGCACATTGAGCGGGATCAATCGTATCCTGAAGAATGCAATGAGGAATACGATTCGCTTCTACGGGTTCATTTGTTATTTCTGTTTCTTGTTCGGTTAGTGCTTTTGTTTCCTGCATTGCCTGTGCTGCGATTTCGGCGGCACGAGCTTCAATCGTTTCAGTATCCCCCAAAAGCTCTTTCATCAATTTACGCAATTCATACTTTGTAAATAATGAAATAACTTTATCGCGCTGAATGTCCATTGAACCGTATTCAATTTGTACGGGAACGTCGTAAACCAGTGAAACGAGTTTTTTAGATAGGACACTTTGTTCTTTAAAGGCTTCGAGATTACGATGTTGTGCGGGTTTTTTGATCTCGTCCAAACGCGACATCAGCGTTTCAAGACTTCCAAATTGAGCAATAAGCTGTCCAGCAGTCTTTTCGCCAACGCCTTTACAGCCTGGCACATTGTCACTTGTATCCCCCGAAAGCGCCAAAACATCAGCGACTTTATCAGGAGAAACCTGGAAACGCTCGATCACGTCGTCATAAGTCAACCATTTTTCGATACGCCGCCCCATGACAGTCGTAATGCTTAAAATTGTGACACGACCATCCTGACGAATGAGCTGCATCAAATCTTTGTCGGGGCTTCCAATCACAACTTGATAGCCATCACGAACAGCCTGCTGCGTGAGCGTTGCAATGACATCGTCAGCTTCGTACCCCTCAGCATCAAACGCTTTCAAGCCCAATGCATCGGTGATCTGTGGAATAATGGGAATCTGCGCACGAAATGCATCTGGAATAGGCGGCCTGTTGCCTTTGTAGTCCGCGTAAAGTGTATGACGAAATTTTTTGCCTGGATGATCATAAGCCAAAGCAACAGCATCTGGTTTTACGCGATTTAATGACGAAATAAGCATTGATGTAAAAAACTGAAGGGCATTCGTCGGAAACCCATCGCGCGTCGTCATCATTGGAACCATTTCACCCGCATCATTCTTGCGAAGCGAGGCAAAATAAGCGCGAAACATGTAGTTAGACGCATCAAAAATTAGAAGTTTTTTCAAAGCAACCCCTCAATTAACCATCAATATTAATTAAAATTAACATTTCGTCGCACAATATGCACGTTACGACAACTTTTAGCGTAGTTGAACGAAGAATTTCTCGACAACTTCACTCAAGCTTTAACCATGCCCAAACCAGTCTTTGACTGGTTCAAACATGGCACACCGAGACCTGCTAACGGATTAATTTTCTTTTTTCCGCATCACCCCGATGCCCAAAAGCGACAGAGCCAATGCTGCCAACGGTGCATTGGCGGGAGAACTTGAATTTAAATCACACCCACAAGAAGAGCGATTCTTTTTCGCTGTCGGGACTTGAGCATTATCATTCGCCGAAGCTTCAGCCGATTTAATAATATCCAATGTTTCCAACGCACGCGTTGGCCAAATAAACTTAACCCCAAATGACTCAGCTCCCATATCTGCGAGAGCACTCTTTGCTTGACGATAGAGACGAAGAACCGAATCGTTTACGACAGGTTTTCCATCCACAGCCCCCTGCCAGCTCGCATTAATGGCCATGATAACGTATTCAAGTGCAAGTACTTTCCCCTCTTCAACCGAACTCGTCTTCAAAAGCGATTCTGCGGCAGCACTCTTTCCCGCAATAGCCATGGCCACACTATAATTAACGATATAATCCTCCTTGCGTTTATCATCGACGAGCGCTTCGATATCAGCATAAATCTCAAGCGCTTCTTTTTCACGTGCGCAGCAAGCATCTGGTGTACTGCCCGTACAAGTTTTGAACGTCTCGATGTTGCACCCCTGCCCCATCAACGCCATCGCGAGATAAATCTTAGTCCCAAAATGCGATGCCGTCATATCACGAATCACGGCCTCTGCTTCGGCATAGCGTCCCAAATGCACGAGTGCACGCGCTTTGTGATACATCAAAAGAGGATCTGTTTTAACGCTCCATCCTTGATCAGCCCAAGTGATAACGTCTTCATACTTTTTGCTTTTAAAACAATAAACACAATTGTTTATATACAGTGTAACATCTTTATTTCCAGCATCAATTGCCTTTTTTGTAACGAGAATAGCCTGCTCGAAATTTCGTCTTTTATCATAACGTGTTGCTAACGCCACAACGTATGCACTATTCATCGGTTCCATCGTAGCCGCCTTCTCATAATACAAAACAGCTTCCGTCTCTCGCTTGGCACTATTCAACTGCTGCGCTGCCATAAATTGAAGGTACGCCTCGTTTGGCATGGCATCTGCCGCTTCCAAAATCAATTTTAAAGCATTAGGACGCTTAAGCTCCACACTCAGCAAAGCACGGCTGCGCAGATTGTCTTGACTTGTACTGCCCTTGGCATTTTCCGTTTCAAAACAATCTAAAGCGCGATCAAGTTTGTCAAGATTTGTATAAGAAACGCCTAAATAATTCCATCCCATCACATCATCCGGATGGGCTTTGACATACACTTCGCCAAGCTCTGCAGCCTTTGTCCAATTCTGAGCACGAAGTGCGTCCTTAAGCGCTGTCATTTCAGGCGATTCTGCAGCAGCTTCTGGAGTTGCTCCCGGGTCAGCAAACGCCAAGGCCCCCTGTAACAACACAAAAGAAAATACAAACCTACTTAACAATTGACTAATTCTTTTTATATTCATTAAACTTTCTCCAATATTTATTTACACAATAATTATTTTTCTCACACAACGAATGTATTTCATAATGTATGTGTGGGGGGGGGACGTCTCCCCCTGGGCGGCTATTTGCTTTGCAAATACGCCGCTACCCCCTCTGCCTGCGGCGCGAAAAAGCAGCCTAAAAGCTCTTACTTCATAACGCGTTTGAACAAAAAAAGCGTTCAGAAATCATCTCTCTGAACGCTTTTCAATTCTTTTTAACCGATGAGGTCAAGCCAAGATTGTTTAGTACATCAGTCTCAAACCGACGAACCACTCAAGATTTAAAGATTCCGTACGTTTGATACGATTACCGACGCGATCAAGGGCGCTATTGAACGTAGGATTACGTTCTTCGACAAGCGTATCCGTAACATAACCGTCTTTGTGGCTAGGATCGACCGTACCATCATCTTTGTAGGTTACACGGTCTTTACCGATCTTTGTAAAGGTGATGAAGTGGTTCTGAGCGTAGTCAACATTCACACCAGCGCGAATTTCAACATACTGAATGGGCTGAATATAGAGATTAAGTCCACCGCCGAGGGTTGCATAACCTTCGTAATCGAACATACCGTCTTCTTTCAGAGGAATGCCCGCGAGTTTGCCTTCAGCGAGGTCTGTACGGCTAGAACCAGCATTTGACCATTTTTCGGCAAGATAACCGTGATCGGTACCAAAGATACCCGTAGCATCGTCGACAGCGTAAGTACCCTGACCGAAGGCATCCATGAGTTCAGAGAAGGTACGGCCTTCTCCGTTGTACTTGAAGTAACCTCGCAAATCGATCTTCACGTAACGCTGGAAATCTTTGTGGAGTGCTTCGTAAGGAACGAACTCAATACCGAGATCAATTTTACCCCAAATACCAGGGTCCTGACGAACTTGGTTTGCACCATAATCTTTGAAATCACTGGTACCAACAGGAACACCAAGTTTCAAGCCGATGTAGGGATCAATGAACGAAAAACGATGCGATGCAGCGACGGAGAACTGGAACTCGTGAACGCCATTACCTGGATTGCTATTGTCGATTGCTCTTGTTTTGCCGGTCGGAGCAACATAGTCAAAGGCCAAGGTAAACGTCGAACGACCCGTTTCGTCTTTCCAAGGACGATCGGGAATGTAGTTACGCTCTGTGTTATAGGGGCTCCAAGCAATTCCGAAGCTCATATCACCGAGACCAGAACGTTTATTGCCTTTCAAAACGTCGCCGTCATTTAAGTCAAAGAAGCGATACGGATGCATGTCATCCGTATTTTTCGGGCTGAACCACGAAATACCGACCAAGTCACCATCTTCGTTCTTCGTTCCAGCTTTCGTAATCTGATAAAGCGGATCATCACTTGATGTGTCAAATTTGTAGGACTGTTGATCCGAAATAATGATCGGAAGAGACATGCGGAAGGAAAGATCGTGGAAAAGACCAATTTCCAAATCAATGTCAAACTCATTGATCACGCGCTCATACTCTAGCTCGTTTAAGAGCCTTATCTTTTGAGTCTCCGTGTCCGTATACTCTCGTTTCAATTTAGCCCATTCATGACGCTGTTTAAACGTCGGCGTTAGAGCAATATCAAAAGGATCATCTACAAGCTCATCATCAAGATATACCGCATCCGCAGCATCAAGAACATCCGTGATATCTGCCGCTTGTGCTGTCCCAGCACCCAATATTCCTGCGCCTAACGCAAGAATCGTAGCCCACTTGTATCCACTGCGTACCATGCCGATATCTCCTTATCGCACGCACATTAAACGATCTGTCTCAATCGCCTTCCAAAATTAAAATCTCAAAAACTTGGTGCACCTTACTTAGCAGCACACACAAAATTACTCTACCTTATAGCACGTTTTATCTCGATAATCTACCTCCTCAATTGGAAACAAATCTACATATGCACTCTTGAGCTTTTATGGTTTGGAAATTTGACGTAAATATCTATAATTAGTTAGCGCTGATTTTTGCGCCTTTCGTTTTTCCGGGGTCTATTCATGCTTTTAATCTGTCCACGATGCCAGAATACTTACACCTTCGATGATCAGGCTTATGCACAACAAGGCGCTATGTGCCAAAATTGTATGGAGCCTCTCGTTCCCTGCCAAGACGGTGACTATGCTCAAAATGCTCAGTGGGGCGACGCTCAGTGGGGAAATCAACCTCAGTACCCAAATGACGCCCAATGGGGAAATCAACCCCAGTACCAGAATGACGCCCAGTGGGGAAATCAACCCCAGTACCAAAATGACGCTCAATGGGGAAATCAACCCCAGTACCAAAATGACGCCCAATGGGGAAATCAACCCCAATACCAAAATGACGCTCAGTGGGGAAATCAACCCCAATACCAAAATGACGCCCAGTGGGGAAATCAACCTCAGTACCAGGATGACGCTCAATGGGGGAATCAACCCCAAGCTCAAATGCCCGCTGCAACCCCCGCACCCCAGGCTTACGCCGGCAGCGAACGTACCGTAGCCCTCGACCTCGACGAATTTAACGCAAACGCCGATTTCGATTCGCTTGAATCTCACGGCCCTAAACCTATCGCTATCGGTGACGGTTGGTCGAATAACCCTCCCACCGAAATGGGCGAAGCACACGAAACGGTCGCAATGCTCGAGTCCGTTGCCCCCAATGCCCCTAGACCTGCAGGACAGATCGTCGTCGGTAGTCAGTCCCCTGAAGTCTCTAGCGCTGGTATGACTCGACAAATCGACCTCAAAGACGTCGAAGATATGTACGGCGATAAAGGCACTTTCGTTCGAAACTTCTTCTCATCCATCAATACTAAATACTTCATTATCGCTGGCGCTGCCGCCGCTGTCGCTGTCATTATATTTGTCGTCGTTCTCATCATCGCTAATAAAGAAGAAAAACCTGACCTCGATATCGCTAAAGACGGTAGCATCATCGTCGCGGGTTCCCAAAAAGATGAACCCCTATCCTTTAAAGAAATCGCCGAAACTACAAAATCCTCTATTAAAGGTATTACCCTCTTCGAAGGTAATGACGTCTCCGAAGGTATCCTCATCGGCGCTTCCGAAGATACCGGTGTCATCTATAATAACCAAAAAGTGATCGCTCTCAGTGACCTGACAAATGGAAATGCCTTTAATGACGCCATTTTCAAATTCGCTGAAGATAATAAATCTGCCGATAGCCGCATTCCCATTATCCTCCTCCTCGATGAAACATTACCCATCAATGTCGCCTATCGACTCATGTACACGCTCGCACCAACCAGACACCCAATCCTCATCGGCGGTACAACCCCTAGCGGCGCTATCACAACTATCGAAATCACCCCCTACGAATGGCCTGAACACGACCACTTCATCTATAGTATGGAAGCTGCCCCTAACACTTCTCTCAAAATTACGCGAAAAGATATTACCCTGCGTCGTACCTCCGAAAATGCTGAACCCCTCACCGTCACCGAAAATGGCACCGGTGTGATGGAACTCGTCGACGAAATTCGAGCCGGTAAAATCCTCTTCGATAATATTACACCCGCTCTCGCTAAATTCCGTCAGACCGGTCAAAATAGCATTCTCCTCGAACCCGATGGCGATATCACCGTCGGCACCTTCATTTCCGTTGCCCTCAAAATTCAGGGCGATCCCAGTATCCCAAATATCAAAAAACTTCTCCTCAAAGAAGTTCCCCTCCGCTAACAATCCCCCCCCCTCGCGGTGACCTTGCTTGATCGCTTTGTCACCGCTTTTTTAACATCATTCCTTATGGCTTAATCCTATGGCTCAGTATCTCCTCGGTTTCGATATCGGCGGCACAAATGCTCGCTGCGCACTCATCCAGTGCGATGAACAATTCAAAATTCTCGTTTCACAAAAACATGCCATCCGATCCGCTCAGTCCCCACAAGACCTAGCACTCCTCATCCAACACGTCGTCGCTAATATCGGAAAAGAATTTAATGTCTCCCCTGATATGATCTCCGGACTCGGTATCGCAATCGCCGGACAAATCGCGATCGATGAACATACCATCATTAACGCGCCGAACCTCGATTGGCACCACATCAATTTCTACGATATCATCAAACGCGAACTCGCGGATATCGCCCCAAATATCACAATCCGTATCGCTAACGACCTCAATGCAATCGCTTGGGGCGAATACCAGTTCGGTGCTGCAAGATCTGTCCAAAGCCTACTCGCTGTCTACGTCGGTACAGGCATCGGCGCAGGACTCATCATGGACCAAAAACTCGTCCTCGGCGCCGATAACGTCTGCGGCGAAATCGGACACTGCAAATTCCCTGGCGCTCCTGACGCCCTCTGCGGTTGCGGTCAACGCGGTTGCGTCGAAGCTTACGCCGGCGGTAAAGCAATCGAATATAGAATCCTTCACGATATCCAAACCGGCGTCATCTCCCGCGAAGAACTCGATCTCGATAAAGATGAACACCCTACCGCCCGCGCTATCGAAAAAGCTTGCAAAGCTGGACTCCCCTACGCCGTAAACTTCTGGAAAGAAACATCCACCGCTATCGGACTCCTCATCGCTAACGCCATCGCTATCCTCAATCCCCACGCGCTCCTACTCGGCGGCGGCGTTCTCCAAGGATGCCCTGAACTCCTCAAACTCGTCATCGAGTGCATCCTACTCAATGCTCCTAAAACAGCTACAACAAACCTCCAGCTCATTAAACCAACGCTCCACGATGATGCCGGTACCTTGGGAGCTGCTCTCCTTTGCCTCAATAAATAATTCCTTTCGCCCTCTTCTCTAAAGGGGGATGTCTCCCCCTGACCGGCTATCCACATCCTGCGCCTCCGCCGCATGTGGATACGCCGCTACCCCCTCCCCACTTAACTCAACTTATCAGCGCTCTACTCAGGCAGATCCTTACTAAACCATTTTCGCTCCCTACTCCCTTGAGCAATTTCATCATGCTAAAATCTTACTCGGATCGCCGCCAACTCTTTTCCGCGCTTTATCTTATATATTAATAATGTCTACAATCGATCAGGATCCCTCCACTATTAAAGAATCCTCTGTAACAAACACTCAATCTCACGCTTCTTCTCAGTATAAATCACACTATACGCACAATGATGAAAGAAGAAACGACGAAAGATCTTCTGCTCCTCGCACAGAACGCCGTGAACGCTTTCAACAAAATCGACGAAATTACGATAAACGTGATTTCGACAAACGTGATTTCGATAAACGTGACCCCGAACGATATAAATCTAAACATTCTGGCGACGCTCAATCCTATAACGATAAACTTGATCGCACAACACAACCTGAGCCCGCTCAACATAACGACTATTCAGAGTCAAATCATAACCTAAATGCACACGAAAAGTTTACGCATGATGACGCTCACGAACGCGAAAGCCGGCCTAAACAACAAAATCGCTTCGCAGCAAGACCTCCCCTAGGGCGTAAACAATCTCCTCCCGCTGAAGATAACAGCCAACAAAAAAAAGGTAGACAACCCTTCGACGGTAAAGATCATTTATACGAAATTATCAAGGTTAGACTCGCTCGTTCCCAACGTCTGCTCGAAGTCAATACAAACGAAAAACCTTTCGCTCCTAATACGCGCGTCCTCGTTCGCATCCACCGTAACGTTCTCCTCGCTACAACCGTCGGCTACCGATACCGTCGCGTCGCCGAAATTAATTCTCTCCCTTACATCCTTCGAGAGGCAAACGAGGAAGACGTTAAAATCGACGAAAATAACACCGCTATCGAAAAACATGCACAAGAACTCGCGACCTCTTTTGCTATCGAGAATAATCTTCAGATGAAGGTTCTCTCGGCTGATCTCAGTCACGATCACAAAAATATTACCATTAACTTCGCATCGGACGTTCGCGTCGACTTCCGCGAAATGGTCGCTTTCCTCGCTGGACAACTCAAACTCCGCGTCGAAATGTACCAGCTCGGACTCCGAAACGGTACCGGTCTGATCTGCGCCCTCGGTTCATGCGGCCAACGCCTCTGCTGCGGTCGCTTCCTCGGACAATTTGATCCCGTCGCCGTTAAACTTCTCCGCGCTCAGGGACTCGCAACAAATCCTAAACGTATCAGCGGCGTCTGTGGTCGACTCTACTGCTGCTTGAGCTACGAATACGTCGACTACCTGAAAGAAAAACGTGCCCTCCCCAAAAAAGGAAAACGCGTCCTCACTCGTTGGGGACTGGGTAGAATTTCAGATATCGACCTCCTCCGCGAAGAAGTCGTGATCACTTACGATAACGGCGAAACACAACGCTTGCCTCACTATGATTACGTCCCCGCTGGCGACGATATCATCGCAAAAGTCGAGTCCGAAGAAATAACTTTCCCACTCGAACCCGCACGTTTCTACCTTAACCACGATCCCTCTTCGGCCGTCGAATCCGCCCTACATACAAAATCACCAGCACCTCTGCCTGCTAAGCCCCATTCAAGACACTCTACTCAGGCTCCCGCTAAAACTACACTCACTGAACACCGAAAAACTACCCTCGCTTCCATTAAACAAACACCTTCACAAGCGCCTGACTCTTCGCTAGCAAGACAAGTCAAACGAAAACGATTCCCAACTGCTACACCACAAGATGTTACGACAAACGCAGCCGGTCTCGTCATTCGAAAAAAACCCGAAAAACTCCCCTCAAACACTGAGGAACTCCAGGAAGAAAAACGCTCCGTCCGAAAAGCTAAACCTAGACACAACGACGAATCCCATTCGCCGACACTAGCCCCCGTCGAACCTAGAATTATTCAGTCGCCTAAACCTAACCAGGCGCGCCCCTTACCACAGGACAACTTCCACCCGTCCAATCCACGCCGACGACGACCGCACACGCGGCCGCCCATTAAACCAACAAACCAGTCGTAATTCCCACTTTCCTTAATCACTTCTTTTGGTCACATTATGCCAGCAATTCTCGGTGGCCGCCGCCGCGGCGCTAAACTCCTCGTTCCACAGGGCCTCGGCGTCCGACCTACGCTAGCTCGCGTCCGCGAAGCCCTCTTCTCGATGATCGCAAGTCAATGCGGCTCCTTCGCAAATCTTCGCGTCCTTGACCCCTTCGCTGGCTCTGGCGCGCTAGGGCTCGAAGCCTATAGTCGCGGTGCTGCTCATGTCGATTTCGTCGAAAAAAATAAAGCTCACTACGACCTTTTGTTGCAAAATATTCAAAAATTGGATGCTAAAAACAACACTCTTGCGATCCTCGGCGAAACACCTAAAGCCTGGAATCGCCTCTCTCATGGACCGTATAATCTCGTAATGTGCGATCCCCCCTACGCCGCCGGCCTCCTACCCGAAACCCTCCAAGCCCTCTTGGACGGACATCGACTTGCCCCAGGCGCTATCCTTTCCCTCGAGCTCGATCCTAATACAAATATCGAAATCCCTGAGCCCCTGATCACTCTCAAATCGCGACAATACGCGCAATGCTTGATCATACTCCTCAAATATCCCGATGAATAAACTCGCGCCTCGGCTATTGGACTCCGTCCAATACGCCAGGCTGCGATGCTATGCTACGCATACGCATCGCCTAAAAGGCCTATGCACGCTTCGCGCATACGGCCTTTTTTACTTTAATTATTATTTTCACCAATAGTGATTATAACAATTGTTTCCGTATTTCGTCCGCTGACTTCTCATACTTATACACACAACGGACGACTTAAATTACTTATCCATTACAAAATGCGTCCATTCTCCACGCTCTGTCGCGGGCTCACTAATTCCTGCCTTCTTGCCAGCTTCTATACAATGAAGCAACCAAGACATATTGTGGGCAATATTACGCATCGTCTGAAGACCTTCTCGATCTTTTTCTACATCCGCAGGCGTAAATCCGTGAACCATATTCCAATACGTCGATGATACAACAGGCATTTCGTTGATCGTAAAATACTTATTCAACGTGTCAAGTGTTGCTGTCGTGCCTGCCCTGCGAGCTACGGCAATCGCTGCCGCTGGTTTGTAACGAAGTTTGCTGCCCGATGAATAAAATAGACGATCTAAAAATGAATATACGGTTCCATTACCAGATGCATAATATACCGGCGACCCAACAATAAATGCATCAAACTCATCAAGACGTGATGCAACCTGCGTCACAATATCATCATGAACGCATTTGCCTAACTTTTCACAACCATTGCACGCAAAACATCCACGTATCGTCTCTCGGCCAATGTTGATGATCTCACTATCAACCCCTTCCGCTTTCAACGTGTTCGCAATTTCAGTCAGGGCACGATTCGTACAACTGTCCTTTTCAGGACTTCCGTTAATCATTAATACTTTCATTACATTCTCCTTTCTCGCCAAAAATCAGGCGCTTCTGCTTTATATCGTAATAGTTTGAAATTTCAAAATTTATTATATTTCTTCTTTAAACGTATTGTTTAATTATACAATACACTTTGTATCAAATTGAACAAATTTACCACGACATTTTTTATGTCAATTGATTATATCTAAAACACTAATCTCCCACTATACTCCACAAACAAACTCACCCCATTCAACCAGTATCCACATTGATAGCTTCTACACGCCTCTTTTTTATTGCCATAATTGACTTTGTTGTTGAATCACCCTTTTAATGCGCTCGATCAGTTCAGATGGTGATAAAACTTGGATCTTCGGCCCAAAAGCTAAAAGACGCATGATCAAATCATCTTCCTGCTGCTCATTATAACGAATCCTCATACTAAATCTGTCTTTGCCAATTTGATATGCCTCAAGCTTGTAAAATATACTAAACTCTCGACTAACACGTTCGTATGCCTTACGTTTGTCTGTCACCTCAAATTCTACCATCTTATAGCAATCTTTCTTGATACACTTGCGCAATACAGCCTCATCAAGTTCACAACTTTCATCAAATACTTCATACGTGCACAAAGTTATGTTTTTTAACGCTATATTAATTCTATAATCATTCACACTCACGATAAGCTCAAACCGTTGAGCGTCTATCGAATACTTTAACTGTAAAGGATAACCAATGACTGAAAGACAACTTCCATCCGATTCCATCCACTTTACATTAATGGAACGCTCCTCAGCAATCGCTTGCTTCAAAAACTGAAAACGCTCTATGTATGCACTGTCTTGCCATGGATCAGATTCACCAGACGCATCATAAACACAAATATCTTCTGGTCTCCACAATGGATCAACATCCTCTAATCCACGCTTATCAACGTCAAATAATTCAATCCTGGGATCCAACAAAAGCGTCTTCAGCCAACGCCGTTCTAATTTCGTCATTGGCTGATAGGAAGCATCCTTGACAGGAAATTTCATGTCTGGAGTCATCAAACACCAATCGCCACTATTGATTAGACAAGCTTCAAACTCTCGCGCCCCCTCGATACTCATGTGCTCTTGAGCAATCTTTCTTATCAAACTTAACGAGACTTTTCGTGTTCTGCTTTCTTTAAGAATAGCTGATACCGTATCGTAATAACAGCCATAGATTTCATCAAAAATCATTTCGACAATCCATACATTTTGCGTAGTTCTTCCATCTCTGTCCGAAACTTACTTTCCAACTTGCCATGAGAAGATTTAACAGAACAAATATATCCCATATAAGTCCTAATCCACGGCATCATCTCGGATGCGCTATGCACATCCGCTTGATACCCCCAACGATCATCACTCAACTTTTCTAGCTTTCCGCATCGCTTTTCCGAGTTTAAACGCTGAAGCACGCTCTCGGATCCCTCCGGTATCTTAAAGGTGATCTCTATATGCTCAGTCTGCTTCACTTCTGTAACATATACACCCCACATATTTTGCTCAAAGACTCTAATTAATGCGCGATGACATTCAAAAGTTCCTCTATCCCTGATAATCGATATCTCTTGAATTCTGTCAATTCTATAAACACGCAGATTGCTTCCATCACAATGACAACCTAAGACAAACTGACGCCCAGAACGTGAACTTATATACAATTTAAGAGGGACAATTTCTGCTTTCTCAATCGTTGAAAGCTTCGTATTATTAATGCGTACAGGCTCACAAGCAGCAATTGCCTCTAATAGCGTTTCTACAATCTCAAAATCTAAGGCATAAACACAATAAATATGATCAAATACAAAAGGAGAGGTGGTTTTGCATAAGCTAGATGTAATCATTTCTTGGTTTAATAGCGTATAATCACCTCGGTTCAGTCTGTTTAAGAGATAATCACCAATAACACCAAGCGGACTGACTTCTGAAAAGAAATGAAGTGCATCTCGCCAACGCTCTAAATCAAAAGACGGTTGGTACAACGCATACAAATCTTTACTTTTTTGCTTCGATACTTTAATAATACCATACTCGCGTTCATACTTTTTAAGACACCGCGTTAACGTTGAATCAGACAAGATTCCGGCTTCACTTATGTCCTTGCGCTTACTTCTTTTGGATGCGTCATTTACATAAAATTCTAAGTCATGATAACGGGATTCCCACTCGGCCATGATCTCATTTTTACTCAAATGCCGATCTCGTAAAATATCTAATAAAACAAAATAAGAGCTAATACTATTGCTGCTTGAAAGAGCATGCATCTTGTATATTTTGTATAGTGGATTGTGCTCTTTATTCTCATCAAACGTAATAACACACTTTTTCTTTCGTGATTCCGTATTCTCGATAACGATATCTTCCCCAAACCACAACTTAAACCGATGTAGACACGTATCGTAACTCCTCTGAATCTCGGCATAATCAGTTCGAGTTTTGTGAGCATTCACAATTAATTCTCTAATCTGCTCTCGAATGCTCTTTAGACTTTTTATGAGACAGCTATACGTCATTGTGCTGCCACTCCTTGGCATCTATAACCATACTAATCGCGAACGCATGCATAACAGCGCCGCCGGCCTGAGGGGGTAGCGGCGTATTTCGAGAAAAGGGGAAATCTTTGACGTTGCTGCACTTACACATAATGCGCACATCCATGATACCACTACAATCTGAGTCGCATCGTCCAATCAAAAGATGCCCCCTTTTCGATAGAAAAAGCCGCTCAGGGGGACTCATCCCCCCAAATTAAATCAATCTATAAAACCATTAGTCATAATTTTCATCGTCGTCGTCATAATCATTAAAATCATCAATGCGCATCAATTTACCCATCGATCTTGCTTCATCCGCAGCCGCTTTTGCCAAATGTTGCATCGATATCGGCTGATGTGCCGCTGAAGCCGTAATAGCCGCTTTCAAAACAGCATTTCGTATGTAACCGCCACTCATTTCAAATGTACGCGCCAACCAAGACCAACGTATATCCTCCGACAGTGGTGCTGATGGCGGCATCATGCGTTTCCACAATGCAACGCGCGAAGGTACATCTGGCATCGGAAAATCAATTATAAATCTTAAACGTCGTCTAAAGGCCTCGTCAATACTCTTAGATAAGTTCGTCGTTAATATTGTAATTCCATTGTATGATTCTAACTTCTGAAGCAAAAAGTTTATTTCGAGATTGGCATAACGGTCATTTGATGACTTTACTTCTGTTCGTTTCGCAAATAGCGAATCAGCCTCATCAAATAATATAATAGCTTGAGCTTTGGCTGCTTCATCAAAAATCCTTCCGAGATTCTTTTCTGTCTCGCCGATATACTTATCGACAATCCTTGATAAATCTACTCGATAAAGAACTTTACCTAATTCATTCGCTAGCGCACATGCTAAAAGCGTTTTACCTGTGCCCGGAGGCCCAGCAAAAAGCACTGAAAGCGCATTGCCATAAGGAGAACGCTGTCTGAACCCCCAAACGTCCAAAACGTTATGAAGATTCTTTGCATACTCCAAAATCTCATTTACCTGAGCCTTTGCTTCCTGGGGCAATACAACACCCGAAAGCGGAACATCACTGACTGTAACTTCCGCTAACGCCCCCATCTGGTGTCTAAAACTCTTACGAATTTCATTTAATACATGATGCGATTGAAGAACCATCATATCGCCCTGAAGCGACTGCTGCGCATCAGATGCATCTCGCACAACCGTAAATATACTACCAATCGGCAAACTATAATTACGTGAAAACATTTCAGCCATTCTGTTGCATGAATCAGGATCACACCACGGCTCGAGCGCGCGTTTCCAAACTTTGCATGCATCTTCTACGGTTGGAGGCAAAATATGAATGCTCGTCGGTTTTCCAAATGCATCATCAAAAAATGGCATTACTTTGTTCGCCAATATAACAACTCTTCCTGGATAATATGATATTAAACGCGCTATTTGGGTTTGATGCTCAATCAGGCGTTGTAATAATTCTGATTTGTCATCTAAACCATCAAATCGAAGTAATAATAAACACCCGGACAATAGCGATTCTCGCATAATGCTAGAAATGCGCGCTTCAATTTCTTGTGGCTGAACACGTTCAAATTCACGACAAGCATCGACCTCTAAAACTGCTTTGTGATGTACGTAATGCGCAATACTACACAACATCGTTCGACGCCCAGCATGAACAGGTCCAAGTAAACACACTCGCGCAGAGGGTGAATTTAATATATATTCCAACTCATCAAAGGCTGCATTTACCCCTTCCACAGCGCGACGCGGAATACCTTGTCTGTGTATCGTCATATTCGGAGGAAGATCCGTGTCCCGATCTCGGCCTAAATATGCATCAATAACATTTTGTTCGACAGAAAGAGGTGTATACGCGAGTGGTGTATAATTTGGAAATGCCGCATGACGCTCTGCAATCACAAGACGCATACGACGCAGCGTTCCAGATTCAGAAAGAAGTTTAATTATACTTTCAGTTCGCTCTGGTTCATCAGACAGAAGACTACTAATAAACGTCACCGTCGGCAATCGAACAGAAAAATCAGCCCAAGCAACCGTCATGAGACGCAGAAGCGATTGCTCGCTCATTGCTGCAATCAACGTTCCCAAAATTTCGACTTCTTGATGATTGAGCGCAAAATTCTTTTTTATAGAAGCAATCGCACATGATGATTCAACATCTAAAAGTGTATCTATTTGTGCATCTAATACAATAAGACGATTCTGGGCATCTGACTTACTTGGAATATGATGCGATTCAACCCACTGATTGGAATAACCATTCGGGTCTATAAATCCCATATATGCCATCAATTCTTCTGCACCTACACATCTATCTGTATAAGTCGAACGGCTGCTCGTCAATCGCTCTGGAAAACGGCGTATGTAATATATAATTTTCCAATACAACCTTTCATTAATTAAATTATATAACAAATTTTGTTGTTCATCAACAGAACGCCTTTTAAACCCCTCTATCCATTGCAACTGCATTCTATTATATTGCGCAGCAAAAGACTCGGAATCTTCTTCCTCCCTAGAATTATCATTATCTATTGATCCGGTCTGCCCAGTCCCAGACTCCGACTCTTGAGATAGCCCCATTTGTGTCTCTTCCTGAACAGGTTCTACTTTTTTGCGTCTTCGAGGCTTAGCTGCCTGTTCTCGCTCGTTCTCCACACGGATATTGCGCGCAGTCTTTTCATCGACCTGCTCTCCAACGCTTCCAATCTCAATTTCCGCTTCTTTCTTCTTTGCCATCTCGACCACCCTTAAAAAGCATTAAAACATGCTGGTACTTATTTATAGCGTTCTGTGAAGTACGTCAAAACATGATTCGCGCTTTTTTAAACGCATCCTGCCAGCTATCTCCTCTAGAGCGAAGCAAGCGAAATTACAAAGACTTAACACTCATACTATGCTCATAGTGACATGCATACCCAATCACAATGCCCAAACATGCTTATGACCCTCACAATATCAATAAATTAACTCAAACAACATCATGATAATTTACTTATTTAATACAATTTAAATTACATCATTAATTGATGCATATACCACATATAACAACAAAAATGTTTATTACAACCGTACTTATAATACTAATATACTATGATTTTTTAATACATCAATTCTTCACTAATCAAATGAATTTCTAGAAAAGATGCGATTAGCAATAAATAATCACATCTGATATATCTTCAAAACAAGATAATTTACGATGCTAACATCTCTTAAATACTAAGTTTATATGCATTTTTGAACACTTTGCAACATTTCAAGCACTTGGCTACAGTTAGGGCCCAAGATTTGGGCCCCGCCCCCGCCATCCACCACCGCCGGTTTGATAGCCCAGACCAGCTGCAGGACAGACGCCTCCAACAGCTTTGCCCAGACATTTTTTTGAGGTTAACTCAAAAAAATTTGTGGCCAAACCAGAAATCTCCACAAAATTCACAACGACCGAATAGCGAGTAGGAACGCAGGAATTTTTAGAGCAAACTGCGTCGCAAAACATACGCGTTCGTCAACAACTTATGTTCTGGACGGGAAACCAAAGCAAACTGGTGAACCGCGACAGCGAAAACACGTAACAACGAGATTCAACATACAACCACCTTTCCTAGAACAGAGAGGAGAACACATTGTTTCCTCACAACAGTAGTGCCATCGAAAATCAATTCGTTACGATTTTAAGTGCTTTTTTTTAATTTTTTGTCGCATTCCCTCTATACGCAACATTAACCCAATAAATGTGCCTTTTTTGCGCTTCGCCTATTCGTCCTTGACGAATACGGCTCGCTGCCGGGCTATTTGCTCGCAAATACGCCCGGCATATTATTAAACACCAAATTACAAACACAATTATACTATACAAAACAATCACTCGTTTAAACAAGAAATCAACGACATGCAACAATAATAGATTACATCTAAAAAACATTAGATATAACAAAAAAAGCCGCATTGTGATTTTTAGCAATGCGGCTCTCAATAAGTATCTTGTGTATCATGCCATTTATACGTGACTCAATACGTGGTATACGATTTAATTATCAAAATTGACAGACTTTATCTCTTCGCTAGGATTATTTGCATTGTTAACTTTTATTCCAATATCAGAAATCGTGTAAACATATGCATTTTCATCATAAACACCATTTTGAGCAAAATAGAATCTCGCGCGATCAACACTACTCCACCAATAACGATATGCTTCATTGCTATTTTTATCGATATTAGAATGATCAATACCACCCAAAAATTCAAAATCTGAATCAGGCGTTACACGATAGATAAACATACCCGAGAAATATTTAGAAGACCAATCATAATCTGCAAATGTATATGAATAAGAGCTTATGTTGACAGGTATTGCTAGGAGACCTGATCCCTCATGATAATTAAATGCATGATGATTTGAAAGTGCTTCCGACCATCCATATGAACTATAATATCTATCATCATCCGAGATATAGGTATCTTGTGAAACTTTTACATTATACTTTAATGTCGGGTTTGAAAGGTCTGAAACATCAAACAACTGAAGATGCATACCAGTAATATTACCTGACTCATCTCCAGATTTACCTATTGTTAGAAGATGGTTTTCACCCACAGGATGAATATATGAAGAATAACCAGTAATTTTTAATTCACCCGCAATCATCGGCTTATTGGGATCAGAAAGATCAAACGCATACAATGGGTCTGTGTTTCTGAATGTGACAACATAGCCTTTTTTGCCAAACATACGCGCTGCGTATATCGATTCATTCTTACCAAAACCAGACACAGATCCAGTAACATTCATAACTTTAGGCGAGTTAATGTCCAGAACAGAAAGCGTATGCCCTTTAACACTATTCCCCCAGAGCCCAGAATTCGTTACAACTCTAAGATGATTATCATATTCGCTCAGCCAGAACTGATCCGTCACAAAGCCGTCAAGCTCACCCGAATTGACATATTTAACATGTCCAGCAGAATCACCTAAATTAAAATGATGGATATGAGAATATCCATTCGAATCTCCATCAAACCAAGACCAATTATAACTATTCGATACTACATAAAGATTTTCTGTCGATGCATAAACAGTCCAGCCATAATCTGCTACAGCTTGGGCAGTGAAATTCTCAAACGAATCGCCTGAAATTTCAGAAACAACAAGGAACCCGTCATCCGTTGAACTCGTGCCCGGAATGTACATTTCTTCGCACCCAAACGCTTCTCGTGAAATACTGCCATCAGAATATTGCGGCAATTTGATGTTACTGATCGTTGGATACTTCGCTTCAAGCCAGCCTCGGATTACAGGTAAATACTTATTTACATTGCTCTCATACTGTTTTTCCCAGTCTTTCTCATAAGCAATGCATTTATCCCATTCTTCATCCCAGTTATCATCATCCCAATCTAACTTGTCCCAGCAATCTTTATGATCATAACGAGGTACCGTAGGAATGGATGATTCGGCTAATTCATATACATCATACCAATCAAACGATGGCTCTGCAGAAGATATAACATGCAATCTATTATTAACAAAACGGGCATCCTGGAAATGCCCTTCTATTTGATGCGTCTTTACTAGTTGAGGATTTATTGGATCAGATACATCAAACACGCGAATGCTCACAACACTTTCGTAATTTCCATACCAACGATTATCATCGTATGTATAAGAATGTACTGTTCCAAGTTCAAATAAATGCGTACCAGAAAGCATTAAACCAGAAGGTGAAACCCAACTTTCACGTTTACCGTTAGTCTGTTCCTTCCCATCTAAAGCACGAGGAAGTGTCGAGACGACGGCCATTTCTTCTGCTGGCCAAACCTTTGTTATTACAACATGATCCCCTTTGATCGCATACATGTATTGACCATCGTTTTTAACAGTATCAGGCTCATCAACACCTTTTTCCTGAACATTAGTTGTCGTAAACTCCCCAGCCGACGATCCATTGCTGCTTCCGCCTGTCTCATTTGAACTTGGAGAGTTAACAGCATCATCAGCAATTTCGCCCCAATAATAGCTACTACCACTAAAACGTACATCCGCAATGCGTCTGGCTAGAGAATCAAGTACATGCGCACGATAATCATCACATGAATTTGCTTTGGTAAGCGCCAACGAATGTGTTTGATATTCAATGTCTATCGGATCAAAATCGAGCTCGTCTGACGAAGACGCATCATTACATCCCGTACTCGCAGTAATGCTCAAGAACAACAGCATACAAATAGAAAAGCGTTTCATTCCTACACTCCATTTAAAAATTTGATCTTTTGCTTTGAATTTCAAAGCTTAACGAATCTGAGTTTAGCGGTTTATTGCCTCTTTTCAAGAGCCAAAATGCTTTATTAGGGTGTAAGCCGATACAAATCTTTTTCAGATAATGACTCGGATGGAAACTTTCATTTAAATGACAATTTCTGGCCTGTATTCGAAATGCATTGTATCAAAATGATACCATCTCCCCCCCCATACAAATCCGTGTCTTTCAAAAATGGATACTATCTCCATTGGAATCCGATTCACATAAGGAATAACTGCTAATTCATCTGCATTCGGAGCAGTCCATTTCCAATAATTACTATACTTAACTGCAATATCAATAGCTATTCCATAACTATGTGCGCTTAGTCTGTCAGCGTGTCTTACTTTTCTCCAATAATATGTCCCTGAAGATTTCATATACTTTTTTAATTCAGGATGGTTTTTCTCAATATCCTCTGCAACACGCTTAAGAGCATCAGCTGCTCCATTAACAGCAGAAAATTGAATCTTCTGACCAAACCATGAAACAGATACTAAGTTTTTTCGCACTTCTTGGGGGGTAGAACCATACATCGCTTTAAAAAAGGCTTCACAACGTATCCTACCACTGTCTTCCAGATAAAGTGGTTCACTTATTTCCACTCGATATGGAATCTTAAACATATCTTCTATATCGGCATCGTTCAACATTGATTCGAATGACTTTGTTTTGCCATCATCAAATACTATCATCGTACCATTAGGAAATACAATTTTATTATCTATGTACTCTAAATGTTGAAGCGGATAGGCATTTATTATTCGAGATGCATAATCAGGTATTCTCGAACCACCGTTTGATATCAACAATGAATTCTGATCTTCAACAGACGATTGCGCATACAACTCAGAATAATATGCATTAACAATTGTAAAGTACAGTAAAATACAACCTACAAACCGTATAGTTAATTTATTTATCATAACGCCACCCCCATTTTAATTATATTTTAGATTATCGCTTTCAATTTGTCAAATGGAGTCTTAATTAATCAGCCACTCGTAGTAAACTCGGCAGCCACTTCAATTAGATTTCAAATCGTACTTATTTAAAACCAGTGTTACTCTTCTCGATGCAAAATGCACGTTGAACATGCCTTTTATACTTAGAATTTGCTAGACCTGGAGGTTAAGGTTAGTTTTGGCAGATTGTCGACGAACGCGAACTTAACTTCGGCTTCAACATGCACGCTCGACTTCGGCTTCACAACGCGTGCGTTCGACTTACTGTTTCCTTTATTAAGATATTGAGTTCATGAAATACGCATACATCTTTTTAATTTCGTTTGTCCGGAAGACGGCCCAAAGGGGCCGTCGTATCGCGGACGCCCCTTGGGAATCCACACGCGAACTTGACTTCGGTTTCAACATGCGCGCTCGCCCGGTGTGCACGCTGCTTGCCTTCGGTTTCACAACGCGTGCGTTCGACTTACTGTTTCCTTTATTAAGATATTGAGTTCATGAAATACGCATACATCTTTTTTAATTTCGTTTATCCGGCAGACGGCCCAAAGGGGCGTCATATCGCG
>JAZRWH010000100.1:0-26237 GCA_045599585.1 Myxococcota bacterium
CGCCCGCTGCTTGCCTTCGGCTTCGCGACGCAGGCGATTTAACAGTAATCTTAAGTCTTTTTCATGTTTAGAAACGACTATATATCGATAAAACAAAGCTACTGTAGAGTTATCAGAGTATTCTATGAAAACTTCGTGGGACAGCAGTGATTATAGGTTATTCATCTCGGATGATATGGCCCAGTTCGCGCAATTCATAAATACCCGCATCCCACAGCATATCGGTATCGACCTTTTTATTTTGCGAAGCAGCCATAATACAGGCACGGTATGCACAGTTTTTAATGTATCCACCAGAGATTTCAAATCTTTCACCCAGCAACTCAAAATCGATATTTTCGGCTCTAGCTTTAGGCGGCACAAGGACTTCCCAGAGTTTAGCGCGTTCACGCGCATCAGGCATCGAGAACTCCAGTTTAAAGTGAATACGTCGTTGCAAAGCTTCATCGAGAGCGTTTGCAAGGTTTGTTGTTAAGATGGTAATGCCGTTAAATGATTCGAGTCGCTGAAGTAGATAGTTAACCTCGAGGTTGGCGTGTCGGTCATTTGATGTTTTGCCGCCATTGCGTTTAGTAAAGAACGAGTCTGCTTCGTCGAAGAGCAAGATCGCCTGAGTGGTTTGAGCATAGTCAAATATTTTAGCGAGTCTTTTTTCTGTTTCGCCAATGTATTTATCGACGATACGTGAAATATCGACAACGTAGAGCGCACGTTTAAGCTCGTGAGCAAGGACGCCAGCAGTAAGTGTTTTACCTGTCCCAGGAGGTCCCCCAAAACAGTACTCCCAATCCAGTTGCGGTCGACATGCGACGGAAATCCCAATCCTTGGTAACAAATTCGGAATAACGAGCAAAATTGAGAATCTCATTAATTTTTTCGCGCAATTCTGTGCTGAGAACAATATCTTTTAAACCGAGCGGAGTCGATTTAAGTTCTGCGAGTCCCTCAAGTTCATGCCCCCGAGTTACACGGAGGGTTTCTGCGAGTTCAGGGCCTGTTGGTTCAGAGGTCATAAAGCGCGAGCAGCAAGTCGAAATCGTATCCTTTATTTCTCCCATCGTCATGCAATAGCTTGACGAGATATAGTCAACGGCATCATCGAGCTTTTCGCCACTCAGATTATTCTTAAGTGCCAATCTCCACAAATTGAGTTGCTCTATCTGGGGCGGGGTTGTGCATTTGAATTCAGTATATTCGCCAAACAAGCGAGAAATAAGTGATGAGGAGTTTTTAGCCAGGATGCAGATGATACCAAAGTGAAGATCAAGGATGCGTTTAAACTGAGGTAAGACATTCTCGATGGCCTGTAAAACGTTTGGAGATTTAACATTATCACATCGGAAGATCATGATAGCATTCAGCAGACGGGCTTCTCTGAACCATTCACCCATAATATAGGCGAGGTGTTCTGGATTCTCGTCGTCTGAAAGGCAGGAGGCATCAATTTCAATAATTTTAAGGTTCTGAGCTGCGGCAAACTCCCGAATCAGGCTACGGCGTCCGAAGCCTTTGGGTCCCCAGAGTGCAATACGTGCATTTCGATTTCGCAATGCGCGCAAAACATTCTTTTTGAATCCTGCAGGATAAACGAGTTCGACCGTTTCTTTCGTTGGTTCGATGATCTCTGCATATTCAAGGTGGTTACGCATATCATAACCCATGAGATACGAGATCATGCGCTGCGGCACACACAACGGCGCCTGAAAGATTGGAACTTTAAAGCCCCATTCGTTTCTGGAACCAACTTCGATGAGTGAATACATACGCAGTGGCCGATCTGGCGCGAGCATTTCCAAGATGTTACGGGGCGTCAGTTCATTACTCTGTAGCATTTCGGCGTAGAACCAAGCGGGGAAGAGCGTTGCATTGAGTCCGCTAGCATACTGGAACTGGCGCATGATTGCGCCATCGGTCTGAGCCGCAGCGACGGCGCATAGCAAGAATATTTCGTGAGAAGAGAGAAGAAAGTGCGTCTGAACATTCTCTGGAATGAGTCGATCTCCGTGTCCATTTTCCAGCGTGAGATCCATACGTTTTTCGATCAGCTGTTGAAACTGGTAAATCTCCATGCTGATATCATACAGCGATGGGAAGCCATGTTCATCTAGCCAATCATTGCCGCTCTGATCTTTTCGAACATGATTGAGCTGAAGAAGTTCGTGAGCACTTGACAAGCCGAGCTGAATATTGCCTGCATCGTCCAGAATACGCTCAGGATAAAGACGGAGATAACGAATAACAAGGCGACTTAAATGATGATAAACCGCGTTAAAACGTTCACTCGCATCTTAAAACTCGTGAATTTCACCTAAATCAATTTTGTCAAAAGCGGGAATAGATGGTTGCTTGGATAGTTTTTTAGGAACGGAGGTGTTGTCTGTCATAGTGGTGCAAATCCCGTGTATAGAAGCATCGACAAAAACATACGCATACGTCATGCGCAAGTTCGAGCATGACTTTTATGAAATATCATAGTTTTTATTATAGCTCTATTTCAACATATGTTTAATGAAGAAAGCAAAGGATAACTTCGTAAACAAGGTGACATGAAAGCTCTTTTGTAGGGCTGACTTGAGGCGGCGTATGAAATAGCCGACGCGCGTCCGCCGTATCGACGTAAGGCGATAGGCGGCACTATGACACAACAATATTAAATAGATAGAGCGGCACATGTCTGCGGCCGTATTGACCGTAGGGAAAAGGCCGCAGGGGACGGCGTATTGACCGTAGGGAAAAGCCGGCCCAAAATAAAAAGGTTGCAAGATTCTAAAAAGGTGATAAAAGCGCGTTTGTTAGTTGAATGGTTGTTCAATCATTCAATGGTAAGAAATGGGAGAACACTTATGGCGCGCAAAGAATCAGGCAGCTGTGACTGCGAGATTATCCATGAAGAGGCCGTGCGGGAGACAAAATCGTGCATGCTCGAAAATAGACTTTACGAAGACCTCTCGGCGCTACTCAAGCATTTTGGCGATCCGAACAGGGTTCGCATTTTGCACATGCTGTGTGAAAGTGAGCTTTGTGTGTGTGATATTGCGGCGATTCTGGGCATTACCAAATCAGCCGTTTCGCATCAGCTCAAAGCACTTAAGCTTTCGAAGCTCGTCAATAGCCGTAGAGATGGTCAGATTGTCTTTTATACGATTGCGGATGCACACGTAAAAGAGATCCTTTCGACGGCGCTTGAGCATCTCACTGAATAGCGAAACATGCCTGGAGATGCACGCGGGGTTGGGGGCTCTAAGCGGGGGATGGGCATGAAATTGTTTTGTATGTTTATAGTTGAATAATTGAACAATAGTTTAAACGATTGCAAGGTGAAGGTTGTCTCCATGTTATCTTTTCTCGAGATTTAAGTTGAATAGTTGTTCAATTGTTTGAAAATAGTTCACGGATTATGTAGAATAGCTTCTAGATAAATAACTTATTGTAAAGGAACACAACGATGTGTCGTCATTGTCACGAAGAAAAACTTAGAGCTCCTAAAAGTGCTCACCATGAACATAAACACGCCGGCTGCGGGTGCGGTTGCGAACATTGCGAACGCGGGGCTGCCCCCATTGATCTCGATCACGAGGCGGACGAGGAAGAGAACTCTAACGTTGGGCGTATCCTACTGGCAGGGCTCTTTTTTGCAGCTGCGCTCGTCATGGAAAAGTGTTTTGGGATCGAGGGACTTTCGTACCTCAGCGTGCTTGTGATTGCATATTTGATCGCGGGATTTGATGTCTTGGCTGAGGCACTTGAAGGCATTTCGAATGGGCGCGTGTTTGACGAGAACTTTTTGATGACAGTTTCGAGCATTGCCGCTTTTTGCGTGGGCGAATATCCCGAAGCGGTTGCCGTCATGCTGTTGTACCAAATAGGGGAGCATTGTCAGGATATGGCCGTCGACCGATCGCGTCGTTCGATTGCTGGTCTGATGGATGTGCGTCCAGACCGTGCGACGGTCGTACGTAACGGCAAATACCTCGATGTTTCGGCCAAAACAGTCGAAGTAGGCGAAATGATCCTCGTCAAGCCGGGCGAAAAAGTACCGCTTGACGGACGCATCGTGGAGGGCAGTACGTCGCTCGATACGAGTGCGCTGACGGGGGAATCCCTTCCGCGCAGCGTTACCGTGGGAGAGGATGTGCTATCGGGGTGTTTAAACCAGGAACAGGCGATCAAAATTGAGGTTACGCGCGGTTTTGGCGAATCGACTGCGACGAAGATCGTCGAAATGGTTCAAAATGCTTCAGCTCGCAAAGCGCCTGCCGAGCAGTTTATTACGCGTTTTGCGCGTTATTATACGCCTGTCGTCGTTGTACTTGCGGTCATCATCGCGCTTGCAATGCCATTGATTACGGGCGCCGATTGGGATGTTTGGGTGCATCGCGCCTGCACGTTCCTCGTCATTTCGTGCCCGTGCGCGCTCGTCATCTCAGTACCGTTGACATTCTTTGCTGGCATTGGTGCGGCATCTCGCAGTGGTATTCTCGTCAAGGGAGGAAGTTACCTTGAAGCGCTGGCAAAACTTGACACGGTCGTGTTTGACAAGACGGGAACGTTGACGCGCGGGGTGTTCGAGGTTACGCAAATGAACGCTGTAGGCGGGGATACACGCGTTTTACTCGAGTCGGCTGTGGCAGCTGAACGGTTGTCTAATCACCCGATTGCCCGTTCGATCTTGGCTGAAGCTTCGAAGCAGCAGATCGAGGTACCTGAACCCGAAGCTTGTAAGGCTTTTCGTGAAATTGCAGGCCGAGGGACGTGTGTTTCGCTCGGGGAGGATACGATTTTTGCGGGAAATGCTAAGTTAATGCTCGAAAATGGCGTGTTGGAATCGACACTCATTGCGCCCGAAGCATCATCGGGCACGATCGTTCACGTACTTCGAAATGACGTGTATTTGGGTTCGATTGTGATCTCAGATTCACTTAAGTCCGATACATCTTCTGCGCTGATGGCGCTTAAATCCCTCGGCGTTCAAAAGACCGTCATGCTCACAGGGGATCATTCGAAGGCTGCCCAAAACATCGCCGCTCAGATCGCAATCGACGAGGTTCATGCCGAGCTTTTGCCAGGAGACAAAGTTGCTGAATTCGAAAAGATCACTCAGCGTCAGGGTAAGGTCGCGTTTGTCGGAGATGGAATTAACGATGCCCCAGTGTTGGCGCGTGCCGATATCGGTGTTGCCATGGGCGCGCTTGGTAGCGATGCGGCGATTGAAGCAGCAGACGTCGTTCTCATGACAGATGAGCTCTCCAAACTCGCTGAAGGTGTACGCATTGCTCGTAAGACGCACGCGATCGTCGTCCAAAACATTGCGTTTGCGCTTGTCGTCAAAGTTGCGTTTCTCATCTTGGGCGCTTTGGGCCTTATCAACTTATGGTTTGCCGTTTTCGCAGACGTCGGTGTCATGCTACTCGCTGTTGCGAACGCTATGCGTGCAATGAAGCGGAATTGAGTGTTGCCGAGATGCCGGTAGCATCTTCGTTCTCAATAAAGCTCGGACTTCGTTCCGAGCTTTTTAATTTTAGGGGGTTGTATAATATAAAACCATTTTATATGAATTTGGTTTTATTTTTTTTGGTAGGGGGATGTCTCCCCCTGAGCGGCTATTGCCTTCGCTGTGGTACAATGATTTGAGATTTCTCATAAAAATAAAGATGAATTGCACTATCGAGTTTGTATTTGCAATAATTTCGAAGTCAATACGCCGCTACCCCCTCGTGTTAAGGGTAAAAAAGCATGTTTTTTGATTTAAAAACGAAGTATTCTGTGGTGTATTTAATTGCGGATTTTAAGATTATATGTCGTTTTGCGAATCGTAAGAGGTGGTAGAAGAATGAATGAAGCGAGTCAAAGTAAAAATAATGAATATTTATGTTACTAAAATAGTTTCATTTAGGTCATACTATGTAAGTGCGTATGAGAAACTATGCGCTGCATAAGCACTTTGTTTGCTTAGAAGTCATTAAATATGTTTTGTCGCAAAAATGAGTACATATAGAAATATAGAGTGTTTAAAAATGAGATCAGAGACTAGGAATTATATAAAACGTTTTTTAAGCATCGCGTCTGTATTATGTGCATTAGGGCTTGGTGCAAAGGAAAGTCAGGCTCAAGTCCATGAGATTTCGTTGAGTGAAGCGATAGAATTAGCGCATCAAAACTCGAAGGCTGACGAGCAACTTGAGATCAAAGCACAGATCGCTGAAGCCAAAGTCGATGAAGTGAAAGCCAAATGGTGGCCACAGATTACTGCGGATGCCAAAGTCTTGTTGTGGAACGACAAGTCTATGCTTGAGGTTATCGATAAAGATAAGTTCGATGGAGAAAAGATCTTGGCAGAAGCCATGGGTTCTGTTGACTTGTCTCAGCTTTCTCCCGAAGCGCAAATGACGGCAGCGACGCTCATGGGCATGGTTACGCCAATTGTTCCAGCCGTCAAACCCGCAGGCCAAAAACTGATGGGTTCGTTGATGGAGGCTGTTCCGGGTGAACTGGAGCTTCGCAAGCAGTTTACGACGATACTCGGCGTTCAACTTCTCATGCCACTTACGCCGTTATTCCAGGTTTATCAGGGTCAAAAATTGGCTGAACTCGGTCAACGCGATGTGGAGCTCGAACGCAAAGGTGAAGCGCTTAAGGTCGAGTACGAGGTGACAGACGTCTATTTAAAACTCGTTTATGCCCAGTTAATGACGGGTGTAGCGCAGGAAGCGCTCGATACGATTTCACAGCATGTCGCCATGGCGCAAAGGTACGAAAGCGTTGGGTTGATCTCGCATTCAGACGTTTTGAGTGCCGAGGTTGAACTTGTCAAAGCGAAACAGAATGTCATGGAAGCCAAACAGGGGGCGCGTTTGGCTGGTATGAAACTTACGCAGGTTCTCGGTCTTCCGCGTGGTACTGAGCTTCATGCATCCGATATGCCTCAAGATACTTACGAAGTAAGATTGGACGCGTTGTCGAGCTACCAAGACAAAGCGCTTGCGCAACGCAGTGAACTGGAACGGTTGAGCTTGACGCAGGAGTTGGGCGAACGACAGGAGAATCTGGCGCTTTTGGACTACGTGCCAAAAGTCGCGTTGATTGCACGTTATGAGTATGCCTACGGTATTTCAATGCAGCCGACGAACCAGGCCTTTATTGGAATCGCTGCCAATTGGACGATCTTTGATGGCCTCGAAAAGTATTATGCAGCAAAACGAGCTCGTCTTGAAGCTTCGCAAAATGCCTCGCGTATTTCGGAAGTTCAGGATTTGATCGCGCTTGAAGTGAGTCAAAAGTACCTCAACGTCGAGACGGCCGTTGAAAAGACGCAGCTCACGCATCAGGCTCTCGTCGTGGCAGAGGAAAATCTGCGAACGATTTCGGCGCAATTTGCACAGGGCGAATCTGTCAATACTGACGTCCTCACTGCGCAGACTAAGCGCACTGCGGCTCGTGCCGATGACGTTAAGGCGCGCATCGATGTTCTGGCTGCACTTGCTGCTCTCAAACTAAGTCTCGGTGAAAATCCCGGATTATCTAAGGACGCGATCGACATTCCAACGCCGTCACAGGCTGAATAGAGCCGTAAGGCTCGAACGATGAACGGATGGTTTTGAAACACGGGTCGTTCTTCGCCGTATGAATCGCTTGAACGGCGGCGCTGAGTTTCGTTTTGTTACTCTATTTCTGTGCACGCAAGTGCGCTGTTTGTGTTATGCCAAGAAAAGCAAAATACACACGTGAAGAAGCTGAAACGCGCATACTTAAAGCAGCTCGAACGCTGTTTTGTGAGCGTGGGTACGTCAATGCGCTCGTACAGGATATCGCAGATCTTTCCGAGCTCAACAAACGCCTTGTGTACGCATTTATGCCGCATAAAGAGAGCCTTTATTTGGCTGTGTTGAGTGATGTCAGTAGAGAATTTGTCGAATTTGTGGCGGATCTAAAGATCACGGACGAAATGCTAAAAGGGCAGACCAAGCAAACGATCTACCTCAAAGCTTATGCGCTCCTCGTCAAACATCGCGATTTTGTACGCCTGCTCGTATGGGAATGGATGTCCGAATCGCTTGAAGGCGCGCGCATTTTATCGACTGAAAAGATGCTGCGGGACAAGTTGCACAACTTGGTACTTAAAGCTGACCCTGAGGCTCAAGCTCAATTGGCAGAATTCGACATTCGACTCAACGCACTCATCATGCAGATCGCGCTCGTTCAGCCTGATGATAGGGTAGCGGTAAACGCTAGAGATGCTTTGGCAGCATTGTTGTTTGCTCAAAAAGAATAGGATTTAAAGAGTTTGAAACTTAAAAGATGAGTGAAATTTAATCTTTAAAGTTTCTCTAAAATTTAATTTAATACTTTGAATTTTAACAGAAAAACTTTTTAATTTTCATGGTAACCTATGGTTCATAGACCTGCTGACAAAAACGTTGTTGGTGCCTACGGCAAGAGGGGGTAGCGGCGTATCGTCGAAGCGCAACGCGCGAGAAGATAGCCGCTCAGGGGGACGCTTCCCCCACCATAAAATTCAAAAATATTTGCCGAAAAATGATGAAAATAGAGAGTTTTTAAGATTTATGAAGAAAGGAAACGCAAAAATGCAGTTTTGGAAGAATTTGATGCTTGGAACCGTCATTTTGAGTGCGGCTGGTGTGTTTTGCAGTTGCGATCTACAAAATATTGAGGTTGATCGGTTGACGGCTGCCCAGCGCGAGGCCTCAGAACGTCCGCTTACGGGGCTTGTAGGCGCAACGGAGATCGACGTTGCGAGCAAAGTTCCGGGCAGAATTTTGAACGTCAAAGTGCACGAAGGCGACAAAGTTGAAGTGGGTCAGGAACTGGTCGAACTCAACCTCGACGAATTGGATGCTAAGCTTTTACAGGCGACTTCTGCCATCGACGCAGCGCGAGCTCAGCTCAAACTCGCGGAAAAGGGCGCGCGGCCACAGGAGAAAAAAGCTGCGCAGAATCAGGTCGAAGCGGCTCAAGCTCAGGTCGACGTAACGAAAAAAATGCTCGACCGCACGCAGCAACTCCTCGGGGATAATGCCATTGCTCAGGCCAAATATGATGAAGTTGAGTTTAAATACAACGTCTCAATTAGCCAGCTTCAAATGGCTCAGGCAAAGCTCGATGCGTTGAATAAGGGGGCGCGGACTGAGGAAATTCAGGCGCTTGAAGCGCTCGTTGCGAAGGGCGAAAGCGTTGCGCAGGAAATTGAGATTTACAAAAAAGAAACCGTACAAAAATCGCCTGTAAACGGTGAGGTCTCGAAGATTGCGCTACACGAAGGCGAGTTGACGAGTGCTGGTTATCCGATTGTGACGATTGTGAAACTTGATGATATTTGGGCTTCGTTTGCAGTTCGAGAAGACCGTCTTAAGAATTTGCGCAAAGGAGATTCGGTTAACATTTATTTTCCTGCGCTCGACAAAGAAGTTCCTATGACGCTCTACTATATTGCGCCGATGGGTGATTTTGCGACATGGCGTGCAACGAGTGATCGCGATCGATTTGATATTAAAAGCTTTGAAGTTCGATTTCGTCCCAATTCTGCCGTCGAAGGACTGCGTCCGGGTATGACAGCTCGCTGGAAGTAAGGGCGAATTATGTTTTTTATTAAAGGTTTTTTCGATTTCCTGACGATTTTTTTCAGGAAAGCGAAATTTTTCGCAATACTGTGCGTCGTCTTGTTTTCGGTTGGGATCACGATGGCGGTGTATTCGAGCCACGTGGTCGAACATATTCCCGTGTACGTGACGGATCTCGACAACAGTAATGTGAGCCGCACGATCAGAGGATTTTTGCTCTCTTCGCCGGATTTGAGCGTACAAGGTGTCATTGATAACTACGATGAAGCTCGGGAAGCGCTTGAAAATGGCGATGTTGCCGCTGTCATTCTCATTCCGCAGGGGCTTTCGCAGGCGATCAAGACGCAGCAGGGGGCGCGCGTTCAAGTCATTATCGAAGGCACAAATATTATCGAAGCACGCAACGTTGATCGCGCGGTGCAGACGATCGTCAAAATGACCAGCGTCGGCGTGAGCATGACGATGCTGTCCAAACAGGGGGTACCCAAAAAACAGCTTCTTCCGCTTTTGCAGCCAATCAATCTTGACGTCGAAAAACCGTTCAACCCGCTGACGCTCTATACCGATTACCTCATGCCGGTGTTGATCTTCTTCAACTTGTGGCTCTTCATCTGTTTGATGGTCAATGCAGCCTTTCAAGAAGATCCTGGCACGACGATTACGTCTCACAAGATTAGAAAACGCTTCTTTTATCTTGGACGTATGACTGCAATTGCGATTATTGCGGCTCTATTAGGCGTTATTGTCTATATGAAAGGCCTACCGCGTGTAGATATTATTTTGATGTCTACGCCGTTTATGGCGATTACGTCATTGGCTGCGTTCATTATCATTTCGGAAGCATTTTTTACCATGATCAACCTCGTGTTGACCAAAGCGCGGTTGATGGCAATGACAGTCAGCTGTCTTTGCTGCATGATGGGGTTGATGATCTCAGGTTTGACGTGGCCACTCGAAATGCTTCCGTGGTACGTTCGAGAGTTCTCTACGTGGATGCCATTGACGCCGTTCCTTTCAAGTGTACAGGTGTTTTTATATCATGATGCGACGTGGGCAGATCTCTCAACGTATTATAGCATGTTCCTCAAACAGGCTATTGTATACTTTGCGGCGTTTTTTGTCGTGATGCGGTTCAAAGATGTCTATTTGCTCTGCCGTTACATTTATCATCGCGTGACCAAAAAAGAGGCGACCGAGTCGCTGCTCCTTTCGTATCCTCAATTAGCCAAATTGAATGAGAGCGAAGACAATAAAACAGACCAAACGACGCAGTCAACGCAGACGCTCGCAGCGGCATCGACATTAGCGGCGTCAGCGCCCGTACCAGCCGAGACTTCTGGCCAAACATCGCCCGCACAGTCAGACCAAACGACGCAGTCAACGCAGTCTCTCGCAGCGGCATCGACATTAGCGGCATCAGCGCCCGTACCGCCAGCGCCTGCGAACATCGTTGTGTCTTCCGAAAAAGAAAAAACGTCTCCAGAACTCCAGGCTGCTGACGACACGCAATGTGTTTCGGATACTGCCAACGAGCAGCTTCCTAAGGAGAACGAACCATGAAAACAGTTCTCAAAGTTCTAAAATACTTCTTTGATCATTTGAATATCTTTGGCAGCTTATGGGCCGAGACGAAATTTGCTGTAAAAGCGTTTTATCCGATTTTTTTGATCATCGTCATTCCGCTCATTTACCCATCGTTGATGTCGGTCGTCTATTCCAACCAGAGCGTTGTGGAGCGAAAGGTCGTCATTCTCGATCAGGATAACTCAGCGTTGAGTCGCGCCTTTTTAATGAATCTCGATGCGACGCAGGGGGCTTTTATTAAAAATAGCGTATCTACTGTCGACGAAGGTATTGAGGCTGTTATGTCTCGTGATGCCGATGCTTTTATGATCATTTCGGAGGACTTTTCAAAGCGCATCAAACGCATAGAGCAAGGGAGTATTAAAGCTTACGTCTACGCGACAAACATGATGATCTACGCGTCAGTTATGACTGCCGCGCAAGAAACCGTTTTGAGTATGAATACCGAAATTGCTTTAGAGCGCATTACGTCGCCTAATGGTATCACCGGCGACCGCGCTATGGCTATCGTCGATCCTGTGCGCTACGACAAAACGATTCTCCATGCTCCAACGCTCGCTTATGCTTCGTTCCTTTGTCCGATTCTCTTTTTGCTCGTCATACAACAGATGTCATTGATCGTTCCGGGCTTCAGTATCGGCTATCGCCGCGAAAAAGACCCCGAATTCGCAAAAAAACATCTCTGGCTTCTCGATTACTTCGGGCATTTCATATTCTTCCTTCCGTTTGTCGCTTTGGCCGCGGTGTTCATTTACGGTGTGCTTTGTCCTATGTTCGGTTGGCCGTCGGCCCCGTTCTCACAAATGCTTTTCCTTTCGCTGCTTGTCAGTGTGGCGAATTTCCCGATTGCCGCAATTCTTATGAGCGTTGCGCGCGACAAATACACGACTTTCCAACTCGTTTTGGCGCTCTCTGTGCCTTGTTTCATGATTAGCGGCTACGTTTGGCCGCTTTACAGCATGCCTGGATGGGTTGCGTCGGTGAGCGATTGGTTCGTGATCAATCCTGTCGGTTTTGCAATGCGCAAAATCGTTTTTAAAGGCATGTCAATCAGCGATATTGGACCAGAATTGAATCATATTCTAAGAATCTTTATTGCTTATACGATTGCTGCAATTATTATCGTTCATCGTGGAATTTTTATTCGAAACTTTCGTCGCCTACGCGATTACCTCAAAACAAGAAAGAATGCCAAAAGCCAAGATGATTCCGACGATGCAGAACAACCGTCAGAGGTGCCAGCTAAGACGCCTTCGCCCGTTGCTTCTTAGGTATTTTGTGGTCTTCGCCTATTCGCCTGTTGGGCGAATACGGCTTCGACCGCTGCCTATTGCCTAAAGGCAATACGGCAGCGATTCAGCGCCGCTTCACGTGCCCTTTGCACGTGATACGCGGCGCTTTTTTTTGTATGATAGCGCGTCTTGTTCGGGGTGATTCGATACCTCTTTTTTTCGGAGATATTCACTGTGAAACATTCACTGCTTGTGCCGCTGCTTTTCGCAGCATCCGCGCTTTTTACGACGCATCAGGCTTATGCCGAAGATGTGCTTCTTCACGTTTATACCCAGGTTCCTGGTGCGCCTCAGGGCTGGGCTCTTATGCCCGTTTTGGCTGACCTTCCCGATACTTCGCCCGCATCGCTTTTCGATGCGCTTCGACGCAAAAAATTGCCGACTTATGGTACTTCTTCGATCGACGCTCATGCTAATGTTGCACTTGATGCATCAAAATGCGCATATGCTGCAATTATTACGACAGAACTCTCACGAACTTTCGAAGAAAATAATCAAAAACTTGGTCAAATTGTTTGTGCTGGAAACGTATTAACGCCCGATCCTTCGGCTTTAGCTGCTACTGTGCAAACGATTCCGATGTGGCTAGCACTCGCTGAAGTTGTTTTGCCCAACCGCGTTTCTTCGCAGACATGGGTAGACACAGGCGATGAGCTTGTGCGTTATACGGCCTTTAGGCAAAAAGCGCTTTCGGGTGACAAAAAAATGTTGAAGCTCATCGAAGCTGCTTTTGATGCGCCCTGTGAGTTTGTGCAGCGTCAAACGATGAGTGCCGTTATTACAGCAGGTGTGCCTGGCTCCGAGCCACTTATTGCTAAGCGCCTAAGTGACAAAAAATTGTCGACGCGTGCTTCCGCTATGCGTGCACTCAAATCAACTTCGAATGTCAAGCTCATTGCTCAGATGCGTGAGGCGATCGACAAGGCTTCGCTAGAGGATAAACTCGTTTTGGCTGAAGCCGCACTTGGATCATCCGATGTACAGCTCAATAAAACGGCTGCGCTTGTATTGCTCGCTTCGACGAATGAGGATCTCTTTACGCGTGCACTAGCTGCGCTTGCGCCCGCAGATATTGCGTCCAAACTATCGGATTTGCTTAACGCTGCGACGCCGTCACATGCAGCGCGTATTGCAATGACACAAGCTCAAACGGATCAAACCGCGCTTCGCGCTTGGCTCAATGCTTCGGATGCAACGCCTGCTGCAATTGCAATTGCTGATGCTTGTCTAGCTCAACCTGCTTTTACGCGCGAAACGAAGAGCGCTTCGCATGCTATCTATTTACTTTCTGACGACTTTGATCGTGCTGAACAAAGCTATTATGCACTTACGGGGCGTACGCTTTTTGATACGGTAACGCCTGTTAGCCTAGAACCAGATACGTTTGCTGCTATGGAACGTGCAGAAAATGCAAAAGATGCAATTGTTCGTTGGGCTTCGCGCGATGCTACGCGAGGTGATGTGATCCCTGCGGAGGATTACGATGTTGTCGCTGCTCAAAAACGTGCCTTTGATACGGATGTTCGCAAACGTGCACAAGTTGCTGCTGAACTTGTTTCGGTTGATAGTTCAGCAGATGCTGTTCGGTCAGCGTTGCTCAAAGATAGCGATCCCCATGTCGTTCAGACGATGATCAATGCACTTGCGTTTTCTCATGCTACACGTTTTGCCCGAGAACTTACGAATCTCGCTAAAACCCAAGATGAAGAGACGCGCCGCGTGATTCTACGAGCATTGCCAGACATGATTGATGCCGAAAATGCAAACGCCGTGACTGCTTTTATTTCGAATGAACTGTTTGATCCTTCTTTAAATATTCGCATTGCGTCAATGTACGCACTCGCGCAAATAGCAAGACGTACAAACGATCCCGTCATCGCAGATAATGCCATTACTTCGATCTCAATGACGGTTCAGGACAAAGATTCACGCGTTCAGTGGCATACGCTGTTGGCTTTAGCTGAAACGCAAATGGGCAGCGCTAAGGCTCTCATTCAGTCTTCAACCCATACGCAGGCAGCACAAATAGCTCTCAGTCGTATAAAATAACGACACAAAACGTGTTTCTATAACACATTAAATTGTACTTTGAGTTAATAATATTAACTCTGTCAACAATAATTAAATATTCATACGTTAAATAAAGGTATTATTATATGAAAAAACTTTTGATTCTTGTAGGTGTTCTCACGCTTTCGGGCTGTTCTTCGATGACTGGTTCTGATGTGAATACAGAAAATGCACTTAAACTCATGGTTCTGGATCCAATAAAGTTTCAGCGTAATTATCATAATCCATGTGACAATGATCAGCAGTGCGATGCGCCGCTTGTTTGTCAAGCTTCACGGTGCGAAGTGCCGCCTTCGTTGATGAATACGCCTAATTCAAATACGCCTAAACTCAAATTTAAAAATGGTAGCGAAGAACATTCGCTCTATATTGAAGAATGCCGTGATGCATATACGCAGCAGCGCGGAATGATGTTTAGAAAGGCTTTTGCAGATGGTTGGGGGATGCTTTTTGTCTTTGATCATGAAAAATTACAGAGTTTTTGGATGCAAAATTGTTATGTAGGTCTCGACATGGTCTTTATACGAAAAGATGGTACGGTTTCGAATGTTATTCGTAATGCGGCTCCACTTGATGATAAACCACGCTATAAATCTACCGATCGTACACGATTCGTTCTTGAACTTCCCATTGGCAGTATTGATAAATACAATCTGAGTACTTCGACAGTATTTGATGTAAGCGCATATTAATGAACACAAAAGGCACCTCAAGATGGGGTGCCTTTTGTGTTAGGTGGCGAGGAATTTATTATTCATTTCCGCCAACGAGAGCAAGATCACTGATTGTCATGCTGCCGCCTCTGGTCGTTGTGCTGTTATAGGCCGAAATGCGGACGCTGAAGGGGCCGGCGTATTGCGAGGGTACTTTGACGTAGACTGTATGCTGTGTAGGCGTAGTCGTAAGATCGATGACATCGCTCGTGTCAATGGCTTCGTCGCCGTTATAGAAGCGAACTTGGAGTTTCTGGGGACCTTTTTCGTTGCTTGCAGCATTGAAGCGGAGGCCAAATACATCGTATTTGCCAACTTGAAGTACATCATCATTTTCAGGAACGAGTTTGATGTAGCGTTTGTCGAAGGCAGGGGAGGATGAATTACCCCAAAAACCGGTTTTCATGACGCCTGCGTCAGCCGAAACGGTGGTAATGTTTTCGGTGGTGATTAAGCCGGACTGAGCGAGTTCGGAGAGAGACTCTGTATCAGTGAACTTCCATTCTCTGACGGGCGTTACGATGTTATCGGCCAAAATGCAGGTCTTAGAATCGTATTTTGAGCAGTCAGATTTGCAGCTGGGTGCGCCAACATAGGTGCCAAGTTTGAACGAATCGGGCCAGAGATCGTTGCAGGATTTATAAATTCTGGCGGGGGAAATGCCGTTATCGGGATCGCCCGGATCGCATTTTTCGCCGCTTTCGAGCATGCCGTTACCGCACAACTGCGTAATATCAAAGACGCATTGCGCGACGCTGCTGTCACAAATGCTATTTTCGCCGCAGGCGTCTTGGTAGCGTGCGCCACCGATACAAAGGTTGTAGACTTTGTCGTCATTGTCGTCGCAGGTGAATTCATCCTCGACTTCGCAGGGATTGGCGGCAACGCAACCCTGTCCTTCAACGCAGGACCAAGAGTCTTCTTCAAGGCCTTCTGCCGAACAATCTTTCGTGACGATCTTGCCACGTTCGCAGATCGTTGCGGTGCTGCCTGAGCAGGTAGGATTGAATGTTGCGGGATCGCAGCTTATGCAATCTTTTAGCGCGTCAGAGCACGTGGTGTTGGTGTCTGCGCAGTTTTCGGTGAGGCAGTCATAGCCGTTAGAGTCGATGTCGCAAAGATTGTAAGTCGAGCCAGTGCAGAACTCGTTGGAGCAGCCCGAAACGGTATTGCAACCACGTTTAGCGTCGTTATTGCTTGCGCAGTCGTAAGCGAAGAAGTTGCCGTTGTTATCTTTGACCGTGATGGTACTTTCGTTACACGAGAATTCGGGAGCTTCGACGCAATTCTGAGCTTCTTCATCGCAAAGGCGGCCGTCGGCCGTGCAGTTTTCGTCGATGCAACTCGTGCCGTCACAAAGCGTAAGGATGTTGTTTTCGCAGGTTGCGCTGTAAACATCTTTACAAGCAGCGACGCCATTGTCGTCTTTCATGCAGGATTTGCCGCGGACAGAGCATTTATCACCGAGCCAAACGCCTTTACCGTGACCGTCATCGATGCACATCCATAGCATTGTGCCTTCGCACTTGGTATCGTCGATCGTGCATTCGTCACCTTCGACAGTGCCTTTGCGGCAGCCAATCTTGTCGGAATCGCAGTAGGTTCCAGCAGGGCAGGAAAGCGTGCGCGTTATGGAATCATTGGGGTCACAATAATGGAGGACGTTGTCGTCATCACACGAGGCAAGAGCGGTATTGGGATCGCAGCTAATAGAGGCCGAGACAACGCAGCCTTTGCCGGGTGCGCAGACCTGCATGGTGTCGGCGCAGTTCGTATTTCTAAGAATTCCGTCGACGCATTCTGTTGCGATGGTGCCGTTACAGCTCAGGGGTGCATCGTTATCGCAGGTTGCTGTGATGCAGCCTTTGGCGTCGTCACAAGTTTGGCTGTTCGAGCAATTCACGCGAACATAATCGTCGCCATTGCAGCCTTTGATCCAGGCGTTATTGCGAGTATCGCATTTAGGCTGGAATTTGGTGGCATCACATTTGTCGTCATTGACGCAACCCAAGTTGGCATCACAGGTTTGATCAGCCTTGCATGCAATGACTTTTTCGGTGCCGCCTGCACAGGTCTTCCAGACGTTTTCGTTGCAAGTGGAAACATAGTTTTTGCAAATGTCTTCCTGACTTGCTGGCACACAACCTTTGGCATCGTCACATCTTTCTTGAGCGGTGCAAGTTGTTGTCTTTTCTGTTTTGTCACTGCAGTATTTCCATACATTGCCGTCGCACGATGTGACGTAGTTTGAACACATGTCGGACGTTGGTTTATTCTCTTTTTTGTCTTTGTCATCACTACAGCCAACGGCAGCAAAGGTGGATAAGGCACAAAGTACGAAAAGCTTTTTGTAATTCATTGTTTACCTCTAAATTTATAAAAGAGCCTTTATCAACGCGTCATGCGTTATAGAATTAAAGGGCATTAAAAGTGTCAAAATCAGGAAGTTCTAAGGCGATCCAGTTGGTGGCTATCGTTTCGCCGGTATGACAAACGCGCATATTGTCCACATAGATCAGTGTGTCTTGGGAGGGGGAGGTCTCCCCCTGCGCGTCTATTGCAGCGTCGCTGCAATACGCCGCTACCCCTTCGTGGGCAGAGCCGTCAACACAAGGTGCTGCGAGCAAACCGCGTGCTTGTGACCAACGGAAGAGTCGGCTAAACCAATCGTCTGGGAAAAGACGTTTGGCTGTCATGACGTAGGCCGTCCAAACGGGAAAGGACAATCTTGGGGGAAGGCGTCGCAAGGTACCACACTCGGGGCAAATCGCATCGACTTCTCCGCAAATTGGGTTGACACTGCTGCAACTGCAGCGCCACCATGTTTGGCGAACAATATTACTTAGAGCCGTCAAACAAAGCTGCAGACATGCAGGATCTGCAACATCGTCCTGCGTTGCAAATAAATGATCCACAATTGACATTAAGCACGTATCAGCATCTTCCGACGTCTGATTGTCAATCCAGGTGCGGATCGTTCGTTTGAGTTGTTCGTTGCTCATGGTATCGTTTGCAAAAAACTGTTGGTAGTTGAACTGAAAAAATAAGCAGCCTGGCTAAACCAGACTGCTATAGTTCAATGCAGGTTATGGGCTTTTAACGGCCAATCAAACGGCTTTCGCGAGACTGTCGACATTTGCCGAGTTCAACGTTGGCTTTATCACCGTCATCATAAACGATACGGACACTATTGCCTTTCACTTCAGTAAAACGTCCAGGATACATCTTGCCATTGCCGGGCCAGCGACATTCAACTTTGTCACCCGCTTGCCAGTCGAGCTTTTCTACGCGTGGTGCGTCGACCGTAATGCGTTCTCCGTCATCAAAAAGGATCGTCAATACGTCGCCGTTAACTGCTTGGACGGTGCCGGGATACCAGTAGGCATCTTCGTAAAGCGCTAAAATACGGTCACCCTTTTCAAATCCAAATGCGGTTGCACTGACAAAAAAGGTCAATAAAAAGAGAACTAAACCGAGCGAACGTTTCATGGGAACCTCCGTGAAAGGATTTGCGTATTTGTCCAAAAATCTGGACAGCCACACTGTGCATCTTACCTTAAAATAACAACAAATCAACTCTGCAACGCTGGGCTTGCCTATTAAAAATAATAGCTCAGTCGGGGCATATCTCAGAATCATATATTGTCATAAAGAGAACTTGGTAAGCGCATGAACGCATAGCGTTCGAAGCGCGGTGCTTCATATACTTGTGCACGGATGTTTGTATGCGCAAACGGCTGTAAGCCGCTGACTTGCGTAACCTCGTCCGTCAAAGCCGAAGGCAAGACGGGCAAAAGTTAAGTAGCAACGGTTTTTTCTAAAAAATGGCGGCCTGCGTTGATTGTGCTGTTATAATCTGTTATAGCGCCACCTGCGTTTTTGAAGGGAGCTGACACGTCGTCAGATCCTAATTATCTACCATACTTGTAGTAAGGATTTTGAATTATGAAGCTCAATAAACTCTTTGGACTTGGTCTTTTAGGTGCTGCTTGCTTTTTGACGGCTGCCTGCTCCGACGATGGCTCAAAAAAAGTTGTTTGCGATGAAAATGGCGAAAATTGCGAAGAAATTGAAGAACCTTGCAATCCCCTTACCATGACGAAGCTCCATGCCGATCTTAAGACGGCCGCAAACGTCGTCATCCCCGCTGAAGTTACCGCTGATACTGCAGTTGAAGTTGCTTCCGCATGCAATACCCTTACGGCTAATCTCTCTAACTTTGCCACCGAAAGCGGTGTTGATGCTGTTACGAACGCTTCGTTTACGGCCGAATTTACGCAGGGCGATACGCTTTGCAAAATTAACAAAGCCGCTAACTTTGCTATTGATGTTCTCACGGTTACATCAACCTACAACGATGTTAAAGCTAAAGTTGAAACCTGCACATCGGTTTATACTGCTGTTATCGGCCTCGTTTCCTCTGAAGAAGCTGCAAAGTACGAAGAGAGCAAAACAAACTTGGCCCATTCCTTCACCACGGTTGATGGTTGGCACGGTATCCTTCAGAGTGCCGCCGATGCGACGGCTAAGTAAGCTCTTTGCTTAAAACTGCTGTAAAGCCGCGATCTTTTCGCGGCTTTTTTTGTGCCTACATTCAAACAAAAACTCAGAATTACATATAGATTGCCGCATTCTGTGGTAGTTTTCGCTCTCGGGGCTGCTTCACCCAAATTCTTTACAAAGTGTCAACGCATGTCTTTCGCTCAACGGCCAACTATGATCTTCAAAAAAATTCTGCAATCTTCATTGCTGACAGCTGCTGCGCTCTTCAGTGCATGTTGCGCTTCCGATAAAAGTACGACTTCGGCTGATAACGTTGCCGACTCTGCTTCGCTCCCAACTCTGCCTGATCAGTCCAGCGTTGAACCTGTCCCAAACGCCGTTGAACAGACACAAACAATACAGCCTGAGTCTACTTGGTCTCCAAAAGAATCTGCTGCTGTACTCGGACAGGCCATGAAGGCTTCTGCTTTGCTGCATATAGCTCAGCAACCGATGGTCACCGCTCCTTCGTCCGAAGCGGTTCTTTATCTTATGCGTGCAGCACGTTATCGTGAAGCGGCTGACTACGCTGCTCGTGCGCCTCAGACCACGGCGATGCGATTCGTTCGTGCTAAAGCGCACGTACAGGCTCAACTTTGTTCTGAGGCGCAGCCTTGTGCCGACATGTTTGAAGCGCTTACGGCGCCCAATGATGATCTTGCGCCAATTTACGCGTATTGGAATGCTCGCGCCTACATCGAAGATCTTAGCTTTGATAAGGCGCTTAAGGCCCTTTCGACTTTTGCTCATACCTACGATGCGCCTTCTCAAATGCGATCGCTTTTGCTCGACTTTTGTAAACATGCCGATAAACGAGGCATTTTTGACGAACAAAACGCGCTGCCTACGTCAAAGCAGTTCAATGAACTGGCTTCATTGATCTCGCGACATACTTCGGGAGCCAATGCCTTCGAAGCGGCTAGCCTGACTTATTACGAAATGCGTATTGCTGCTTCGCTTGGCAACAACAAACTTGCCAATCAAAAAAAATTCGTCCTCATTCAGCGTTATCCGGCAACGCAAATGGCGCTTTGGCCTGAACTTGTTGGATCAGTAGAACAACTCGCACATATCCTTTCGCCAAACGAACGATACGCGCGCTGTGAGCGCTTGATCTCCCATTTTGACTACGATAATGCCCGAAAAGAACTCAAAGCGCTCGTCGACAGTCCCCAAACACCCTCGGCAACGCGTGACAAAGCTGAATGGGAACTTGCACGCGTTTCGATGACGAATTCGGAAGAACCAGGCTTAAGTGAAAAGATCTATCGTAAGTGGGCCAAAAAGCCTGGCAAGCTACAGGAAGAAGCTGTTTTCGGCATTGCCCGCGCTCTGTCACGTCAACTCAAATATCCCGAAGCCATCAAAGCGCTTGAGGCCTACGATGCGAAGTACCCTCGCGGTAAATACAATGCCCGTTCGCTCTACCTGCGCGGCTGGTACCTCTTTGATTTGCGACGTAATGCCGAAGCCCGACCGCTGCTGTTGGCCTATGCCGAAAAGACAAACGATACGTCTGTCTGGGGATTTTATGCGCAGACCTTTATACGCGACGGCATGTGGCGCGAGGCAATCGATGCGTTTGAACATCTCAAACGTGCCGGCAATCCGATCGTGCGCGGCAAAGCCATGTATTGGCAGGCCTACGCGGATCATCAGCTCGGAAACGACGAAAGCGCTCGAAGACGCTTGCGCGACCTTCATGCAGCTTATCCGCTTACCTGGTACGATATGCTCGCTTATGAGCGAGAACAAGACTGGTTCGGTAGCGATGAAGAAGCCGCCTTCGAAGCAGCTTTTAGATTCAAAAGTGATCCGCGTCGTGACAATGTCTTTTATGCTTGGGGCTGGGGCTCACCCGTTCAGTCCTTCCCTTCGTCTTCGCTGTGGAGCCGAATCACGACACTCGCAGAACATGATGCCATCGATGAAGCACGCATCTTGTATAATAAAAATGAGACGGCGCTCCTCAATGCGGTGCCGGCCAGCGAACGCGATAACTTTAGACGATATGCAACCCACCTCGTCGAATCTTACAACGCGTCGTGGGAAGCTACTTCGGGGTCAGTGCGCGCACTCAGCGACGTTTGGCCCGAACGCGATAATTTGCGACATAAAATGGCTTACCCCCAGCCGTTTGCCCCACTCGTCGAATCACTCGCCATGCAATACGGTTTGCCCCATCACTTTATCTACGGCATCATGTTGCAGGAATCGCGCTTTAGGCCTTGGCAGGTCTCAAGTGCTGACGCCATCGGCGCGCTTCAGATGATTCCCAAGACGGCGCGTCCGATCGCCAGGGAACTTGGCGTTGAGTATCATCCCGACACTTTTTTTGATCCACGTGTTGGCTTTCCGTACTCGGCCTATTATATGAAATCTCATTATGAACGTTGGGGACATAATCTCACGTTTACGGCTGGAAGTTACAACGGCGGGCCACATCGCATCGGTCCTTGGGCAATTCGCGACAAAGGTAAGACTATCGATTTTATCGTCGATGAATTCTCGTTCGATGAGTCGCGACATTACGCACGCAAAGTCGCTGAACATACGCTGCGCTTCGCCTATCTCTATGCCCGGTCAACCAAAGAATGGCTCGATATCGTCCATCAAATCGTGCCACGCGTCGTTCCTGACATCGCCGAAACGGACGATTGGGGTTTGTAATTTGCTTTTATTGGCTCGTGCTTCGCACGCAATACGATGCACGCTTTGTGTTTAAAAAAGGAGAACTATGCATCACCATAACGAAATTTCTGCTGACGACGCTCTGGCCCTGCTTCGCGGCGGCAACGACTGTTTCCTCGCTGAATGTCATCGTGCACCTCAATCGCTGCTCAAAGTTGCGATCCTGGCAACGCACGGACAGTTTCCTTTTGCGATCATCGTGACGTGCTCCGATTCTCGCGTGTCGCCCGAGATCGTCTTCCACTGCGGATTAGGCGATTTGTTCGTCGTGCGAACTGCCGGACATGCGCTTGATGAAGCTGTTTTGGGGAGCATTGAATACGCGGCCGATCACCTCGGAACCAAACTCATCGTCGTGCTCGGACATTCAAAATGTGGCGCCGTTGCTGGGGCTTGCGAAGAAGATGGACACGCAGAAGGCGCACTTGCGTCTCTCATCAATTCCATTCGTCCTTGTGTCGAGCAGGCCAAAACACGTACGGCCGATCCTGGCATGATTGCTTCGATTGCAGAAGATCTCAACATCGCTCAGGTCGTTGAGGCACTCAAAAATAATGATGTCCTCAAAAAGATCGCTGATCTCAAAATCATCGGCGCTAAATACGACATTGAAACTGGTGAGGTTGAGTTCCGGTAAGGGGCTTCGCCTATTCGCCCGTCGGGCGAATACGGCTTCGCAGCCGGGCTATGGCTTCGCCATACGCTCGGCTTTTTTTGAGGTGGCGGCGTAAGCAAAATCCCAAGACGGTTAGCAATACGCCGCGAGATATGCCAAATGATTTAGTCGTTGCGCATGTCTTTACATCCACTCATGCAGATTCTCCACATATCCGATCCTTGAGGATAGGCGCTCTTACAAGATTTTTCGCACATCACGCGCGGTGAATCATCGAGATTAAAATCATTTTCTGTATCCACGGTATCGCGCAATTCTTTGCATCCACTCATGCAGATTCTCCAAACATCCGTACCTTTGGAATATGTGCTATTACAAGATTTTTCGCACATCACGCGCGGTGAATCATCTAAATTAATCGAACCCTCGGCGCCTCTGGTGTTGTACGTGTCTTTATAGTTTTCCATACTATCGCGCAGTACATTGGAGCCACTATCGCGCAGACCATTGGAGCCACTATCGCGCAGTGCTTCGGCTGCTTCCACACGATAGAAATCAGCCATATTCAAATAATCCTTCCAAGCACGACTTGGATTAGATTGAGTTTTCCAGATATCTTCACCACCATAAGGATATTGACGCAGATACCAGATATTAAATATTTGTTCTTTGTCGCTATCACTAATATTGCCAGCATTCATAATCTCTCTTCCGACAGGTGATAAACTGGCTATTTTTCTCATTTTATCAAATGAGTCATGATTCTTTTTTAATATATAATATACTTCGCGATATAATTGTTTGTCGAACCTATCATGATTCAACAACAGAATTGTCGCAATAATACCTCTTTCGTATTTGACAATGGATTCATCCACCAAAGGTCTAATGGTATCCGAGCATGTACCGGGGGATTTTTTTGCAGGGCTTGAGGGCATTTTTAATGGAGAAAAATTGCCCAGTAGATTTACCTTCTTCGAGAACAATCTCATGCATCGTATTGGATATGAGTAGGGAAGCAATGGATTGCGCTTGCTTAGATGGTGTTTCAGCAACCGGAACTTGATTCTCCGGGGCCGGAGCTTCACCTTCATTCGGTGCAGCTTCATTTGTGTCAGCCTCCGGAACTTGATTTTCTGGAGCCGGAGCTTCACCTTCATTCGGTGCAGCTTTATTTGTGTCAGCCTCCGGAACTTGATTCTCCGGAGCCGAAGCTTCTCGCTCTGCCGGGGCAGCCTTTGGGGTCGGTTTAGGACTCGGGACAGGTTGAGCCTCCTTTTTATCCGAATGATTCGAAATCTTCGGGAGAAAATCTGAGCAGGCCGTCAAAAGGCTCATTGCGAGCAGGGTTGAAAAAATGGTTAGCTTTTTCATACTACAAGTTCCTTGTGAAGGATAAGATTGTCAAAAAGAGTGACCGAGTATTAACCCTTGCTACCCCATGAGAAATACATGGTTAGTCAAAAGTTGATAATGATATAATCTGTACAACACCCCCATAGCAAGGGAAAATCATGATGCAAAAATTAGTGGCCCATAGCGTATTGAGAAGTCTGAGCTCAACAATGCGTTAAACAAAGGAAACAAAGTTCGCCGAGCCGTATTGACGGTAGGCAATTCGGCTCGGAACATCAATTACGAAAGGTCGAGCGAGGACTCTGCTTTTGCAGTGGCGTTTGCCTTGGAGGTCCGCTTGGCTTTGTTGATGACGCGTTGCGTGTCGTTGAGTGCATTAAGGTCATTTTCGAGAGCCGTAAGAGCTGGGGAGGGATGGAGCAGCAGCATGGCATTGAGGCGCGTGAGCAGATCGCGGCAGGTTGATTCGAGGGTGCTGCGAAGACGTTGCACGGAGCCGAGATCTACGCTGCCTTTGTTCTGAGTTTTGAGTTTCATGAGCTGATTGAACTGGTCGACATCGTTGCGTAATTTGATGCACCACGCATCGAGAAGCGTCGTTTGGAGTACGGTGGTGTCGAGAGCCGTGAGGTCTTTGAGGAGATTTTCAAGAATGCTGTATTCCTCCGTATAGGGACGGCGCGTGGGGTTGTCGTACTTGTCAAAAATAGCTTTGAGTGTTTCGGCTGCAGTGCGTACAGCGTCGGTCGGGTGCTCGATCAGCAGATGAATCTGTGCATTCATGACTCTCCACGTATGATCGGCCGAAGCGTCTGCCTCGAGAATGCGGTTGCCATAAAAGTCTTCTGTTTTGCGAAGTGCTTCGGTGTAGTCTTCGTAGGCTGCAAAAAAAGAAGCGGCCATGCCTATATCTTCCTGAGGGATGCGATCCTTTATCAGGGCGACAACACGAGCACAATACCCCGAAAAAGCATCATTCTTAAAACGGTGTAAATCTAATGGCTTGATCATATAAGACCTCCTAGTGTGTACACGTCTGCCAACATGGCAGCATTTATATTTGCTCCGGTAACTTTCCGGTGTCTAATTAAATGCTATTCTACGCATAAAAATAGAAATAATCTACACACAAATTTGCATTGCATGGAACGTAGAAGAATTTGAGCGTGCACAAAAGTGCTTTGCATGGTGTTATGAGCCTTTGAGCGTGCACAAAAGTGCTTTGCACGTCGTTTATGAGCCTTTGAGCGTGCACAAAAGTGCTTTGCACATCGTTTATGAGCCTTTGAGCGTGCACAAAAGCGCTTTGCACGTCGTTCATGTGTCTTTGAGCTGCACAAAAGCGTTTTGCATGCACTTTAGGCTGAGCCGTAACGATTAATGAATGTGGGCAATATACGTTGCCTTGGTTTGCACGTGTGTGGTGTGTTATGATTTTGGCGGTGAGCTTGGTGCCTCCGATGAAATAGTGTATAGGGGTTTAGATATGATATCCAAAATAAATTGTCTGATTTTAGCTGCTTATGGGGTTGCTGTTTCGGCGTGCAGTCCATTGACGGAACCGATAGCGTATGGAGATAAGTGTTACGGGCAGGTTAAATTGGTCAATTTGGGGGCAGCACAGTGCATGGAGGATCGATGCGTTGGCTGTTCAGCTGACCAAGAGGCGGAGTGTAAGGCGATCCGCAGCGACAATGTTTTTAAAGTCGGCTACTGTCCTAAAACGTATTCTACATGTAGCGTGTATGAGGAAGATACGTATCAGTGTTCCAATTGTCCTCGTGGGCAGATCTCTTGT
>JAZRWH010000101.1:0-9857 GCA_045599585.1 Myxococcota bacterium
CTTTACTAAGGTCTCTGACAGCTATATCAAACGTGTCTGTAATGAAATTAATCAGAGACCTCGAAAAGTACTTGGTTGGAAGACACCGGAAATGGTTTACTCAAATATGCATTTGGATTGACAATTTTCCGACTTCCCCCAACCCAAAAAAGCAAAACAAATAACCCTTGAGAACATAACGGATCAACGAGAATGGAATGTGTGTTTGTATGTAGGTTAATGTGCGATGAAATTTTAAAATGGTTGCATTAAATTTCATAATGTTTCGAGAAGAAATAAATATAGTTAGCTAAAAAAGAAATCGTAAGGTTGTTGGTTGAACAAAATACATAAAAAACACTAAAAAGTTCAAAATATTTTGATTGTGCCTTTCAAGTCTGCTAAATAACTAGTGTGAGCTTGTGGGGAGATGTAATTTAATATCTCACCTGTGATGCTTAATACAATTTGTGCTCTTGCCTAACTTTAAGCAATATTCCATGGCAAGGGGCACCTCAATCATCAAAATTTGGAGTCATTATGAATAGCAAACTGCTTAAAATTCTTCTTGCTGGTGTCGTTGCTTTTGCTGCTGTGTCCTGCGATGATGACAGCGACAAGAAAGATAAAGATAATAAAGCTGATAAAGTCTGCGATGCTGGTGCAAAAAAATGCGATGGCAGCAGCCTGATGGTCTGCGGCGACAACAAATGGAACGTCAGCGAAACGTGCAACAACGGTTGTAATGATGAAGCGCTGGCTTGCAATCCGTTAGTGGGTAGCTGTACAGCGGGTGAATTGCAGTGTGACGGCAATACGCTTTATGTTTGTGACGGAACTTCTTGGACTACGAAACAAAATTGTCCGAATGGTTGTGATGCGGCTACAAAATCGTGCAAAGCCGGCAGCAGCGAGCCTGATCCTGGGCAAAGTGCTACCAAATGTGATGCTGAAATCGAAGCAAAATGCGATGCAATGGCTGACCTCTATGGTATGGAAGCAGACGAAGTTGCTTGCGCTGTCGTCGATGGCAAAGCTGGCTGCGTCGAAGTTTGCTCGAAAGAAAAAGAAGTCGATCCCTACTGCTATGGTAGCGAGTTCATCAATTTTGTCTGTACCAAATCGGATGATGGCGTCCTTCATTGGGAAGAAGATGAAGACACCTACAAAAAATGCGAATTCGGCTGCAACAGTGACGGTACCGATTGTGGCGAGGCCCTCGTTTCCGACGAAGGTCAGTCTTGTACTTCAACGAGTCGTGCCGATCGTTGTGACGGTAATGTCTTGAGCTATTGCGGCGCGAGTGGCAAAGTTATTGCTGGTGATTGCGCTGAGGATGATGCTGTTTGTGCCACGGTTGATAATGGCACGTATGCTGACTGCTTCTATGAAGAAGATGTCTGCACTCAGGTTGGCACCAAGTCGACCTATTGCGATCCTTATTATGAGGCCGTGTTTAACACTGAGTGTAAAGCCGCTTCGGACGGTAAAAAATACGACGTTGTTGATTGGGATAATTACAAAGAATGTGACTATGGCTGCAATGCAGCTGGTACTGATTGCGCCGATGCCCTCGTTTCGGATCAGGGTGAATCTTGTTCATCCAAGACGCGTTTGGAACGCTGTGATGGAAATATCGTGAGCTGGTGTGATGATTCGTATGGTGAAGAATACGCAGAAGTTGATGCTTTTAACTGCGCTGAGATGAATGCCAGCTGTGTAGTCTTTGCTGGTGCCAATCCCGATGGTTCGGATTTGGCGGACTGCAGAAAAGCCGATGAAGTTTGCACGCTCGGTCAGACGAAAAAAGTTTGTGAAGAAGAAGATTATATATTCTTCACCTATGCTATGGTCTACGATATGAAATGTGCCAAGGCCAGCGATGGTAAAAATTATTGGATTGCCGATTCCTCCAAAGAACCTTTGTTCTGTGCCAACCTTTGTTCAGCTGACAAAACCGATTGTGATGAACAAGGCTATGATGATTTTGACGATTAATCGATAGCCTTTGGCTTTAGCGATGTAATCGATTGAAAACCGCTCTGGAATTTTGTTCCAGAGCGGTTTTTTTTATTTTAGGCGTACGCTGCAGACGGTGGAAGGCGTGGGACTTTAAATGATCTAAAAATCAATGCCGAAAATTGTACGGTTTTGTATTTGATTGAAAAAATGTAAAATTTCTTGAAATATAATTCAAATTTAGAAATTAATACATGTAAGAGATGCACTAAAAAATTTGTAGATAATTCGTTTGGTAAAACAAAACGGTATAAAGTGCGAAAATTTAGACTAAAAGACGCCTGAATTTTGAATTTGATTCGAAAAAATTCATAAAACGGATTGAATTTGGTGTTGAGTTTCGGTAAATAGGTGGAAGTGGTTTGATGTAGTTAGTTGTGTGCATTGAACTTGGATTGTGTTTTACAATTGCATTGCATGATTCGATCGTTTTGATCGGTGCTGTTTATCTGCAAGATAAGGCGTTCATGCAGCAAAGGAGAAATAGTTATGAAAAGCAAATTATTAAAAGTTTGTCTTGCAGCCCTTCTTTCCATTTCGGTAGCTGCGTGTGATGACGATTCTGATAGCAGCAAAAAAGATACGAGCAACCAGCCTTCTGCGGGCGGCAATACGGTTGATCCGGGTAATGGGTCGACGGATGAGGGTACAAATGATCCGGGTAATACAGAAACTGGCGTTTGTACTGTTGGAGATGTCGTCTGTGAGGGCGGATCACTGTATGCCTGCGGGACAGACAGACAGTGGGCTGTAAGCATGAAGTGCGCGAATGGTTGTGATGCATCCAAAAAGGCCTGCGCTCAAGGTAGTACTGGCGGCAACGAAACCGGTGGTAACACAGGCGGCAACGAAACTGGTGGTAACACAGGCGGCAATGAAACCGGTGGTAATACTGGCGGCAACGAAACCGGTGGTAATACGTCTGCCGAGAACGCGATTTGTACTGCGAAGGGGTATGACACGTGTGCTCAGTATGACGGTGATTGCGACACGTATCTTGGTACCAATGGTAACATTGCCTGCTGTGATGGTGAAGAGGTTTACTGCTACAACAAAAATGGTTCGACAGGCGGCAATACGGGCTCGAGCGACTACTACGAGTGCAACAATGCCACTTGTGAAATGTCGGACGGCAGCAGCGTAGCCTGCGGTAGTGCTTGTAAGAGTGCGTACGGCAGCAATTACAGCGCCTGGTGCTCGGATGCGGATAGCAGCGTGACTTGTTCGACCTCTCAACCTGGTAGCGGATCGACGGGCGGCAATACGAGCTCGAACGACTACTACGAGTGCAACAGTGAAACATGCCAAATGAGCGACGGCAGTAGCGTAGCTTGTGGTAGTGCTTGTAAGAGCGCGTATGGCAGCAATTACAGCGCCTGGTGCTCAGCTGACGATAACAATGTTACGTGCTCAGCTTCTCAGCCTGGCAGCGGATCGACGGGCGGCAATACGGGTTCGAGCGACTACTATCAGTGCAACAGTGAAACATGCCAAATGAGCGACGGCAGCAGCATGGCTTGCGGTAATGCTTGTAAGAGCGCGTACGGCAGCAATTACAGTGCATGGTGCTCGGATTCGGAAGACAGCGTGAAGTGCTCCGTATCGCAGCCGAGCGGTAGTGGATCGACGGGCGGCAATACGGGTTCGAGCGACTACTATCAGTGCAACAGTGAAACATGCCAAATGAGCGACGGCAGCAGCATGGCTTGCGGTAATGCCTGTAAGAGCGCGTACGGCAGCAATTACAGTGCATGGTGCTCGGATTCGGAAGATATGGTTACGTGTTCTGTCTCTCAGCCGTAATGATGTTGAATCCTAAAAAATAGTAAAAAAGCGTCGCAGTTTCTGCGGCGCTTTTTTGTTTTTGAGGAATAGAGTTAAACCGTAGGCCCCAGTATTATTTTGTTTAAAAAAACAAAAAAGGACGCGTATTGACGACGGCGTAGCCGGAGGAGAAGCGGCCTTAAACGCTGCAAGTGAAGCTGCAGCGTTATGCCGGGCGTATGGCGCCCCGAAGGGACGCGGAGCCCGGCGAAAAAAAGCAAAAGGGAATTATAGTTGCGTTGGAGCCTGTGGAAGCGCATAATGAGCGATAGGTGCGGTTAGTCCGTGATTTTTACACACATCTCCAGTTTGAGATGTCACAAGACCAATAAGAGCAGAGTAGAAAATGGGAAACGACAGAAGGTCATATAACGGCGACAGAGAGCAGAGAGAGTATCGATTTGGAAGTGAACGCAGGGAACGCCGAGAGGGTGGAGATCGACGAGAATTTGGTCGTCGTGATTACACGGATCGCGTGATGTACGATGCGGAGTGTGAAAAGTGCCATGCGGCATTTCAGGTTCCGTTTGAACCGCAGCCTGGACGAACGCTTTTGTGCCGTGATTGTTTGAAGGCAGCGCGTGAAAATGGTGATATTGAGCCGAGAGAGCGCCGCGAAAGAAGTGAGCGCAGCTACGAACGCGGTTACGAACATCGCCATAATCATGATCGACGCGAATCGAGGGAATCTCGCGAAGAAGTCAAATACGAAATTACGTGCAGCCATTGTGGCAAGACGGATACGGTTCCTTTTAAACCGTATGATGGTAGCGTTGTTCTTTGTCATGAGTGCATGAATAATCCGAACGTTTCGCGCGTCGGTGGCAAAATTTTGCACACGATTATCTGTTCGGTGTGCGGCAAAGAGAACAAAGTTCCGTTCAAGCCAGATCCAGGCAGCCGCGTTTTATGCCGTGAATGTCACATTGCAGAACGCGAAGAAAAACAGCGTTCGCGCGAATATTATGCAAAACATCATCCGAGTGTTGTAAATAATACGAAAGTTAGCGTAGAAATTCGTTGTGAGCGTTGTGGATGTAAAGATGTCCTGCCGTTTGTACCCAAAACACATGGCGCAATTTTGTGTCGTCAGTGCGCGGAGCAGACGTTTGGTGATGAATGGGCACGTCGCAATCGTGTGGGGGCGCGAGAGTATCCGTTTACGTGTTCGCGGTGTGGAGCACAGGATTTTGTTCCCTTCAAACCGAAAGAAGACCAGGAACTTCTGTGCAAGCATTGTCTGAACGATCAGGCCGTATTAAAGCATGATCGTAGCGAAATGGTACGTCATGACGAGGGATCTTGCGTTCGCAGTGCCAAGCGCAAAGAAGAAAATGTATAAAGCGAAAACAATGCGGCAAAACTGAATTTGATTGAAGAATTTGCCGCGATTGTCGTTGATAACTCTTGGCTGGAACTTGCGCCGCAGCGCAAATGAGTATAATCCACAATTAACGAAGGCAGACGTTTTGGAAATTCCCAGATCGTTTTGGGATTTTTAAGCGTTAAAATAAGGCATTTTCCTCGCACAATGTGAGGAACTGGAAGAGAAAAACATGCGAAAAACACTGCGTATTGCGATGGCGGCAGTCATCGCTTCTTTGGCGATCTTCTCAACGAATGCGATGGCAGACGATGGCGACAATGCCCAGCGCGTCAGCTCTAACGGCAGCTACGAATTCAAACCGTCGTGGGGTATTGGTCTTCAGTATGGCCTGACGTTCACCGAAATGACAGATTACAACGATAATCTGTTGATCCCCGGTCGACAGACGTATTTTGATGTGAACTTTGTTGCGAATCACGAGCTGTACGGTGAATGGTCTCCGGTCGAAGGTTTCAGAATTAGCTTGTTTGCGGGTTACCAGTCGCTTTACATTAGTGATACGGGCTTCAGCTACATCTATGGCGGTATCGAACCTGCCTGGGCGGCGCGTCGTTCGTTCTACGAATTTGCTGTGGGTGTTGGTTTAGGTTATGGCTATTCGCTTTTGGACAGCAGCAAAGGCGATATGGCTGGACACGGTTTGATGGTTCGTCCGTTTGTTGAAGCTAGATTATATCCAAGTGATATTTTTGCGATTTATCTTCGCCTTGCATTCCAGTACTACAAAGAGTTTGGTATCGAACTTAGCGACTACGTTAAAGACAACGATAGGGACGGCAACATCGATAAAGACTCGCTTCAATACGTAGGTCCGAACGTTTCGATCGGTATTCGTTTTGGTAGCTATCCTGATCCCATCAAAGAAGTGGGTGACCGCGACGGCGACGGCGTTTTGGATGATGTTGACAATTGTCCGGACGAACCCGGTAATCCCGAGTACGACGGTTGTGCTGTTCCTGATGCCGATGGCGACGGCCTGTGCGATCCTTGGGTCGCCGAAAAAGGTCTCGAACGCATCTTTACCAATATTTGCTCTTCGACCGACAAATGTCCGAACGATGCCGAAGATATGGACGGTTTTGAAGATGAAGACGGTTGCCCCGATCCCGATAACGACGGCGATGGCGTTTGCGATCCTTGGGTTTCCGAAAAAGGTCTTTCAGACAAATACGCTTCAGTTTGCAAGGGCGCTGATAAGTGTCTTGACGAAGTGGAAGATATCGATGGCTTCCTCGACAATGATGGCTGCCCCGATCCCGATAACGATGGCGACGGTTTGTGCGATCCTTGGGTTTCCGAAAAAGGTCTTTCGGATAAATACGCCTCTGTCTGCAAAGACAAAGACTACTGCCCGAATGTTGCGTCGAACATGGCCGGTACGTATGGCTGCGGTAATCCCGATAACGATGGTGACGGTTACTGCGATAAGTGGGTCTATGACAATAAACTCGAAAGCTTGTTCCCGCAGTGCAAAGGTCTCGATTACTGCCCGAACGAAAAAGGTTCGAACAGCCGTGGTTGCATTCCTAAACGTGTTGAAGTTACCGAAGCAGCAATCGAAATCAACGATACGATTAATTTCGACGTCAACAAAGCTACGATTAAGAAAGATTCAGACGGCCTTCTCGAAGAGATCGCCCAGGTCTTCAAGGACAATCCCCAGATCAAGAAAGTTTCCATCGAAGGCCACACCGACCTTAGCGGTAACGCAAAGAAGAATCAGAAACTGTCTGAAGATCGCGCCAAATCTGTTATGGATCGTCTGATCAAATTGGGCGTCGATGCCAATCGTCTTACGAGCACCGGATTTGGATCGAGCCGTCCTGTTGAGCCGCTCGCTAAAGGCCAGAAGAAAGAGACGAAGGAACAGGCTGCCAAAAACCGCCGCGTCGAGTTCAATATTATTGAGCAGGACGAAGTGAAGAAAACCGTTGAAGTTAAAGACTAGTCTGTAAAGCGTTTTATTAAATTCAACAGAGGCATGTGCGCTTCGGGGCATATGCCTTTTTCGTAGCAGAGGGGGCGGCTATGCGGTTCCCGCATACGCCAGCCCCGCGCTCGCTTTTCGCGCTTCTCGCTCAATACGCGAGCGCAGTCTTGTTTTTGCAGAAATTTTAGTCATAAAAAGACTGCAAACATAATAAAAAGATGCTGTAGAGCATGAATTATAGAAGGGATGCGCATAAAAAAGACCTTCAAGTGGTGAAGTTTATACAAATATTAAACATAAACTTGCGCATCACATTAAATCGTTATACAAGTCTTGGCCGGTATTAGACGCGTGCCAAGTCTATGCTGTATTCTTTAAGAGTCCAGCGGTGATAACGTCTTATAGATTGTGCTCTATTTGGGTACACAAAAGATAAAATTTCCGGCGCGAGCCGGGTTTGAACAGGAAAGAAACATGCGAAAAACATTGCGTTTTATGATGATCGCGGCGATGACTGCGATGGCGATGTTGTCAACCAATGCCATGGCTGACGATGGCGACAAGGATGCCGCTTCTGAGCAGCGCGTAAGCGCCAACGGCAGTTACAAATTCCAGCCTTCTTGGGGTATTGGTCTTCAGTATGGCCTTACATTTACCGAAATGACGAATTGGAATGATTACCTTCTCATTCCTGGTCATCAGAATTATTACGATGTCAACTTTGTTGCTGATCATGAGCTCTACGGCGAATGGACGCCAATCGAAGGCTTCCGCATCAGTGTTTTTGCTGGCTTCTCCTCGCTTTACATCAGCGACACAGGCTTCAGCTACATCTATGGCGGTGTCGAACCTGCATTCAGCGTTCGTCGTTCATTCTATGAATTCGCAGTCGGTCTTGGTTTAGGCTACGGTGGTACAATTCTCGACAGCGACAATGGCAATATGGACGGTCATGGACTTCTCGTTCGTCCGTTTGTTGAAGCAAGATTTTATCCTTGCGACATCTTCGCAATCTATCTTCGTTTAGCGTTCACGTACTACAAAGAGTTTGGTCTTGAAGCCAGTGACTTCCTCAAAGCCAACGACGTTACGCGTAAAATCGACGAAGACAAACTTTCTTATGCTGGTCCGAACCTCGCCGTTGGTATTCGTTTCGGTAGCTACGCCGAACCGATTGTTACGGTTGGTGATTCTGATGGCGATGGCGTTTTGGACGATGTTGACGATTGTCCCGATGAAGCAGGTGATCCTTCCTACAATGGGTGCCCTGCTCCTGATACGGACAAAGACGGTCTTTGCGATCCTTGGGTTTCCGAAAAAGGTCTCTCCGATGCATTCTCTAAAGTTTGCAAAGGTATCGACAAATGCGCTGATGCTGCTGAAGATATGGACGGCTTCGAAGATGAAGACGGTTGCCCCGATCCCGATAACGACGGCGACGGCATCTGCGATTCCTGGGTTTCTGCTCAGGGCCTTTCTTCCAAATATGCTGATGTCTGCTCCGGTTCTGACAAATGCAGCGACGAAGCTGAAGATCTCGATGGCTTCCTCGATGAAGATGGTTGCGCCGATCCCGATAACGACGGTGACGGTCTCTGCGATCCTTGGGTCTCCGAAAAAGGTCTCTCCGCTAAATATGCTTCTGTCTGCAAAGACAAAGACCTCTGCCCGAACGTTGCTTCCAATATGCCTGGTACCTACGGCTGCGGTAACCCCGACCCCGATGGTGACGGTTACTGCGATGAATGGGTCTACAGCCAGGGTCTCTCGTCCTACTTCCCGCAGTGCAAGGGCCTCGATAAGTGCCCGAACGAGAAGGGTGATGACAATAAAGGCTGCGTTAAACGTCGTGTAGAAGTTACCGAAGCTGCCATCCAGATCAACGATACGATCAACTTCGATTCCGGTAAAGCTACCATCAAGAAAGATTCTGATAGCCTCCTCGAAGAAATCGCTCAGGTCTTCAAAGACAATCCTCAGATCAAGAAAGTCTCCATCGAAGGCCACACCGATCTCAGCGGTAATGCTAAGAAAAACCAGAAGCTCTCCGAAGATCGCGCTAAATCCGTCATGGATCGTCTCGTCAAACTCGGTGTCGAAAAAGATCGTATGACGAGCACTGGTTTCGGTTCCAGCAAACCTGTTGAGCCTCTCGCAAAAGGCCAGAAGAAAGAAACCAAAGAACAAGCTGCTAAGAATCGTCGCGTCGAATTCAACATTGTTGAACAAGATCAGGTCAAAAAGACCATGACGGTTGAAGAAGCTCGTAATGCTGGTTATAGCCGCAGCGAAGTTACGCCGGTTGACAAAAACGGTAATCCTATTCCCGTTCCCACAGCTGCAGTTCCCAAAAAATCTGTAGAAACAGCCGCCGCTGACACAAAAGCCGCCGCAGACAAAGCCGCTGTTGATGCTAAAGCCGCCGCTGATAAAGCCGCAGCCGACGCCAAAGCCGCCGCTGACAAAAAAGCTGCCGACGCTAAAGCCGCTGCTGACAAAAAAGCTGCCGATGCTAAAGCCGCAGCCGACAAAAAAGCTGCCGATGCTAAAGCCGCTGCTGCTAAAGCCACTACAACCGCTAAAGCTGCTGCCGACAAAGCTGCTGCTGATGCCAAAGCCATAGCTGATAAAGCTGCCGCCGACAAAGCTGCTGCCGAAGCCAAAGTTAAAGCTGCTGCCGACAAAGCCGCAGCCGACAAAGCCGCCGCTGAAGCTAAA
>JAZRWH010000102.1:0-4824 GCA_045599585.1 Myxococcota bacterium
ATCGGCCTTTCACGCCGACGACACGAGTTCGAATCTCGTCGAGGACGTTACTTACGATTTGGATTATGGGACACTAGCTCAGTAGGTAGAGCAGCAGACTTTTAATCTGTTGGTCGACAGTTCGACTCTGTCGTGTCTCACTAGGTTCATTGCTTTGCATTGAGCTTTTTTTTTACTTCAGCCTACTCGATAAATGCTCATAAACATTCATTCTCATTTGAACACCAATAGCTTACAAGCTCAACGAATTCCTGAATAAACACTATCCTCTAGTTCAAACAATACATAGTTTAGTTGGCGTTTGAGTAACCCTATATGCTTTACACTCCTCAATCTGACGCCTGTGGCTGCAAGTATGAACTATATCTATCCACCTTCTCAATATGCGTAGTCGGTGATCTTTTTACGTTTAACTGCAAAATCCTTTCGCACTCAATACGCTTTTTTCTGATTTAACGATGATGAACTGGCATTAACAATGAACTGAAAAATCGTCAGCAGATTGAAATCAAAGAAACACCAGTTCGTATGTAGTAATGAAGCGGAGCACAGAACATGAAATGGTAAACAGTTTTCATGCTCTCTAATGGCTACGCAAATGTTAACTTATAAGAGACAATCGCACACAAGCATCACTCTGCGATATGTTTATTTATTTTCCGCTTCTATTAGTTTTTCAAAAGAAGATATGCTTTCCCAAGAATTTTTTGATCGAAGTTTTTTATAAATATCGATCGCTGTCTCTCCATTTTTGTTTCGAATGGTAATATCTGCTCCAGATTCGAGTAACAAATCGATGAGCCCATCCCAATTAGAAGCACCTTCTTCAAATGTGATACAAAAAACGTTTTGGATTTGAACCATTAAGACCGAATTTCCCTCGTTGTCTCTGGCATTAATATCCGCACCAGCAGCGAGCAAAATACGAGCCGCTTTGGGATAATCAACGAACATCAGTGGCGTTCGCCCATCATCGTCTCGTATATTCGGATCTGCTCCATTTTTAAGTGCATTTCTCATTCTTCTAGAATCTCGCACCCAAACGCCTGTGGCATCATCGCCATCGCTCCACTTATGAGAAATAGGTAAGAGTTTGTCGAAATAATTGTTCCAATCTTCTAAATCTGAGTCATCGCAATCTGACTCATTGTCCATATCTTCAAAATCTGAGTCATCACTATCTGACTCGTCGTCCATAGCTTCTAAATCTGAGTCATCACTATCTGATTCATTGTCCATAGCTTCTAAATCTGAGTTATCGCTATCTGGCAGCTGAATATCCTTTGACAAGAAGAACTCTGCAATTTCTGGTGTTAATTTTTCTGGTGTTAATTTAAATTCCGCTAACCACTTTTCTAACCTATACTCATATTGCTTGTTAGTTATTTTATTATAAAAATATTTAACAGCCTCTAGCGAGTTACTTTTAGCACAATCAGCGATTATATATGGGAGTTTTTCCATTACAGTTTCTTCATCTTCATCTTCCCATAAATTGTATTTATCTAATGCCATAATGACATCCAATTTATATTTACCATCATAAAAATTATATGTGGTCCGTTTAACGCCAAATGATGTATCATGGTAAAAATTCGGCGCGTGAACAACTAAATCGACGATTTCTGAAGAGGTCGCATATTCGAGCACCGTATTTCCAAATTCATCCGCATGATTAACGTCTGTGCCAGCTTCAATCAATGCTTTTACAGATTTGGCCGTTTTAGCCAACATAATTGGTGTTTGTCCAAATTCATTCCATTGATTAACATCGATGCCACTTTGAATAATGCTCTGAACCTGGTCATCATCCAAACGACACAATTCGCCCGTCATATTCTTATCAACACCGTACACGTGCTTTTCCATTGGACAAGTAGGAAGATCGATCTCCTTATCCAATGAAGTTACATACGGCAATCTTGAATCTTGAGCATTCGCTGCAGAATTAACGATTGTTTGAGCAGGTCGCGAGCAACCAAAACTTAGCATAAGCATCGCTATAACGATAAAATGAGATACGTTTTTCATAAATACTCTCCTTACGATACCAGAACGCACAACTATTATCTTACGCCGAGCAAATACAGCATGTACCGGTTTTAGCAATATACACCTAAAAAAGGAAATAATACGATGAATTTGCTAATCTTGCAGTATGTTTTACATCTTTTGTCGTATTTAAAGAGCGTTAGCCACGAAATTTAGACTAAACATTCATACAACTTCATAAACACTACCGACGCTCGCACTTATATAATCATTTTAATAAAAAAAGCCCCAAATGAGGGGCTTTTTTACAAAAAATACTAAATTATTGCGCTTTTCGCCCAGGCTGGACTGCCGCGATAAACTTCACATCTTTATCACGATAATCTTCAATAATTCGATGCATCATCCATTCACTCTGGAATAACACGATGAGGCGATCTTCGATATCATGCAAGCAAAGCGTACCGCTACGACGGCTGATCTCGTCCGGATCAAGCTTGCCATCAATCCAACGCGCATACTGATACGGCAAGCCATCGAACGTAACATTGACGTTATATTCTGTTTGAAGTCGATTCTGGACAACATCAAACTGGAGCTTACCGACAGCCCCCAAAATAGGGTCGCGTTCCATGCGCTGTAAATCATAAAAGACCTGCACTGCGCCTTCTTCCGAAAGCTCATCCAAACCTTTTTTGAGCTGTTTACGTTTAAGTGGATCACGCAAGACAACGCGGACGAAGTTTTCAGGACTAAATCGCGGAATGCCCTCGTACACGACGTTTTTACCTACGCAAAGCGTATCACCAATGTGAAGCTGTCCAGAGTCCCACAGGCCAACGATATCGCCCGCAAAAGCTTCGTCTAGATTAACACGTTCTTGGGCCATAAACGTCAACGACTTCGACAACGTGAGTTTAGCGCCCGTGCGCTGCAGTACGGCTTGCATGCCGCGCTCAAAACGCCCCGAACAAATGCGGAAAAATGCAATACGATCGCGATGACGCGGATCCATGTTCGCCTGAATCTTGAACACAAAACCCGAAAAGTCGTCTGAATCAGGTTCGACTACATCACCATCGACCGTCATGTGTTCACGCGGTGCGGGCGCAAGATCGACAAAGGCATCCAAAAATGGCTCCACACCAAAATTCGTTAAGGCACTACCAAAAAATACAGGACTCAACTGACCTTTAAGATAAGCCTCACGATCAAACGCAGAACCTGCACCATCCAGAAGTTCAAGCCCTTCCACGAGATTCTCGTACATGCGCGGACCAATCTCACGCTCTAATGCAGGATCATCAAGTTTTGCCTCAACAACGGGAACTTTATTCGAACCGCCTTCAGAACGTTCAAATTTTAAAAGACGATTATTCCAGCGATCATAGACACCCGTAAAGACTTTGCCTTGACCAACAGGCCACGTCGCAGGGGTCGTCGGAATGCCAAGAACATCCTCAATCTCCGAAAGAAGTTCGAGCGGATCACGGCCTTCACGATCCATTTTGTTGATAAACGTGACGATCGGAATGCCTCGCATGCGGCAGACCTCAAACAATTTGATCGTCTGAGGCTCAACACCCTTGACAGCATCGATAAGCATGATCGCCGAGTCTGCAGCGGCAAGCGTGCGATACGTGTCCTCACTAAAGTCGTTGTGACCCGGCGTGTCGAGAAGATTCATCTCACAACCGTTCCACTCAAATCGCATAACGGATGTGGAAATCGAAATTCCACGTTCCTGCTCCATAGCCATCCAGTCACTCGTCGCATGTCGATCACTTTTGCGCGCTTTGACGGAACCAGCTGTATGCACTGCCCCTCCATAAAGGAGCAACTTTTCTGTCAACGTCGTTTTACCAGCATCGGGGTGCGAAATAATCGCAAACGTGCGGCGACGTTTAATCGCATCAGAATATTGCGGCATATTTTCTCCTTAACGTTGGCCCAAGGTTTGATAGGGCCAAAAAACCTCGCTTTTCTAATGGGAACGCCGCTTTTTGTCAATCTTATGCAACGCCTTCCCTCGCTAGATATACAAAAAAAGGCTGAATCTCTAAGATCCAGCCTTAATACTCAACCGATTAACCCGCTTTGCCAGGAAGCCATTCACAATAGCCTTCTGTCCATTTGCCATCGGCATCCTGCTTGGGCGGAACCCACTGGCGATCAACAGAGCACTTGCCAGTTTCGGTAGTGCTGGGAGCCCACGATTTGCAACCCATACAAGCAACAGCAGCACTCACAAAAATGAGCACTGCAACAACGGATTTCTTCATACTTAGCCTCCAATATGGAATTTATGAAATTCGGCGATAAAACAAAACTCATGACGGACATAGCCGCGTCTTCATAGTTTCTATTATTTTTGCGCCAAACGCAAGACAATTTCGCTTTTGTGCAACTTGTATCATTATATATGCGCCGGCTTTTCGGGCCCACCGGCCCTCAATACGCCGTCGCGCGGTCGCTTTTCCCGGCGCTATCACGCCGGATCAATACGCGCCCGCTTCATGATGACTAACTCAATGACAACGCAACTTATGCTTGTTTACGCTTACGAACAACCTGAACTAAGCCCAATAAACCGAACATAAACATCAGGCCAAACGGCATTTCAGACGATTGACGCATTTTATTGAGCTGGCAACTATCAGAATCACTGTCATCAGACGATTTCTCCTCATCAGCAGTCTCATCCTCGCCTGTCGAACCGCTATCGCCGCCCGTTGAACCGCTATCCCCGTCTGTCGAACCGCTATCCCCGCCCGTTGAACCGCTGTCGCCGCCCGTTGAACTGCCATCGCCGCCTGTCGAACCGCTATCGCC
>JAZRWH010000103.1:0-48023 GCA_045599585.1 Myxococcota bacterium
AAGAAGGTGCGTGCAGCTCATTTGAACGCAGTAAGTACTGCACGCGCGACAAAAGAGCGCGGGGATTCCAAAGAGGCGTCCGCGATACGACGCCCCTTTGGGCCGTCCGCCGGACAGAATGAGAATAAGAAAAGTATAAAAATCTGTAACGAGCACATTTCGTTACAGTTAATGAGAATATGTTGTGGGTCAGCAGTGATAATGTTTAAAATAATTGAACGCTTGAACGCATAGTATTCGAAGCAATTAAACTTCAATTTCTTTAATAAATAGATTTTCGTCAAGAAAAGCGATTCAAAAAATAAGGACAATTCCTCAAGGCGCGATGCGCCTCAAAAATAGCAAAATTTGACTTTTTAAATGCACTGAACTGGAAAATAATCCACACGAACCCCATGAAATGGAGTAAAAGTAAGCGCCTTTTTCAGACCTGTACGTCAGAGGCCCAATTGATTTTACGCGTCGTAAGAGGTTGTTTTTACGGCGAATTTCATTGTTTAGGAGAATTTAAATGGCCAAATCAATTATGCTCATGGTTTGTGAAAACTGCGCTGCGAAACTCGCGGCTGCTCTCAAAGCAGACCTCGAAAATCAGGGAAAACGTGTCGCTATCCTCTCGCCGCTTGCTGGTTGCGGCGATTGCGGCTGCTCCGCTTCACGTTGTGATGCTGTCAAAATGATTGCCGATGGCAAACGTGATGCGCTCCTTTCCAAATTGGTCGATTGCGTTGAAAATAGCGGCAAAGATGCCGATATCGTGATCGTTACACCGATCGCTGAAGGCGGAGCACTTCGTAATGCTTATGGTCTCAATATCGACCTCGCTAAAAACATCGATGCTTGTGTCATTCCTTCTGTTTGCGCTCAGGATAAAACAGATGACGAAGTTGCCGCTGCCGCTGCACTCACTGTTAAAGTCTTTGCTCAAGACGGTCTCAATGTTTCGGTAATCGCTTCTGGTTGCTCTGATGCTGCTGCTGCCGCTATCTCAGCCAATGGTCTTACGGTCGTTCAGCCTTCGAATGCGAAACTTGCTGCAGACAAGATCGTTGCTTCCAGTGATATTACTACGCCGACCAAATTTATGCGTAGTCTCTACGCGAAATGCCGTGGTGATAAACGTACCATCGTTCTCCCCGAAGGTTCGCTCGATCGCATCATTAAAGCCGCGAATGAGCTCCGTGCTCTCGATCTCGTAAACATCATCCTCCTGGGTGACGAAGCTGAAATCAAAGATAGCGCCAAAGCCTGTGGTGTTGAACTTGATGCTTCGATCAAAATTGTCGATCCTAAATCTTCACCTGACTTCGACGATTACGCTAATACGCTTTACGAACTTCGTAAAGCAAAAGGTATGGACGAAGAAAAAGCTCGTAAACTTATGGCAGACAAAACTTTCTTTGGTACCATGATGGTTTACAAAGGTGTTGCTGACGGTATGGTTTCCGGTGCAACGACTTCTACGGCAGACACTATTCGTCCTGCACTCCAGTTCATCAAAACGAAACCTGGCATCAAAACCGTTTCCGGCGTGTTCTTGATGAGCCTCGCTGATCGCGTTTACATTTACGGTGACTGCGCTGTCATTCCCAATGCAACAACCGATCAGCTTCGTGACGTTGCGATTGCCTCTGCTGCTACGGCCAAAGCGTTCGGTATCGATCCGAAAATTGCTATGCTCTCTTACTCCACAGGTACATCTGGTTCTGGCCCCGATGTCGATGCCGTGCGTGAAGCCACCGAAAAAGTTCGTGAAGCTGCACCCGAACTCGCCGTCGAAGGTCCCATCCAGTACGACGCGGCCGTCGTTCCCTCTGTTGCTAAAACAAAACTCCCCAATAGCCCCGTCGCTGGTAAAGCGAACGTTTTCGTTTTCCCGACGCTCAATGCGGGCAATATCGGTTATAAAGCCGTTCAGCGTTCCGCCAACGCAATTGCCATCGGCCCGCTCCTTCAGGGTCTCAATAAACCTGTCAATGACCTCTCTCGCGGTGCCACCGTTGCCGATATCGTTAACACTGTCATCGTCACGGCTATCCAGAGCCAAGGTTAATCCATAAATATAGGGCAGGGGACTTTCCCCTGCTTTTTATATTTTAAGTAAGGTTACTTATGCGCCATACTATATTCTATATCAACTTTGTTGTATTGATGATGATGTTATTGAGTGGTTGTTCTATATCTCAATTAATAAATCATAATGAATCTGATAATACAAACTCAAATCATATTACAGAAAAACAAAATACAACAAATGTTGCAAATGCAAACTTGGATGATGCCGAAAAAATTGATGCTCGTAAAACGGATTCGAAACATCATGTCGACGACATAAAGGTTGAACATATAGAAAATAGTCAAGCTGATAATGCTAAAAACGCGTCTTATTATAATAGACCTAAATCTGATGCATTTCAGAATGGATTATTGTTGAAGATCGCCGGTAAGCAAGTCATGGTTGTAACATCACCTGCCGTCGTAACCAACGAAGAAGAAATGGTATGTGATAACGATGATTGCGCCACAACCCTCTTTTTTGATGATGAATCGATCGCTCCCGCATACGTTTCTGATGCACTCGATTTAACCCTTCATAATTTGGGCGATCTCGATGACGATGGGTCTGACGAAATCGGCGGTATTCCAGAATGGTGGACGAGTGTGTGGCATGCATACCACGTTTTAACTTTCAAAAATGGTCAGTGGATGAAGTTTATTCCAAGTCCGACGATCAATCTCGAGTATTATTTTGAACATCCTTATGTGCCTGTCGAAAAAATTAAAGGCAAAAAAGGAGTCGTGCTCGTCCGCAATTGTGACTTTAATGATGGTGATGTTCAACTCTCCGAAAACGAAGTTAAAATCCCATAAGTCAAATAATAATATTAACGATTAGACGTTCATGTCTAATCAATTCATAACTCTAACATTTAGGAAGGTTATTCAATGAAACTTCTCGTTATTAACTGTGGTTCCTCGACCGTTAAGTATCAGCTCCTCGAAATGCCTGCTGGCGATGTCATTGCCAAAGGCAATGTCGAACGTATCGGCGAAGAAGTCGGTATCCTCAAACACAAAACAGCTGACGGCAAAAAAGTCGAAATCACTGACGAAGTTTTTCCGACCCATAAAGATGGTCTCAAACGCGTCTTCGATCTTCTCCTCGATGGCACAATTAAATCCCTCGACGAAATCAAAGCCGTCGGTCACCGCGTCGTTCATGGCGGTGAAAAACTTACCAAAACCTGTCTCGTTGACGACAGCATCATTGCCGAAATTGAAGCTGTTTATCCGCTCGATCCTCTCCACGTTCCCGCTCACGTCATCGGTTTGAACGTTGCCAAAGACCTCCTTCCCGGCGTTCCTAACGTTTGCGTTTTCGACACCTCGTTCCATCAGACGATCCCCGAATACGCTTATCTCTACGGTATTCCTTACAAATTCTACACGGAAGACCACATTCGTCGTTACGGCGCTCACGGTACCTCTCACATGTTCGTCTCTAATCGTCTTGCCAAACTCATGGGCAAAGACGTCAAAGACCTCAACATCATCTCCTGCCACCTCGGTAGCGGTTCCTCCATTACCGCGGTTCAGGGCGGCAAATCTGTCGATACCTCCATGGGTCTCACCCCGCTCGAAGGTCTCGTCATGGGGACACGCTGCGGCGATATTGACCCTGCCGTTCTCACGTACCTCGGTCGCACCAAAGGCATGAACGCTGACGAACTCGATAACCTCATTAATAAAAAGTCGGGTCTCCTCGGCCTATCCGAAATTTCCAATGACTGCCGCGTTCTCGAAGATGCCGTCGCTGAAGGCAATGTAGCTGCCAAACGTGCGATGGACGTTTTCAACTATCGTATCCTTAAATACATTGGTTCCTATGCAATGGTCCTCGGTCACGTAGACGCAATTGTCTTCACCGCAGGCATCGGCGAAAATTCGCCTTATGTTCGTGCTGAAGTCTGCAAAAAACTCCAGCTCCTCGGCGTTGATATCGACCTCGAAGCGAATGATTGCCATGGCAAAGAACGTAAAATTTCGACGGATAAATCTAAAGTTGAAGTTTGGATCGTTCCGACAAACGAAGAACTTGCTATCGCTCAGCAGACCTACGATCTCGTCACGAAGTAATTTCTTTTCTTGGTGAGGTTGGGGGAGGTCTCCCCCTGAGCGGCTATTGGCTTTGCCAATACGCCGCTACCCCCTCGGTGCGCTGCAAATATTAGATTTTCGTTTTATAAAGGCTGTGTTGATCACAGCCTTTTCTTGTTTGCAAAAACTCGATTTGGGAGGGTTCTAGGCCGTTGTTCACGCTCAAATCGCGTCGATAAGTTTTCATCCTAAATACGAAAAGTGTTGTCAAATCAACGCTGACGTGCAAAATCAATTCGACTGTTTGAACTAATGGTGTTCGTTCAAGGAGATAATAAATGAGACTTAGTTCCGTGCTTTTAGCTGTATTGCTCTCTTCTACTGCTTTTTTATGTGCCTGTAATCGAGCGCCTAAAGAAGAAGCGATACAGCCTGTTGAAGAGGCTCCTATTGAAGAAAGCCAATTAAGTGAACCTCCTAAGATTGAGGTCGAAAATACGCTTCCACCTGCGATTGGTCCTGATGGCGTCTGGGAAGCTGAGGCGAATTTAGTTTTTGGTGTACCTGTGCCTAAGAAGCGCGTCGGCATCGATTGTGATGGCATCCGTTTCTGTAAGTTTTCTGTTAAAATGACATCGGCACAGGTCAGAGACTTCCTCGAAAAATTCTTTCCGTACCAAGTCGTTGAATTTAACAAAATTAGGAATCGATACACCGTTAAAAGAGAGATTCGTGAAGAATTCTTAGATGGTAATGCGGTTGTACCTACACTTGATAAACGCATTGTTCGTCCTAAACCCGGTCAAGAAGTTGAAGTTGTTGCTGCATTTAAAAACAATGCGTACATATTTTTCTATAAAAGCGCTTTTTCTTTTGCCGAAGATGAACGTGAAACGCGAGAAAGTATAGAAGCCTATCGAGCAAAAGCTTTGCCTGTACTTAAAAAGGTGCTTGAGCGAAGAAGCTTGGTTGGTCTCACGCCCGAAGAAGTCGAGATCGCAAATCAAAATGATATTGTTCAGCATGACAACGAGCCGCTGGATGAAGAGGTTCTGAAGCAGCTCGAAGAAATGTTGAATGCGTACGAAGCGAGTAAAGCAAAGGAAAATTCTGGTGTTGACGAATCAGGGGTACCGCAGCTTCAACATATCAAATTGCCTTAATGATTTTTAAGGGCTGTCGTACGCTATTACCCTTGATTTCGTTGAAACAATAGTTGGCTCGAAGGGGTAGCGGCGTATTTGCTTGCAAATAGCCGCTCAGGGGGAGACTTCCCCCTCATTTTAATCAAATGAAAGATGCTGTTTAAATGAATATATAAGTTATTATATATATCAGAATTTGAATTATATCTCAAGTGTTAAGCTTGAAGTTTTATATTCTATGCATCAGAGGATGCTGTAAAAAGGAGACTTTATGGAAGTTAGTGATCGTATTTTAGACATTTTTAAAGCAATGTCGTTGGTTCCGCGTCAGTCAAAACATGAAGATAAAATTGCAGCATGGCTCGTTGACCGTGCCAAAGCGGACGGTTTTGCCGTAGAACGTGATGATGCAAATAACGTTATTATTCATGTTCCTGCGACAGAAGGCTACGAAAATGGTCCAATTGTCATTTTGCAGGGACATATGGATATGGTTTGCGAAAAAACGCCTGATTCAAATCACAATTTCGATACAGATCCTATCGAGGTTATCATTGAAGATGGTTGGATGCATGCTAATAAAACTTCACTTGGTGCTGACGACGGCCTCGGTGTCGCTATGGCTTTGGCGATGGCTGAAGATAAATCGATCGCACACCCTGAGCTTGAAATTCTCGTAACGAGCGATGAAGAAACAGGCATGACGGGTGCGACGGCACTTAAAGCTGAGCAGCTTAAAGGCCGTATTCTGATGAACCTCGATAGCGAAGACGAAGGCATCTTTACGATTGGATGTGCGGGTGGTCGTGAAACGGTTTCGACGCTTGCGCTCGTAAAAGAAGCAGCGCCTGCAGGGCATCGTATGGTTAGCGTTCATGTTTCCGGACTTCTTGGCGGACATTCGGGATGTGAAATTGACTGTGGTCGCGCGAGTGCAATCAAACTTTCGACGCGTTTGATCTCTGCAATCCTTTCTATCTCTTCGGATGCGCGCCTTGTGGATATAAAAGGTGGCTCTGCACACAATGCTATCCCTCGTGATGCCTCTTTTGCTGTTTCAGTGCCGGCGCTCGATTGCGATAAAGTCGTCGCAAAGATCAATGAAATGGCAAAAATGTTTGCGATCGAATACGCCAAAACAGATGCAGGTGTCTCTGTTTCAGCGACCGTTGCAGATTTGACGCGCGGTGTTTATAGCAACGAATCACTTCGTAAAGTTGCTGATCTCCTCATTGTTTATCCGCACGGAATTCAGGCGATGAGTCAGGATGTTAAGGGCCTTGTTGAAACTTCTGACAATCTCGCAAGCTGCAGCATTAAAGATGATATGCTCCATCTTCTTTCGAGTCAGCGTTCGAGCGTTCGTTCCAAACTTGATGCCATTACGGCTCGCATTGAAGCTTGCGTTCGTATGGCGGGCGGTGTTGCAAAGTCAAATGAAGGTTATCCGAGTTGGCAGCCCAAAATGGATTCTGAACTCGTTAAACGTTGTATTGACACGTACGAAGCGCGTTTTGGCCACAAACCGGTAATTAACATTATTCATGCAGGTCTTGAGTGCGGACTTATCGGTGATAAAATCCACGATATGGATATGGTTTCCTTTGGACCTACGGTTGTTTCGCCGCATTCTCCAAAAGAACGTGCAGAAGTTAAGACCATTCAGATGGTTGCCGATGTCCTGATTGATCTTTTAAAATCCTATAAATAACTTTAATGTTAAATATAGTATAAAAAAACATTCTTAGCGTCGAAAACTCTTTCGAAAAAGAGTCTTTGGCGCTAAATATAATCGAAAATGTGCATTGATGCATTTTGGGTTTATCTCGAATAAATTTTCAAGATGTTTCAAAAGCGAAGTGGATTTTCATTCTCAACTGGCTGGTTTCCTGTCAGCATCTCAAAAAGGAGTTCGCATGAGTCAAAACGACAACCTCTTTAAAAAGATCATTCGTGGTGAGATTCCTTCATCAAAAGTTTATGAGGACGACGAGATCTATGCTTTTCGCGATATTGCACCGGCAGCTCCGGTACATATTTTGATTATCCCTAAAGCACCGCTTGACAGCCTGAATGAGCTTACGGACGACGATGCTGTGATTGCTGGCAAACTCTTAGTTCGCGCTTCTAAATTAGCCAAAGAACTTGGGTTTGCTGAGAATGGATACCGTTGCGTCATCAATACGGGTAAAGACGCTGGTCAGACGGTGCCGCATCTGCATGTTCATTTGCTTGCTGGCCGTGAGTTTATTTGGCCCGCAGGTTAGTACTCATTAAGACCGCTAAATGCGGTCTTTTTTTTACAACTATTGTTATTAAGCCGAAGGCTCGAAGGGGTAGCGGCGTATTTGCATGCAAATAGCCGCTCAGGGGAAGGCTTTCCCCTTTTTATAATGTCATCATCAAAATGATATATCTTAAAAATAACAAAGCCGACAAAAGTAAAATGCCGGCTTTAGGGTGTTTCTGGTTTTAAATATTATTTGTGTTCCTCTTGGGCAGGTTGATCAGGAGGATTATGCATATCACGCGGTCCTCCCATCATTCCTGGGCCAGGAGGCATATGGCTTTTCGTTGCAATGCCACCTTTTGCATCTTTGGGCTCTGATCCAGAAATAGTAGCTTTGGATTGTAATAGAGTATCGTTAAACCATTGATTATTTCCATCTATGGCGGCATTCATGTAGATTTGATAATCCGAATCTTTTGTAATTTGTTCACTCATGACCAGGATATTTCCACCGCCTGTAAATCCTTCGGGCACTTTAACGGCTGCAATCGCCGAATGAGAGTCTTTAGGCGTGACGGCAATCGTTTTTCCTGCAAGTTTAGAGATCGTTTTTTCTCGGTGTCCTGGGCCCATGCCAGGCCCGTGCATACCAGGCCCACCGGGCCCGTGCATACCAGGCCCACCGGGGCGCTTGCGAGGTGATTCAATAAGATCGAATTGAATGAATGAACTTGTGCCTGTAACGATGCCTGGATTTGTGTTGCCTCCGCCTATGGCAACGACTGTACCTCCAGTGTAGGATACATTAGACTCAAAGTCAGCATCGAAGCCGCATTCGGGTTCGGTTGCACCAAAAGCAACGATCGTACCTCCATTGATTTCAATTTTGCTATTGGAATCAATGCCGTCATTATCTGTAGAATAGGCGTAGATTGTGCCACCAGAGACTGAGAGTGTGCCGCCGATATTTATGGCATCGTCGGTTGCAAGGGCAATTATTTCGCCGCCTGTGATAAACATATGGCCTTTGGCCTCAATGCCTTCAGGACTGATAGAGTTGTCTTCACTATTTTGAGTTTCCATATCGTCAAATGGATCTTCGCCTTTTTTTACTTTGTCCGCCATTTCTTTGAATTCTGGCGGCATAAAAGTAGTATCCATTGTAAGAAGCTCTTGTTTGAACTTTTCTTTGTCCATCCAGGGAGGCATGCCCATTCTACGTGATTCGCGAGGCGAGCTATAGGTATGAACAGAAACTTTTCCGCCTGTGATTGTGACATCCGGATAGGGATCGTCGTGTGTTTCTTTGGTCTTAGCGTCTTCAGCGAGTGACCAGCTTGCTGAAACAGCTTTACCGTCTGAGTCAACTGTTAATGTGCCACCGGTAATAATTATACTGCCTTTACCTGCGCCGTAGGCACTTTCGCTGCCATCAACTTTAAGACCACGTGCTTCAAAGTTTGTTATATTATCGTGTGCATTAATAACAACGCTACCGCCAGATTGAATATAACCATGGGTTGTTTTGATGGCTGTTGCTTTTTCGTTGACGTCGCCTGAACGCTCGATTTTTGCGTCAAGAGAGCCGTGCCAAACATGCAGAACATCGTCAACTTCAATAGCAGTCTTATATTTAGAGATTACAGTAAGTTTACCTTCACCGATGATATCAAGATTTGCATCGCATGAGAAGACTTTGTTGCTGTTCGAGTCAGTGCCACCTTCGATGATATTTTCGCCTACGAGTTTTACGACAAAGTGATTTCCTTTATCTTTATTGGCCGTGTTAAGTTTAAGTGTTCCATTGGCGTTGCTAGACGTTGTTATTTTTATATTATCAAGTATCAGATCGATATTTTGATCGTTAGCAGCCTGAATATCTACACGACCGTTGTAAGATCCTTTTAGGTGGATGCATTTAGGGTTGTTTTCAGTGACTTTAATTTTAATGCGTTCTTTCTCGTCCTTTTTAGCTTTTTTAACAACGTAGTTGGAGGCTTTGGCTAAATCGACCACTGTACAAGCTGAATCGTCAATTGTTGGAATAGTAGTAGCAATACAACTGACATTTGCGATGCATTTGAGATCCTCACAATCAGATTTTCCATCGTTGTCATCATCTTTGCCATTGTCACAAATTTCGAGAATGTCACGTTTGTAGCTGTTCATTTCGAAAGGAGGTGGCATCATTCCTCTGCGTTCAGCGTTTGGAGCCGTTGTAGGTTGGTCAAGGGATGTTGCCAATTCAGTTTGTCCTTCAACGGTTGGGTTTGTCTGTTGATTTGCCGTATCGGAATTTGTTTTTGAGCAAGACGCTGATAATATGCCACACAGAACGAGGGCAAATTTATTAAAATAATGCGTTTTCACGAAAACCTTCCTTACATAATTATGTAGATCTAGAAAAGTCTATGGTTGTTAATCTTCGAAGCCTTTGAGGTTAATCATTATCTCCAGTAAATTCTTCAAAGATTCCTAAATAGATTGCATTGACTGCAGAATTTTCGTTAGCAAGCAGGCCTGGTTGATAGTTTTTGTATGCAATATACACAGAAACAGCCTGACTGTTGAACTGATAGGTGAATTGAAACGGTTGATCAAGCATGGCTTGTGGGATGGGATCTAATTTGTTACCAATTTCTCCGGTATTGATATTATAAGCAAACAAACTGTTGTTATCTGCGATGGATTTAGCGTGTTCGGCGACTTGGCGGCAGTAATCTGCAAATTGCTGTTCATTGAGGCTATAGTTAGGTTCTTTAATAACAAAATATCTAAAATTTCCGGGTTTAGTTAAGCTAAAGCTACCATTTTTATCAGTCTGTTTGAAGGAAAAAGTCGTTGGTTTGAGTTGATCAATGTCGAGGCCAAATTCGTCAAAACTACGCGCCATTGGGCTGTTTATGGCGTGCGTTTGACCTTGAAGTTGATTGTCATCGTTGGAAGTCTCTGTGTCACGGGGTGTCGTAGATTCGACTTTTGCAGCGTTTAAATCTTCGGGAAGATTGGCGGGGGATTTTTGACAACTCATGAGAAGTATTGAAGCCATAATAAAGATAAAAGTATAATATTTCATGGTGACCTTAAAAATTAAGAAAAGATTCGTTGAAAGCCCTCTGGACGGTGGAAATCGGGTGTCGTTGATGGAACGGCAAATGCGCTGAGATAATGCGGACTTTTTGCTTTAGATGCGCATTTGTAGAGATTACCTAAAAGCAAAGCAGGTTGAGAGATATGAATAAACTCGAAGGGAACATGCAACTCAAGCGACCAAATACAGCGAGTGTTTGACGAATAAATATGAGCAATGCGATGGATTTGTGTGTATTGTTGTTCTGTGAATCGTTCTCGGTTGTAGCGGTTTGTTCCTAATTCGCCCAAAATGGCGCCACCTGCGTTGCATTCAAAATTGAAGTATTGCGTATTATCCCAGCCCGATTGTAAAAAGACTTCGACGCAACTGTCTTGCCAGCATTCATCGCCATCGTGATGATGTTCAAGTCGGAAGCATTCTGCGGCTTCATCCACAGAAAATTTAAAAACGAAGGCAGTGCTGTTTAGGCTGCATTCGACGTTTGTTTTACAGTCTATGGGAGCGCTTTGCCAGCGCGGTAACAGATCAAAATTCTTAGTCATCTTAACTCCACCTGGGTATATCCCAAAAGTCTTTCATAGTATAGCACAGAATTATTCAATATAAAATGTGGTTATCTTTTGCGTTTATTTCAGCAGCCTGTTTAGGCTGTTACGACATCTTTAAAAAGCGTTCAGTTAAAGATAATGCGGTTATTCCCGTCTTGTTTTTGAATACGCTGTTCTCGAGTTTAATTTTTCTTCCATTTTTAGTTTTATCACGATTGGATAAGATCGATCCTACGCATCTTGTGTACGTTTCCTCAACGGATTGGGCGATTCAGGGTTACATCTTTATTAAATCTGCGATCGTACTTGCTTCGTGGTTTTTCGGTTATATCAGTGTCAAGCATTTACCGCTGTCGTTGGTTGGTCCGATGCAGGCTACTCGTCCAGTTATCGTATTGTTGGGCGCCATTTTTATATACGATGAATCTCTAAATTTGCTTCAGTGGCTTGGCGTTTCAACGGCGATTGTATCGCTGTATTTGCTGAGTCGAAGCGGTAAAAAGGAGGGCATTGTTTTTGGACATAATCGATGGATCTATTGCGTAGGCGCTGCAGTTTTGTTTGGCGCTGCGGCTGGTTTATACGACAAATACTTGATGTCGCCAGTCATTGGGCTTGGGCTCGACAGAATGGCAGTCCAAACTTATTACAATTTTTACCAAATGCTTTTAATGGGGTTCATGGGCATTGTTTTGTGGTTTCCGAATCGTAAAACACAACCTTTTCGGTGGACTTGGGGCATTGTTGGTATATCGTTCTTTTTATCTTTAGCAGATTTTGTATATTTATATGCGTTAAGTATGGATGGTGCGATGATATCTGTCGTATCTATGGTGCGAAGGGCAAGTGTTTTGGTGTCTTTTACGTTTGCTGCGCTTGTACTCAAAGAGAAGAACCTTGGAGCAAAAGCGATCGATTTAGGATTAATCATCGTAAGTATGATTTTATTATATTTTGGCTCGAAATAAAGCTTCAAAGATGAAAAATATTATTATTTATGTTTTTAGGTAGCGCGGACTATGGCTTACGCCATACGTCCGTCGCAGGCGGCTATTGGCAAGGCCAATACGCCGCCTTTTATATGTACGAGTGTAATCCCGTCAACATGCTCGCGCGTGCGCCAGCTGCTTGCCTTCGGCTTCGCTACGCGTGTGATTAACAGTAATCTTAGGTCTTTTTCATACGATATATTGATTAAACAAAGCTAATGTTGAGTTATCAGAGTTTTTACGAAAGTTTCGTAGAACATCTGTGAAATTGTATAAATGCCTTTCACTTACGTAAAATGCCGAGCGTATTTGCGAAGCAAATAGCTCGGCAGCGAAGCCCTATTCGCCGCAGGCGAATAGGCGAAGCAAAACCAAAATAATATTCTCTAGCCTCTTGACTATTGGCTCCGAAATTCAATAAAGGCGCTCCGCGCTTATACGCGATGCGTTAGAAGTAAAACTTCGGCGCGAAACAATATTTCTCTTTTCGCCCATGCAAGGAGCTTGTTGTGAAATTAGATCTCGTGAAATATTCACTGTTATGTGTTGGAGCCTGTTTGCTTTGCGGATGCGGGGACGATTCGGATGATAAAAAGAGCACATCTGCGGCCGCCTGTGATGCAAATGCGTTGCGCTGTTCCGCCGATGGCCAGGCTGTCGAACGCTGCGCACAGGACGGCTCACAGTGGAAAATCGACCAAACTTGCACATATGGCTGTGACGCCAATGCATGCAAAGAAGCCCCAACGCCAAGCAATTGCGAAGCAAACACACGGCAATGTGACAAAGACAACAAAACACTACTTGTCTGTGGAAGTGACGGAAAATGGAAAACTGAAACCGTGTGTGATGGTGCGTGCAGTCAGAGCGCTTGCCAAAATCAAATTCCTGGAAATGATCCATCCGACGATCGGCTCGAAGGAAAAACGTGTAATGCCGATATTTTTAAAGACTCTTGCGACGAAAACATACTCACTTATTGCGAATCTGATACAGGAAGCCTTAAAGATCAAACGATTCACAAACTCGATTGCAGCGAAGAAAGTGCCGTTACAGGGATAGATATGAGCTGTCAAATCATTCAGGGATACGGAAGCTGTTTTCCAGACAGCCTCGAATGTATTCCTGGATCGCCGTCATTTGGTATGTGCAATTTTGACGAGGACAACTACGCGATGGTATCGGAAATGGTATGCGTGAAGTCCGAAAATGACGAAAAGAGTTTTTGGTATGAAGAAAATTATGTGGAATGCCATAACGGCGAAGGACTGTGTGATGCTGATCATCAATGCCAACCGGCAGTTCAATGCAATCCTAAAACGTATGAAGAAGCCTGTGCTGGAGATTACGCAGCGTTATTCTGCGATGAAGATTCGAAGATAGTGGTAGGTGTATCCTGCGACACTGGAGACGTATGTGAAGTCCTTAAAGTCGACGGAAAAGCGTATTCGGCGTGTATTAACCCTGCAAAGACTTGCAAAGGGGGAGAACATACCGTTAAATGTGAAGAAGACGACGAAGATGGGGATCATCTCGTAGAAACGGATTGCTATGAAACGATGGATGGCCGACATAAGTACCTCAAATCGTTTATTACAGATGACTGTCCCAAAGGCTGTAACAGCAGCAAAACGGCATGCGAATAGTGAAAAAATAGATAAATAGCGAGAAAACTTAGGTAGATAAAATCGCCCACAAGAGCGCAAAGTGAATTGTGAAGAGGGGGGGAGAACTAAAAAAAAGCCGCAAAAGCGGCTTTTTTTTTAACATTCAGAAAGTGATAAGGGAATGAGAACTATTAAAAGAGGAAGAGGAGTGAAGATATGGAAAAAGCTTATCGAGAGCGGCTTTTAATTACGCAGAAAAGCAAGTATTTAGTGGCTGAAGGAAAAAAAGCCGCTCGAGAGCGGCTTTTAAGATTACGCAGAAAAGCGATTATTCAGCGGTAGAAGCCTGGAAAGCAGGTTTAACGGCTGCGGGAAGAGCTTTTTCAACGAGTTCGATGCGAGCCATAGGAGCATTATCGCCGTGGCGGACACCGAGTTTAACGATACGGGTATAACCGCCAGGGCGATTTGCGTTACGTTTTGCGATATCATCGAAGAGTTTGTTAAGGACTTCGTTATGATTTTTTGAATCGGCGGGATTGGAGCGATCGACGGCGCGCTGATTGAGGCGAGCGGCAGCGAGGCGGCGAGCGGCCATATCACCACGTTTTGCTAGGGTGATAAGTTTTTCGACGACGCCACGAAGTTCTTTAGCTTTAGCTTCAGTGGTTTGAATAGCTTCATGATCGAGGAGCTGCGTAGCGAGCGTATCGAGCATAGCGTTGCGGTGAGCAGCAGTACGGCCGAAGTGGCGGCCAGATTTGCGATGATTCATTGTTTAGATTCCTTAGAGTAGAAATTACACGGGGGGTTCCCAATTAACATCATTCATGCCGAGAGTGAGACCCATTCTCTGAAGGATATCTTTAATTTCGCGGAGACTTTTTCTACCGAAATTTTTAGTTTTAAGCATATCGGCTTCAGTTTTCTGAACGAGTTCACCAATGTAACGAATATTGGCATTCTGCAAGCAATTAGCGGAGCGAACGCTCAATTCGAGTTCGCCGACGGAGCGATCGAGGAATTCGTTAGAACTGGATTCAGCAGTGATTTCTTCAACTGCGACAGGAACGATATTTTCATCGAAATTGATGAAGATGGTAAGCTGTTCTTTAAGAATTTTGGCAGCGAAAGCGAGGGCATCTTCAGGGGAGACGCTACCATCGGTCCAAATTTCGAGGGAGAGCTTATCGTAGTCAGTACGCTGACCAACGCGAGCGTTAGTGACAGTGTAATTGACGCGGGTAACGGGGCTAAAGAGAGCGTCGACGGGGATAGCTTCGATGGGAAGGTCTTCAGAACGCATTTCTTCAGCGCGTCGATAGCCTTTTCCAGTAGACACTTGCAAGTCAGCGACGAACTTGCCATTTTCGCCGAGGGTGCAGATGACGTGGTCAGGGTTTAAGATCTCGACTTTATCATTTGTTTTGATATCGCGAGCGTAAACGCAACCGGGGCCTTCTTTCTCGACATGAAGCCACACGGGCTCAGAGATGTCAGATTTAATGAGGAGCTCTTTGATATTAAGGATAATGATCGTGACATCTTCCTTAACATCGGGTAGAGCCATAAATTCGTGAAGCGCGCCGTCAATTTTGACAGCGGTCACAGCAGCGCCCTGTAAAGAGCTGAGAAGAATTCTTCTGAGGGCGTTACCGATCGTAGAACCGTAACCGCGTTCGAGCGGTTCACAGTCGATACGACTATAATTCGCCGTACGAGTTTCAGTGTCAATCTCAATTCTTTTAGGACGAATGAGATCAGTCCAATTTCGATGCATTCGTTCCTCCGCACACAGAGATGGTAATTACCGCTTTAAACGCAGACAAACAACAAACCGCCAGAAAAGCTACTTTTCTGGCGTATTGAAGCAAACTACCGCATCAAACTAGACACGACGACGTTTAGGAGGACGGCAACCGTTGTGGGGGATCGGGGTGACATCACGGATGAGCGTAACTTTGAGGCCAGCAGCCTGGAGGGCGCGGAGAGCGGCTTCACGGCCGGAACCGGGACCTTTAGCATAGACGGCGATAGAACGCATACCGTGATCCATAGCTTTATGGGCAGCATCATCGGCGGCTACCTGAGCGGCGAAAGGCGTAGATTTACGGGAACCTTTGAAACCTTTCGTACCGCAGGTGCACCAAGAAACGGCTTCACCGTTAGGATCGGTAATTGTGATGATAGTATTATTAAAAGTCGAACGGATATGAGCAACACCCGTCGCAACATTTTTCTTTACGTGTTTTTTAGCAACACGAGAAGCAGATTTTGCTTTAACGTTAGCCACAGTATTTCCTCTTTAAATCAAATAGTTTACTTCTTTTTGAGAACAACGCGGCTGGGACCTTTTCTCGTGCGCGCATTTGTTTTTGTACGCTGACCACGGCAAGGAAGACCTCTACGGTGGCGGAGACCACGATAGCAACCCAGATCCATAAGACGCTTAATATTCGTACGAACGGCGCGGCGAAGATCACCTTCAACCTGGTAATGAGCTTCGATAACGTCACGGATAATACGAACTTCGGCTTCCGTCAAATCGTCACTGCAACGATCATAGGGAATTTTAGCTTCATCAAGAATAAGTTTCGCGCGCGTACGGCCAATGCCATAGATGCTCGTCAAAGCAATTTCCATACGTTTTTTGCGCGGTAAATCAATACCAGCAATACGTGCCATGAGGCGTTCCTCCTAATTAGCCTTGACGCTGTTTGTGGCGAGGATTTTCACAAATCACTCGAACAACACCGTGACGGCGAATCAATTTACATTTATCACAAATTTTTTTAACTGACGGTCGAACTTTCATCCGCGTCTCTCCTTATAACTCTATGCGTGCCAAATCAGCACAGTCACAAATCTAATGTTTATCATGCCGAAGGAATCAAATCAAGGCAAAACGAGAATCTAGACTAGAACTCGAGTGCTTTTTTGATTGCTTCGAAGCCATCGGCCAACGGAGCAGCGCCATCGATGCGCGTAAGCAACCCACGTTTTTCGTAGTAATCGACCAAAGGCTGAGTTTGTTTATGGTAAGCTTCCAAACGCTGACGGACGGTAACTTCGTTATCATCAGCGCGCTGTATGAGGGCATTTCCGCAGTGATCGCAGACGCCATCGACGGAAGGGGGCATATTAACTTTGTGGTAAACGCTACCGCATTTAGGGCAACTAAGGCGGCCCGTAATACGGCTAATCAAGATGCTATCTTCAACATCGATGAGGATAACAGCTTCGACGGCTTCACCGGCATTTTCGAGGGCATCAGCCTGAGCAATAGTGCGAGGGAAGCCATCGAGAAGATACCCGTTAGATTCATTAGCCAAGCGTTCGACAACGATGCCATTAACCAAATCATCGGGAACGAGTGAACCGCTCTGCATATAAGCGTCAGCTTTTTTGCCGAGCTCAGTGCCTTTAGCGCGAGCATCTCGGAGCATATCACCGGTAGAGATATGAGGAACATTCATAGCTTTTGTCAAAGACATAGCCTGGGTCCCTTTACCTGCGCCAGGGGGGCCCAACAAAATAACGCGTTTCTTCATAATTTATCCACTATAGATAACTAGCCGCGCTTTAAGCGAGGTCTAGCAGACGGACCGTTGAAACCCTCATAATGACGATTTGTGAGATGGTCCTCAATTTGGCGAACCGTATCGAGAGCGACACCGACAACAATCAAAAGAGAAGTACCGCCGAAATAGAACTGTACCTGAAAACGGGTAGTAAGGATCTCGGGCAAAACGCAAACAGCGGAGATATAGATAGCGCCGACGACAGTAACGCGGCTGAGGGCGGTATCGATATAATCGGCAGTCATTTTACCTGGACGAATACCCGGTACACTAGCCTGATTCTTCTTAAGGTTATCTGCGACATCGACGGGGTTAAAAACAACCGCTGTATAGAAGAAGCAGAAGAAGACGATAAGAAGGACATAAAACAGAATATGAGTCCATTCGCCGGGCATTAAAGCGGAGTGCATTTTCTGCAACCAGCCAACTTCAGGGAACATGCCTGCAATGGTAGCAGGGAACATGAGGATAGAGCTAGCAAAGATTGGAGGAATAACGCCGGCGGTATTGAGCTTGAGCGGGAGGTAAGAAGCTTGTCCAGAGAAAGCCTCACGACCAACCATACGTTTAGCGTGCTGGATAGGGATACGCCTTTGCGCTTTTTCGAAGAAGCAGATGAAGGCGACCGTAACAGCGACGATCAACGCGAGCAAAAGGACCTGATACATAGACAGGCCAACGGTACCAGTTGTGTCACCGATGGCTTGTTCATACAGAGTATACAGCGCGTGAGGGAGGCGAGCGACGATACCAGCGAAGATGACAAGGGAGATACCGTTGCCGATACCGCGGTCATTGATTTGCTCGCCAAGCCACATAATGAAAACAGCACCAGTAGTGAGCGAAAGGATAGTCAACAGCATAAATCCCATGGGATTATCCATTGTCACAAGACCAGTATTATCTCCACTACTCGAAAGATTCTGGAGGTGCATCGCCATGAGCCCACCCTGGATAACAGAGATACCGAGAGTAAGGTAGCGAGTCCACTGGTTAATTGCGCGTCGACCGGCATCGCCTTCTTTCTGTTTACGTTCAACGGCAGGGACGACAACACCCAACAATTGAAAGATAATGGATGCACTAATGTAAGGCATAATGCCGAGAGCAAAGATAGACATTTGCTCAAGCGCACCACCAGAGAAGAAATTGAAGAGCGAGAGCATGCCTCCCTGGCCGGAGTCGGCGAACAGGGAGTTCATTTTCACGCGATCAACACCGGGCGTCGTAATGAAGCAACCAATGCGATAAACCGCAAGAAGCGCAAGCGTAAAGAAAATACGACTGCGCAACTCGGGGATTTTAAACATGTTTGAAAATCCGTTAGCCACCACAAACCTCTATGCTGCCACCTGCTTTCTCAATTTTTTCGCGTGCAGAAGCGCTCACAGCATCGACAATGACTTTCAAATTTTTCTTAATTTCGCCGTTGCCGAGAATTTTGACGCCGTCAACAGCACCGCGAACCAAGCGAGCATCGCGGAGAGCGACGATATCGACAACAGAACCATCATCGAAACAATCGAGATCAGAAACATTGACGACCGCATATTCTTTGGCGAAAATGTTTTTGAAACCACGTTTCGGCAAACGACGGCTCAAAGGCATCTGACCGCCTTCGAAACCAACACGAACACCACCGCCGGCTCGTGCATTCTGACCTTTCTGACCTTTACCAGCAGTTTTGCCCTGGCCACTGCTTGTACCACGACCAAGACGCTTTCTAGAATGCGTGCTTCCAGGAGCAGGGGAAAGATTGCTTAAATTAATCATTTCTAAACCTCATATTCCCGCTAGTCGTTGACTGGCGAAACCTTGACCATATGTTCAACTTTTTTGATCATGCCGCGAACGACAGCATTATCTTCCAAAACGACAGAATGATTCACTTTACGCAAACCGAGATGTTTAAGTGTTTCAATCTGAGCATCAGCCCGGCAGATGCTGCTTTTCGTGCGTGTAACTTTAATCTTACTCATTGTACTACACCAATTAGTCAACAGCTTTACCAAGCTTGGCCATATAACTTTCGCGGCTCTGAAGTTTTTTCAAACCATCGATTGTTGCGCGAACCAAGTTATGGGGGTTAGTAGAGCCGTAAGCACGGGAAAGAACGTTTTCAACGCCACATGCTTCGAGGACGGCACGGACGGCACCACCAGCGATAACACCAGTGCCTTTACCGGCGGGACGCATATAAACTTTAGATGCACCATATTTACCGACGACTTCGTGCGGCAAGGTGCCATCAATTACAGAAACCTTGGTCATAAGTCTCTTGGCGCGTTCGGTACCTTTGCTGATTGCTTCAGGAACTTCACCAGCTTTACCATGGGCATAACCGACATGGCCACAGCCGTCACCAACGACTACAATTGCACCAAAACTAAAACGACGGCCACCTTTAACAACCTTAGCAACACGGTTGATAAAGACAACCTTTTCGATCAGTTCACTCTCATTAGAAACTCGAGCAGCTGTCACGCTTAATCTCCTTAATAATTGCCTCTGCAGAGCAGAGGCTAAAAGCAATTAGAAATCCAATCCACCTTCTCGAGCGCCATCTGCAACAGCAGCAACGCGACCGTGGAAAATGAAACCATTACGGTCGAAAGCGACTTTCGAGATTGATTTGTCTTTGCAAACTTTGGCCATTTCAACGCCGAGGATTTTAGCCTGTTCGACAGGTTTTTTACCTTCGATCAAGCCCTTAACAGATTTGCTAAGCGTAGAAAGAGCGCAAAGGGTCGTGCCAGAAACGTCATCAATGACCTGGCAATACATATGACGACCACTTCTGAAAATGCTGAGGCGGGGTCTATCATTTGAGCCACGGACGGTCAAACGAACGGACTTCTGACGACGCGCGCGGAGCTCAGTCTTTTTAATAGTTTTACATACCATTGGTTTATACTCCTCGCAGTCTTACTTGCCAGAAGTCTTACCAGCTTTACGCTGGATAACTTCTTCAGCATACTTAACACCTTTGCCTTTGTAGGGCTCGGGTTTACGGAAAGATCGGATTTTGGCAGCCGCTCTACCAATTTCTTCTTTATCTGCGCTACGAAGGATAATCTTGTTATCTTTGGTAACTTCGGCAGAAACAGAATCAGGGAGCTCATAAACGATAGGATGGCTATAACCAAGATTGAAGAGAATTTCAGTTTTACTTCTCATCTCGGCACGATAACCGGTACCATTGATCTCGAGTTTACGTTCGTAACCGTTGCTGACACCTTCGACCATATTGTGGAGCAAGGAACGGCACAGACCGCTGATTGCGCGGCCTTCATTGTCCAACTGATTGAGGACAACGACGAGTTTTCCATCTTCTTGTTTGATGTCAACACTAGGATGGAATGTTCTTTCAACAGAACCTTTAGGTCCGTTAAGAGAAACTTTACGACCATCAATTTTAACAGAGATACCAGCAGGAATTACAACGGGAGCCTTGCCAATACGGGATTGTTTAAAATTTTCGTTACTCATGGCACACTCCACATTAATACACTGTGCAGATCAATTCGCCGCCAAGCTTCTGATCGCGAGCGTCTTTACCACTCATAACACCATGGGAGGTAGAGACAATGCAAAGCCCTAATCCACCAAGGACATCAGGAATGGCGTGATGTTTGACATAAACTCGACGGCCGGGCTTCGATTCGCGAGAAATATTACGAATAACGGGATCATTGTTGTAATACTTCAAGGAAACCTCAGCAACCGCGATTGGACCATCTGTTACACTGTAATCAGCGATATATCCTTCTTCTTTAAGGATACGAAGGATTTCTGAGCGTAAGCGAGATGTTTTGACAGTAACTTTATCGTGTTTTGCTAATTGGGCATTACGGATTCTAGTGAGTAAATCCGCAATAGGATCTGTCATCATAGTTTGTTATCCTTATAAATTCCTACCAGCTGGCCTTTGTAACTCCGGGAAGCTCACCTTTAAGTGCGAGCATACGGAAGCAAATACGGCAGAGACCAAACTTCTTTAAATATGCATGTGAACGTCCGCAGACAGAGCAACGTGTATAAGCACGAACCGAGAATTTCGGTTTTTTCTGCTGCTTTTCAATCATAGCTTTACGAGCCACAGAGTACCTCCTACTTCTTAAAAGGCATACCTAACAATTTAATGAGAGAGCGAGCCTCTTCATCAGTACGCGCACTTGTAACAACACAGATATTCATACCGTAGACTTTTTCGATTTTATCGAGCTGTACTTCGGGGAAGATGATGTGTTCTTTAATACCGAGGGTATAGTTACCTTTACCATCGAATGCTTTATCGCTTACGCCACGGAAGTCGCGGACACGGGGAAGAGCGATGTTCATAAGACGATCAAGGAATTCGAACATACGATCACGACGGAGCGTAACCATAACACCGATGGGCATACCCTGGCGCAGTTTAAAAGAAGCGATGGATTTTTTGGCTTTGGTAATTACGGGTTTCTGACCAGTAATAGCACCAATCTCATTGCAAACAACCTCAATCAGTTTGGAATTACCAGAGGCATCTTTTCCAAGACCAACGTTGAGGACAACTTTCTCAATACGAGGAACTTCCATCGGGTTTTTGTAACCGAACTCTTTTTTAAGAGCGGGAACAACCTCGTTTGTATAGCGATCAAATAGCCGAGTCACTGACTCCTCCTGCCTATCTAAAAGACTTACTTAAACACTTCGCCAGTCTTAACACAGTAACGCACTTTTGCAATGCGAGCAACCGGCTCATTGAAACTCTTCAATGCCTCATCTTTTGTGAGATAGAGAGCATTATCTTTACCTTCGTATCTTGCGGAAACACGCACGCCGCGCTGGAGTTTTTCGCTATAGAGAGCGACATTGCTAACATGGATACCAGCTTCTTTGCTGATAATGCCAGCTTCCTGACCAACGGCATTTGCACGCTGATGGCGCTTAACGATATTGCGTCCTTCAACGAAAACGCGATTGTTCTTTGTATCTACACGAAGAACACGCCCTGTGTTACCCCGTTCTTTTCCCGTAAGAATGATGACAACATCACCTTTTTTGATCTTCATATCATACTCCGTAATTATAGAACTTCGGGGGCGAGGGAGATAATTTTGAGATAACCTTTGCCGCGAAGTTCACGAGCAACAGGCCCAAAAATACGCGTTCCGATCGGATTTTTCTGAGCGTCGATAAGAACAGCAGCATTCTCGTCAAAGCGGATATAGCTACCATCTTTGCGAGCGATTTCTTTAGAAGTTCTTACGATAACCGCATGCTGAACATCACCTTTTTTAACTTTGGAGTTAGGCAATGCATCTTTAACAGAAACAACGATAACATCACCGATACCGGCGAATTTTCGTTTCGAGCCACCAATAACTTTGAAACACTGAACTTTTTTCGCTCCCGAGTTGTCAGCAACTGAGAGGACAGACTGCATTTGAATCACTGTTAATTCCCCTTATATATATTGCCTACAGCACAGGTGCACGACGCAGAACTTCTTTCAAACGCCAGCATTTATTCTTAGAAATAGGACGTGTTTCTTCAATTAAGACGTGATCGCCGATTCTGGCAGTATTTTCACTATCCTGCGCCATATATTTAGAACGGCTTTTAACATACTTTTTATAGACAGGATGAAGAACACGACGTTCTACAAGAACGACGATTGTTTTCTCCATTTTGTCGCTTACAACCGTACCGACGCGGGTCTTACGGTTACCACGTTTCACACTTTCCATGTTATCCTCTCAATTCACGCTCGCGAATCACGGTTTTCAGTCTAGCGATATCTTTGCGGAGATTGGCCAAATCAGAAACTTTCTCAAGCTGACCAGTCATATGACTCATCTTAAGTTTAAAGTAGTCACGACGACTTTTCTCCAGCATCGACTGTAATTCCGTGATGCTTTTATCCTTCAATTCTACTGCTTTCATTAGATCCGCTCCCTACAAACAAATTTCGTTTTCAAAGGCAACTTATTAGAGGCAAGACGGAAAGCTTCACGAGCGACGTCCTCAGAAACGCCATCCATCTCGTAAAGAACTCTACCCGGCTGAACTACTGCAACCCAAAATTCAGGGTTACCTTTTCCCTTACCCATACGCGCTTCAGCGGGATGCTGTGTTACGGGTTTATCCGGGAAAATGCGAATCCAAATGTTACCGCCACGTTTTGCATAACGAGTCATGGCAATACGAGCAGCTTCGATCTGACGAGCAGTAATTCTTGCAGGTTCTGTCGCCATAAGGCCGAACTCACCGAAGCTCACATCAGAACCACGATAGGCCATGCCTCTCATAGTTCCTTTCTGAACTTTTCTCCATTTAACTTTTTTAGGACTTAACATTGTCTGCTCCTACGCACAGGCATGCCTATACGCTATTTTAAAATTGCGATTCCGCGAAAAAGACTCTGGTGTTCCAGAGTCTGAATGCGCACACTAATATCGCTACTTTAACTAAATGTCAAAGCAATTTATCAATTAGGCTTTCACGCGAAGCGGATCGCCAAGAATTTCGCCTTTAAAGATCCAAACTTTAATACCGATGATGCCGTAAGCCGTTTTGGCCTCAGCAAATCCGTAATCGATATCAGCGCGGAGTGTGTGAAGGGGTACACGACCTTCACGATACCATTCCATACGGCTCATTTCGGCACCGCCAAGACGGCCAGAGCAGTTAACACGGATACCTTTCGCACCGAGTTTAAGAGCAGTCTGAACGCGTTTTTTCATAGCACGACGGAAGCTAATGCGGTGTTCGAGATCGCGAGCAACGTTTTCAGCTACGAGCTGGGCATCCATATCAGCTTTTCTGAGTTCCTGGATGTTGAGGAAAACATCGCTGCCCGTCAATTTGCGGAGCTTAGCTTTAAGTTCCTCAACATCTTTGCCTTTTTTGCCGATGATGACGCCAGGTTTGGAAGTATAAACGCTGACTTTAACTTTGTTAGCAGCACGTTCAACTTCAATTTTGTTGATGCCGGTGCTGTAGTACTCGTTCTTAATGAATTTCTTTATGCTGAGATCTTCTTTAAGCCACTGAGCGTAATTGCCTTCCTCGTACCATTTCGAGGTCCAAGTTTTAATTACACCAATACGAAGACCAGTAGGATTACTTTTCTGTCCCAAGGTGAACCTCCAAACTATTCCTGAGCAGCGGCTTTAGAAGCGCCGGCAGCGTTGTTAAGTTCCAAATGAATGTGGCACGTACGTTTACGAATACGCGTCGCACGACCTTGAGCTCTCGGCATAAAGCGGCGAAGCGTAGGACCTTCATTGACCCATGCACGGCTAACGAGCAACGAATCAATATCCATGCTACCCGCACTTTCAATATTACTCAGAGCGGATTCGATCAATTTTTCAATAATCTGAGCACCACGCTTTTCTGTAAAGCGGAGTGTACTCAAAGCGTCGTAAACGCCTTTGCCGCGAATCATATCAACAATGATTCTAGCTTTACGAGGCGCAAGACGCACGGACATCGCACTAACGCGATTAACACTATGGTGTTCGTTCTTTTTAGAAGGCTTACCCATCTTATTACTCCATATGCGTACTAGCGCTTGGCAACTTTACGATCAGCAGCATGACCACGGAATGTTCTCGTCAAGGAGAACTCACCGAGTTTATGACCAACCATATTCTCTGTTACGAAAACTGTAACAAAGGTCTTACCATTATGAACAGCGAAAGTCATACCAACCATCTCAGGAAGGATAGTGCTACGACGGGACCAAGTTTTAATGACTTTTTTAGATGTACCTTCGTTTGATTCGACTTTTTTCATCAAATGATCATCAACGAAAGGACCTTTTTTAATTGAGCGTGGCATTGAATAGTCTCCTCAACTATTTACTGCGTCTTTTGACGATAAATTTACTACTGACTTTATTATGACGCGTTTTCTTACCCTTAGTCGGAATACCCCAAGGTGTAACGGGATGACGACCACCACTTGTACGGCCTTCACCACCACCATGAGGATGGTCGACAGGGTTCATGACAACGCCACGAACTGACGGACGAATACCCAACCAACGCGTTCTACCGGCTTTACCGAGGGAAACGTTGCTGTGTTCGCTAAGACCGACTTTACCGATCGAAGCACGGCATTCAACATGGATCTTGCGAAGCTCACCAGAGGGAAGACGAACCAAAGCATAGCCATCTTCACGAGCCATAAGCTGAGCAGCGACACCAGCACTACGAACGAGCTGGCCGCCTTTACCAGGGCGAAGTTCAATGTTGTGGATTTCGGTACCAAGCGGGATGTATTTAAGTTTCAAGCTGTTGCCGACTTTAATATCAGCATGGGCGCTGGAAACGACCTGCATTCCAACTTCGAGACCATCCGGGCAAAGGATGTAACGTTTTTCACCATCAGCATAGCAAACGAGTGCGATGCGGCATGTACGATTAGGATCGTATTCGATGGCGACTACGCGTCCAGGAACACCAACTTTATCACGTCTGAAATCGATAACACGATAGCGCTGTTTGTGACCACCACCGTGATGGCGACATGTGATGCGGCCATAGTTGTTACGACCACCAGTCTTGGTCAATTTCGTAACAAGTTTCTTTTCAGGACGATCTTTTGTGACATCTTCTTTGGTCAGAACCGTCATAAAACGACGGCTGGCCGATGTCGGTTTAAAACTCTTCAGAGACATTTTTCACCTTCCTTGAGTTATAAGCCAAACTAGGCTTCCGCCGAGTCAACAGCGTCTTCTGCTTTGTCAAAGAAATCGATAACTGCACCGTCGGCGAGCGTAACAACAGCTTTTTTCCATTTGTTGCGACGACCAACATAACGACCAAAGCGTTTGTCTTTGCCAGGAACAATGCAAGTATTGACACCATCGACTTTCACACCGAAAAGCGTGGAAACAGCCGTAGCAATTTCCTTCTTATTGGCACGGAGGTCTACTTCGAAAACGTACTGGTTTGCAGATTCGCGAAGTAAAGTCGACTTTTCATTAATGATAGGACGACGGATTACGTCTTCAATACGTTTCATTACTTTAACCTCGCTTCCAAGCGTGAAAGACCTTCACGAGTCACGACAACACTACCGTAGTGGAGAATATCATAAACATTGACGCCTTCGGGGCGGAGATATTTATAATTCTGGAGGTTGCGGACACTCAAGCGAAGATTCTCATTATTGAGTGTTGTGATTTTGTTTTCATCATCGTTGGCTTTGCAATCAACGACGAGAGCACGATCCATGTTCAAGCTATTGAGGGCTTTAACAGCTGCTTTTGTTTTGATCTCATTGAGATCGAAAGCATCAACAACTTTGATTTTGCCTTCACCAGCGACCATGCTGAGTGCACTACAGAGGGCTGAACGGCATTTTTTCTTGTTAATCGAGTAGCTGTAATCACGATTACGTTTTGCGAATGCCCAACCACCGCCGACCATATGGGGAGCGCGGGTTGTACCCTGGCGAGCGTTACCGGTACCTTTCTGTTTGAAGGGTTTTTTACCGCCACCACTCACTTCTGATCTGGTTTTGCCTTTGTGGGTACCACGGCGTCGGTTGGCCAACTGCATTTTCACAATTTCGTGAAAAAGATAAGGACGAACCTCAACACCGAAGACCTCATCAGACACTTCGACCTCACCGATTTTTTCGTTGGTCAGGTTGTACAAGTCCAATTTCATGTCTATTCTCCGTTAAATTCGCAGCTAAACACTGTCTAATATGCTTCTGCGCTTCTAATTAGTCGCGAAGGCGAATTTTAATGTCAACGCCTGCGGACAAATCCAATTTCATCAATGCATCGACGGTCTGCTCGTTCGTTTCAATGTCAATCAGACGTTTGTGCGTTCTGATTTCGAACTGCTCGCGGCTTTTTTTGTCGACGTGGGGGCTACGAAGAACGGTGAAACGGCTGACCGATGTAGGAAGAGGAATCGGGCCGGCAACTTTTGCACCAGTTCTCTGTGCAGCACTAATAATTTCCTGAACTGAAGCATCAAGCAGTCTGTGATCATATGCTTTCAGTTTGATACGAATTCTGTCACCCATTGCTAGGGTCTCCTCATTTAAAGAACAAAGTTCTGCTTATGAATTAGATTTCTGACCGTACTTTTCGACCAACTCAGCGGAGAGGTTTGCCGGAAGCGGTTCATAACATTTAAACTGCATTGTGTAGCTTGCACGACCCTGTGTCATAGAACGAAGGATCGTAGCATAACCAAACATCTGTGAAAGCGGTACAGATGCTTTGATAACCTGATCGTTACGGCGAGCTTCCATACCCTGGATACGGCCACGGCGGCTGTTCAAGTCACCAATGACATCACCCATATACACCTCTGGCGTAACAACCTCAACATCAAAAACGGGTTCCAAAAGTTGCGGACCGCACTTTTTCTGTCCATCTTTGAATGCCATGGAGCCAGCGATCTGGAAGGCCATTTCGTTGGAGTCGACTTCGTGATACGAACCGTCAATAAGGTCAACATGAACGTCAACAACAGGGTATCCTGCCATGGCGCCTGTTTCTGTAGCACTTCTGACACCTTTTTCTACAGCTGCCCAGTACTCACGGGGAACGACACCACCAACGATCTTGGACTCAAACGTAATACCCGAACCAGGTTCACCCGGCGTGAGCGTGATGACGACGTGACCATACTGACCACGACCACCAGACTGACGTTTGAAGAGCATATTGGATTCGCCGGTCTTCGTAATCGTTTCGCGATAAGCAACCTGAGGCTGACCTACGCGGCAATTGACTTTGAACTCTCGTTTGAGACGGGAAGCAATAATGTCAAGGTGAAGCTCACCCATACCACCGATAACCGTCTGGCCTGTTTCCTGATCTGTATGAACTTTGAAGGAAGGATCTTCAAAGGCAAGTTTCTGGAGAGCAAGACCAAGTTTATCAACGTCATCCTGGGTTTCAGGTTCGATAGACATGTTGATAACAGGCTCAGGGAATGTCATCGTTTCGAGAACGACATCAAGACCTTCTTCGCAAAGCGTGTCACCCGTGCTCGTGTTTTTGAGGCCGAGAACAGCGACGATTTCGCCTGTATGTGCTTCTTTGATCTCTTCACGTTTGTTGGCATGCATACGAAGGAGACGACCAATACGTTCATTGCGGTGTCTATTCGTATTGACAACCGACTGACCAGCGACGAGCGTACCAGAGTAGATACGAACGAAGGTAAGCTGACCAACGTAAGGATCGGTCATGAGTTTGAAGGCAAGACCTGCGAATTTTTCTTTATCGCCAACTGCCATCTCATGTTTTTCTTCTTCTTTGATGTCGCCATCGCCACGTTCCTGACGTGCGAACAACTCAGCAGAAGCAACTTTCGGACCAGGAATATCGAGCGGGCTGGGGAGGTATTCCACAACGCCGTCGAGCATACGCTGAACACCTTTGTTTTTGAAAGCGGAACCGCAGAAAACCGGTGTCAATCCCATGGCGATCGTGCCTTTGCGGAGGGCAGCACGGATTTTCTCGACAGGGATGTCTTCGCCTTCAAGGAAGGCTTCCATGATCTCTTCATCAAAGTCGGCTGCTTTTTCGATGAGTTTCTCACGATACTCAGCAACTTCATCGACCATGTCTGCAGGGATTTCGCCTTCATCGGTATCGAGCGTTTCTGCGTTGAAATAAAGTGCTTTATTTTCAACGAGGTCAACAAGACCTTTGAACGATTCTTCGGCACCGATCGGAAGCTGAACAGCGACGGGGTTCGCGCTCAGGCGAGCATCCATCATAGAAAGGCAATTTTTGAAGTCTGCGCCAGTACGGTCCATCTTGTTGATGAACGCAATGCGGGGCACATGATATTTGTCAGCCTGACGCCAAACGGTTTCAGACTGAGGCTGAACGCCACCAACGGCGCAGAAAACTGCAACAGCACCGTCGAGTACGCGGAGGCAACGCTCTACTTCAACAGTGAAGTCAACGTGTCCCGGGGTGTCAATAATATTGATACGATGGCGGCCGTTATGGTTCCAGTAGCAAACTGTAGCAGCACTTGTAATTGTGATACCACGTTCCTGTTCTTCGGCCATCCAGTCCATGGTGGCCGCACCGTCGTGGACTTCACCGATACGGTGAGTACGGCCAGTAAAAAACAAAATACGCTCTGACGTGGTGGTTTTACCAGCGTCAATATGCGCCATGATTCCGATGTTGCGCACCATGCGCAAGTCTACATCTCGTCCCACTTTACTACTCAACTTTCAACGCACGACCGCATCGCAGGATAATCAGTTCGTGCCAATGTTCTTTAGGTTTAAGAGCATCCCCAACTATTAGGGACTACCAGCGATAATGGGCGAAAGCTTTATTCGCTTCTGCCATACGATGTACGTCTTCTTTCTTCTTAATCGTGGTGCCACGGTTATTGTAGGCATCAAGAAGCTCAGCTGCAAAGCGTTCAACCATCGAGTTTTCGGGACGTTTACGGGCATTGCCAATCAACCAGCGGAATGCAAGCGCTGTACGGCGGTCAGCACGAATTTCGACAGGAACCTGATAGGTAGAACCACCAACACGACGGCTCTTAACCTCAACAGAAGGACGCGCATTGTCAACAGCTTTCTTGAAGATATCAAGGCTGTTCTCATCGCTGTTCTTCATTCTCTCACCGATCAGCTCGAGAACTGCATACATGATTCCTTCGGCCGTGCTCTTCTTGCCATCAATCATGAGGGCGTTGATGCATTTGGCTACGAGGCGATCATTGTACTGAGGATCGGGCAGAACTTCTCTTTTAATGACTTCACGACGTCTAGGCATTTGAATGTACTCCTTTTACTATTTAGGACGTTTTGCACCGTATTTGGAACGACCGGCGCGACGGGCATTGACGCCAAGCGAGTCGAGCGTACCACGGATGATGTGATAACGAACACCAGGCAAGTCCTTGACACGACCGCCACGGATAAGAACAACGCTGTGTTCCTGAAGGTTGTGGCCTTCACCAGGAATATAGCTGGACACTTCCATGCCGTTCGTTAAACGAACACGAGCAACTTTACGAAGAGCCGAGTTAGGTTTTTTAGGCGTCGTCGTGCTGACACGAACACAGACGCCGCGACGCTGCGGGCATCCTTTCAACGCAGGCGAATTCGTCTTCGACGTTTTGCGCTCACGACCTTTTCTTACAAGCTGATTAATTGTCGGCATTTTTCTCCTCTCTTTCTGATTAATGCCTTGAAGTCCTAAACCAACTTTAGGACCTAGTAAAACACGCGGTATTATAGTTTAACTACACACTTAGTCAACCAAAATTAGGCATACATTCACGTACCCCTTAAATATGACTTATCCGCGCTCTCAATGTATGATCGTTTTGCCCAGCACTGCACACATAATCACACCGTTCCTATGTATCACATGCTAGGTTTTTTTTAAACTCATTTTGGCTATTTACTTCATTTTCCTGCACTTTTTTCCTCTCGCTTTTCGCCCGGCGTATTGCGCAATGCACAATAGCCGGGCGCGCGGGCGTACAGCTCGCTGTAGCCCGCTCCGCGAGTCGTATGCGCTATGCGCATAGACGAGCCAGGGCTGCCGCTTAAACCAAAATTCCATTCAGATGATCGATTTCATGCTGAATGATCTGCGCCGTCCATCCCGTGAACTTTTTCGAGTGCTTCTGCATATTGCGATCTTGCCAACGCACTTTTATCATCTGATAACGCACCGCTTTGTGCGTCGTGTCGTGTGACAAACAGCCCTCCTCTACTTCTCGCGATCCCGATCTGTCCTCAATCACTGGGTTGAACATCTCGCCATACACGCCGTTATTCACATAAACTATGATCGCTTTATTCACTCCGATCATGTTCGCGGCTAATCCTACACACTCGTCCTTTTTGGATTTCAATGTGTCCATTAAATCATCCGCAATCGACGCATCTTCCGCTGTAGCTACCTCTGCTTTAAGCTTCAGTATCGCTTCATCTTTTGTAATCTCTCGAATCATATTTACCTCTGTCGTCTCTCGAAGAAAAAAGGCCGGAACCATACGGCTTCGGCCTTTTTAATGTCTACACTAAACTCAATTAGTCAATTGCGATGATTCCGCAGTTGCCATCTTCTTGTTTGTAAAGAACACTCGTCGCTTTCGTCTCTTCGTTGATGAATACAACAACGGGGAGATTTTCCAACGATAATTTCATGACTGCATCATCAATGCTCATCTCTACAACAGTAAGTTTGTCGTGTTTGATGATTTTGGGGGCAACAACATCCGCCGCTTTTTCTTCGGCAGGTGCAACAACATCAACATCCACAACATCTTCGACATCCTCCTCATCGGGAACGGCGACGACTGCGACATCAATGACTTTGGCTGCGCCATTGCGATCTTTGTGCGTGCGAATCTTGTCTTTGTAGCGACGAATCTGGCGTTCGAATTTATCGAGCGCAAGGTCGATGGATTTGTACATATCATCGCTGCTTTCTTCGCACTTGACCGAGATGCCTTTGTAAACGAGGTGGAGGCTCGCGATATGGCGAGATTTTTCGACGCCAAGTGTAATCTGGGCATCAAAGTCGTCGCGAATATGCTTGCGAATGACACGACGGATCTTTTCGTCAGCGTAATCCCTAAGGGTGTCGGAGGGTTCCATGTGACGGAAGCTGATATCGATCTGCATCGTTAACTCCTTTATAGTTGTGGTTGCCCCAGTTGAGGGGATGTTGATTGTCACGGCCCACGCCGCACTTTTAAGTTAAACTATTCGATCATTTTTGCAAATCATTTCTGTATGAAATACGCGATCTGCTCCACTTTTATTACTTCTCGGGCATTCCCTGGGATGATCGATCTATCCTTACATTAATAGGCACATTCGATGGAACATCAAGTGTCCTCGTCGGAAATGCAAATCCTGTCCCTGCCTCTTCAACAATTCGTACAATCTCCAGCATAAACATCTGCTTATCTGCCAAGTGTTTCGCTCGTCCCTCGTTGTGCGTAAAAGCCTCAACGCGAATATTGAAAGATGATTCACCAAATCCATCAAAATTCACGTAATAACTCGGCCCGAACGTCTCGGGATGCGCCGCAATGTACGCTTTAATTTTATCTACAATCTGTATGATTTGTTCTGCTTTTGTAGAATACAAAAGGCCAAAACCTGCATCTAATTTTCTAAACCGACGCGCCTCCCAATTGTTGATGTTGGTGCTCGACAAAACCGAGTTAGGCATCGTGACGAGCGTATTATCAAAAGTTCGGATCAACGTTACGCGCAAACGAATCTCCTCAACTTCACCTTCCACACCATTAATTTCAACCCAATCACCAATTTCAAACGGCTTATCAAAAAATACAACAAGCGCACCAAACATGTTGGCCAAAGTATCTTTTGAAGCTAACGCAAGTGCCGCACCACCAAGTCCAAGACCAGCGAGTAGTGACGAGATTGAGTAACCCATGTTCTGGGCTATAACGAGAATTCCAATCGCTATTAACAAAAATTTAACGGCACCAGATGCAATTGGAACAAGCGTATCGTCGAGTTTTGTTTCTGTTTTTTTGGCGCGTTCGTTCATGACCTCAGTCACACGACTCGTCACGTTTAGTCCAAACCAAACGACGCACCAAATACTCAGTCCTTTAAGGCCTAACTCCAAAACATTCCAAATTGCGCCGCCCCAAGATGGCGGTTTCATAATCACTAGGCCTAAACTGCAACCAACCGTTAAAAAAAACCAATGCAGTGGTCGCGCAATACAGTCAGATATAATCGTTCGTAGCAGGGCTCGTTTGCCAGGTTTTTCCGCAATCCGGATAATCAACCTGCGCGACAACTTGTCTGCTACGACAGCAACCATAATACAGACAAAAATTATTAAAATATCTTTAATCGATATTTCACAAAAGCTGAAGTCAAGTATATCATCTAAAGAAATCATTGTATTTTATTCAATTCAAGAGAGTTGTGATGATGATCGGCAAACTAATCAACGTTTCCCAACCACGCGTTTAACAATGGCTCTTGAATCATGTAAAGTTTCCGCATCGTTTTTTCAACAGAATAAGAAAGCGGGACATTTCGCGTGTTCTTTTGTCGATAAACGCAAGCATAAAGCACGTGTTGCGCTTCTTTTGTCTTCAAGCGCTCGGTACAGTCGCGAAATTGTGCAGCGAGGTCAGCGCGATCAGCGTCATTCATATTTTTTGAGTTGCGAACAAGCACTTCGACAGATTTTTTAAGTTGTGCCTCATTTTGAGTAATGAGCGTCGAAAGTTGCTGATCGAGTTTTGCGCATGCAGATGGTTCACGGATTAAAGAATCGTAATACAGTTCACCATTCGATTTCATGCGAGTTTTAGCGCCCTCAGGATCGACTTTTTTTTGCTGTTCAATTTCTATCGTCACGCGTTCCTGACGCTCTCGATGTCGATCTATTTCTGCAATACTATCGCTGTAGGTCGCGGCCGTCCGATAGACCTCAGCCTGAACCTTACAAATAGTTTCAAGAGCTTGCGCTGTTTCAGAAGATTCCACGTTCGGCTCACTGTATCCTTCAAAGATCTGAGCGTGAGCAGTCATCGGAAGTAAGGCTAGAGTAAATGCAAAAAAATATTTCAACATAGATCGTTTACTCAAATTCTTCTTATCTACTGCGGTTTAAAGCGCACACACAGTGACGTTCATATTGTCAAACGCAATCATCGCGCCGCAGGCTTGAGGGGGTAGCTGCGTATTGGCTTTGCCAATAGCAGCTCAGGGGGACACATCCCCCCAAGCCTAAACCGCATATTTATTTTCCAATCGCTGCGGCAATAAAACTGGCAAACAGCGGGTGAGCAGCTGTCGGTTTAGATTGATACTCAGGATGGAACTGCGTTGCAACGAACCACGGATGATTCGATAGTTCAAAGATTTCCACGAGTTTACCATCGGGCGAGGTTCCCGAAAATGAAACGCCTGCGGCCTCCAAAGGCTCGCGAAGCGCGTTATTCACTTCGTAGCGATGACGATGGCGTTCGCTGATATCTCGCTTGCCATAAATGCTGCGAACGCGTGAATCCTCCGAAAGTCGGCACGGATAAGCACCTAAACGCATCGTACCGCCTTTATCCTGAATTTTTTCTTGTTCAGCCATTAAATGAATAACAGGATGTTCGGAATTTTCAACAAATTCCGAAGAACATGCATCATTCCAACCGCACACGTGGCGCGCAAATTCAACCAACGCCATCTGCATACCCAAACAAATGCCAAAGAACGGCACGCCATGCTCTCGCGCATACTGAATCGCTCGAATCTTACCTTCTGTACCGCGCACACCGAAACCGCCGGGCACCAAAATGCCCTTCATCGGCTTGAGAATCTCTGCGACTTCGGCATCCGAAATGCCCTCGAGTTCTTCGCTATCAATATAGTGAAGTTTGACGCGTGCATCGTTCGCATACCCGCCGTGGTTCAATGCTTCGATTAAGCTCTTATAAGATTCTTTAAGCTTAACATACTTGCCAACCAACGCAATATCGACTTCTTTTTTGGGATTTTTAATAATATCAACAATGCGTTCCCACTGCGTCGTATCGGGTTCGCGTGACCAGATCTTGAGGAGATCTGTAATGCGATCATCGACACCCTGTGCATGGAAATACGTCGGCATCATATAAATGCTCGGCATATCTTTCGCACCAAAAATGCAATCCTCAGGCACGTTACAAAACAGCGCGAGCTTGCGTCGAATGTCCGCCGGAAGATCTCGTTCACCACGACAAACCAAAATATCCGGCTGAATACCGATCTGACGAAGCGCAGCCACAGAGTGCTGCGATGGCTTTGTTTTGAGCTCATCCGCCGCTTTAATATAGGGCACCAATGTCACGTGAATGTTCAAAACATCGTCACGCGAATGCAACGCTTTGAACTGACGAATCGCCTCCAAAAAAGGCAGCGACTCAATATCACCTACCGTGCCGCCAACTTCGATGATCGCCACGTCACAATTTTTCGTTCCTTCAACAAAGACAGACTGAATTTCGTCCGTAATGTGGGGAATAACTTGAACGGTGCCACCAAGATAATCTCCGTGACGCTCTTTTGTGATGACGCGATGATAAATTCTTCCTGCCGTGCAGTTGTTTGCCTGACGCGTCTGTGCATGCGTAAAACGCTCGTAATGGCCAAGATCCATGTCGGTTTCCGCGCCATCTTCTGTGACATACACTTCACCGTGCTGCAACGGATTCATCGTTCCAGGGTCAACGTTAATGTACGGATCAAGTTTGACAAAATTTACACTCAAACCACGAAGTTCCAAAAGCGCACCGATCGCAGCCGCCGAAATCCCCTTGCCGAGCGAACTGATAACGCCGCCCGTTACAAAAATATATTTTGTAGATCTAGCCATATTTCTATTTCTCCTCAAAATTTAGCATCGTAATTCGAATAAATTTTCTTATTCAAATTTTTATGCTGCACAGTTCCGCTCATGCAAAACCTGCACAGACGCAGCCCTTTCTATGATAAACAGCGATTTGTTTCAACGTTCCAAGCTATGACAACGCACTCGCAAACCAATACTGGTGTTGTATTTCCGTTGCGTTTTCGAAACACCTTTTTTATTTCTGCTTTTTGTGGGGGAAGTCTCCCCCTGAGCGGCTATCGCTTGCGGTCACGCCGCGACGTGACCGCACGATACGCCGCTACCCCCTCGGCTTGCGCTTAAAATGCAATTTTACATCGATAACGCATCACTCTGTACAACCACACACGCCCACAACGCTGCCTATTCGCCAAAAATCGTTGAATTAACCCTTAAAACTCGCAGAAATACATCAATTTTGGCACAAATTTGGTTAGAATAGATTCATTGGCAATTGAGCCACATGAAAGGACAACTACAATGCCGTATCTCATGCACAGAATAAAAAAACTCATCCTTGCCGGTACAGCGCTCTCAATTCTAACCCTCAGCGCTTCAGCATACGCCGAACCCAAACCCATCTCCTCACCCGATTTGCAAAAAATCAGAGTCAAAGCGAATCGAGCGCCAGGTAGACTCATTATCTACGCAAATTATGCAACCCATCGTGTTCTGCTAGACGATGCTGAGATTCCTTCGTACCTCAGTGACATAGGCGTAGAAGTCAGTTCTAACGAGCTCCACAAAGTTCGTGTCGTTGCCGCCGATAAAGAAAAATCCTACCAAATTTCTGTCAATCCTGGCGAAACGATGGCGCTGTACGTAGATCTCGGTTCAACCCAAAAAGTTAAAGCTGAAGAAAAAAAGAAAGAAGATACCGCATTCAAAGGCTTCATTACCGTCACAGCCGAGACGGACGCCCAAGTTTACATCGACGGCAAACTCGTTTCTGCTAAATCGCCTCTCAAAAAACACGAGATCGCAACGGGAACACATGCTGTCCGCGTCTACTTCCTCGACACCAAGACTTTCTCTAAATCGAGAGACGCCTACGTCGGAAGAGATGCCAATATAAACATTCATTTCACGAAAGAAAAAGACAAAAAATAAACGAAACGATCAAGTTTTGAGCTTGATCGTTCGAATTTAGCTTAATCATTCGAATTAAATACAAAACAAAAGCCCGCTTAAAAAGCGGGCTTTTGTTTTGTATTAGTAATAAGCTGTACGATTATCTTCAATCGAAAAGGAGGTACAGCCTACATTTTATTAGTCGTTGGAGCTGCTTGATACGGCATCAGAAGGTTTGACGCAATAGTAAGCGGAAGAACCTTTCGTCCATTCAACGCAGGTACCGCCATCAGGACAAGACGATTCGCAGTCTTTACCGGCAGGGCAATCGCAGTTATCGTTGCCGTCGGCTTTGCACTGTTCTGGCGTAGGTACGCAACGATACGTGCAATAAGGACCTTCACCATTGTACTTACCACAGAGGAGTGAATCGCAGTCAAAAACGTACTCTACAACACACGTCGGAGCCGTTCCATCAGTACTGTTGCACGATGACTGGTATTTGGATGTATTCGGGATTGAGCACACGCCGTATTCTTCGGGAGCACAAGCCGAAAGGCCAAGTCCTAGGGCGATGGTGAGTGCTATCGAACTGATGAGTTTTTTATGAGACATTCTCGCTGCTCCACATGATCTTGAGTGAAAAGCAAAGTAAATTCGCTGTATGCTCCTCGTATTTGAGCATACAAAAAAGCGGGTTAAGTATATTGCAGGGAGGAACCATAGTCAACCCCCCTTGCACGTGCCTTAGAACAATGATTTGAACTTAAATTCCGTACGACCCAAGCGAATCGTATCATTGTCAATGAGATCGGACTTCGTACAACGCTTTTGGTTGACAAACGTACCATTCATGGAGTCAAGGTCAGTGACCTGGAAATTGCCGTTTTCATGACGAATCGTCGCATGTTTGGCTGACAAATAAGGGTCTGTGATGACGATATCGCAGTCTGCGGCCGTGCCTAAAATATTTTTACCATCGTAGATTCTGAAATCTTCACCTCGGTGATTGCCGTTCTGCGCAACAATCCAACCAACAACAGATCGCTGCTCTTTTTTATCAAGATCTCCAATGTTGATGGCCATCGTCTTTTCACCCGTATCACCTACAGGTGCTGGAATACCCATGCCCATACCTATCTGTGGCGCTGGTGCACCGCCTCCAACCTGGCCTACAGGCGTTCCGCAATAAGGACACATATCCCATCCTGCCTGAAGATCTGATCCGCAGCTCATACAGGACACTGCCATCGCCTGCTGACGTTTGTTTCTATTTCCTTTTCCCATCTTCGCTGAACCCTGTTGTTTCTTTGCTACGTTACTCGCAGGAACCATCGCTCCGCCTTGACTCGCAGAGCCGCCGCCACCTTGCATTCTGCCGCCGCCGCCACCGCCGCCGCCTCGCGCCGGTGCGCCACCCTGCTGTTGCGGGCGATGACCAAATCCATCCGATCCCATGTCCTGACCCTTGTTTAGGCCTGTCGCTCGGTCCGTCGCTCTGTACGCGGCTTGGTCTAGCTTGTCCTGCGCTTTCATCATCTTCGCTTGAACTCGACCTACCGTCTGACGCTTTACTTGAGCTTGAACACGCGTCTTGTAGCGGTTCACTGAAGATTTAAACATCGATTGAAACAGGTTTGAAAAGTAATCCATTTTTTCTTTCCCTGAAAGTAAAGCGCTGAAGGCGCAAAGTCTCTCTCACGCTATACCACAAATTCAAGCTTAGGTACGCTTTTTATTTGACAAAATATAAAAGACACAACCTATCACGATCATTCCTAAACCTATTCCCTGACTCGTCGTCAAGATCGTGCCGTGATCTAATGGCACGTTTAAGATCGAATTCACCGGCTCTATCACACTCTCAAAGTAATATCCGCGCTCCCCATCGTCTCGCATGCACTCGATTACAATGCGGCTAAAACCATACCCGATCAGCCATAATGCAGATATTCGGCCGTACTTTAAGGGCATATCTCGACATACTTCTGCATCAAACCACGACTTACGCTCCGGTTTCGCTACACCACCCTCACCAGCTTCTGACTTCGATGCGCCGTCGGTGCTTTCCCCTTCTGCTTTGCCTGTCACGGTTTCCGTTTTACACGCTGATTCCGTATCCGAACTTTCTACACTGGATGCCGCCATCCATGCCTTTGTCTTTAGATTTTGACGATAGCCCCAATATAAAATAATGCCTAACAGCAAAAACTCTACGCCCGCTTCATACAATTGGGTCGCATGCATCCCCGGTGTATGACCCGCTTCCAAGACCCAATCATGCCACTTCGGATCCCGCAAAAGCGCTTCGTACGCAAATGAGCCCTTCGGATACTCAACACCACCACCGCCTCGAGTGATCGCTCCCCAACAACATCCCGCTGCAATACAACCGATACGACCAAACCCATGCGATACTGCTAACGCCGGCGCTAACGTGTCCGATAACGCAAAAATATTGAATTTCGGATTACGACGCTTTTGATAATAATAACCGGCAAATAAACATATAAAGCCTGCAATTACACCGCCGTAAAATACCAAACCGCCTTCCGAAACATTAAATACTCTTAGACAGTCCGGCTCTGCTAAACCAACAAGCTGCGGATTAAAGCATGAATCGATAAAAAACTGACGCTCTACAACGACATACGCCAAACGCGCTCCCGTCATGCCGACGAGTACACACCACAAGGCCAATTTGCCAATCCACGACCGCTCAATCCCCCGCATCGGCGCCATCCACATCGCCGAAAATACACCCGCAATAATGCCAAGCAAAATGCAAAACGCATAAGAATGAATCACAATCGGTTGCTTAAACAAAAGCGCGTACCCTTCTTGAAACGTCCCAATGCATCTTGTGCCAGACCAAAGCAATACCCCTAGCACAATGATCAGCTGAACGCCGCCTTCCATCTTGCGACCCTGCTTCAAAATCTGAAACGAATTCACTACGCCCCAAATCATCATTCCAGATAGAATCAGCCATAAAATGCGCTCAAACATCACGCCGTGAAGCGTTATGCCAAATATTTCAAGTAAATCAGGATACATATATATCTATTATATAAGGTTAAAGTTTTGTTCGCCGTGCTATGCCTACGGCATACGCCCGGACATTGCGCCGCTCTTCGCTACCGCTCAGTACGCGCCGCGGACGCGCCTCGCCTACGGCATACGGCGCGTCTTTATAATGCCTATCACTTAAATCGTCCAACCTGAATAACGCTCGCCCCCAAACATATATGGCTGCGCGTATTGAGTGCGCCGAAAACGCACGAAAAGCGCAGACCGCCCGGCGTATTCGCATCGCGAATAGCCGGGCGACCTCTCAACCATACAAAAAAGCCCCAAGCTCCGAAGCGCCTGAGGCTTTACCTATGCTATGAAAAATGAATTATCCAAGCTGTGCACGTGCTTTAGAAAGCTTTTCAAGCTCATTACGGCTTGTCTCAACACGCGCCTGCTCTGTCGCAACAACTTCGGGCTTCGCTCGAGATACGAAATTCGGATTATTCAGCTTGCGTTCGCTCGCTTCAAGATCCTTCTTGACTTTGGCAATCTGCTTGTCAAGACGGTCGCGTTCCGCTGCAATGTCAATCAAATCAGCAAACGGAATGACAATCTCAATGCCATCAGCAACACCTAACGCACAAGGCGCCGGTTTCGCATGATCCGAACCCGCAATGACGATCTCTTCGACTTTGCTCAACTGCTTGATCGACGCTGACATCGATTCCACAATCTCACGCTTCGCTGCATCATCGCTCAAAGCCAATAACTGCGGAATGGATTTGCTCGGCGCAATATTCGCCTCGCCACGGATGTTGCGGATCGCACTGACAATCGCAATCAACGTACGCGTACGGTTCGCTTCCGATTCGTTCAAAAGCGCTTCGTTGACCACTGGCCACGGCGCAATCATGATCGATTCAGGCGCATCAGACGTCTTGGGCAGATTCTGCCAAATCTCTTCGGTGATAAACGGTGCAAACGGGTGAAGTAGACGAACAATCGTCTCAAGAACATGAACTAGCACGAGACGCGTCGTCTTGCGCTGCGCCGCCATCGAGTCGTCTTTGCTGTAAAGAACGACCTTCGAAAGCTCGATGTACCAGTCACAATACTCGTTCCACAAGAAATCATAAATGCACTGCGCGGCTTCGTTGAAGTTAAACGCTTCAATCTGATCCGTAACCGTCTTCACAACGCGATTCAAACGATCCAAAATCCAGGCATCAGCCATCGAAAGATCTTTCGCTTCAAACGGCTCCTTGCAACCATCTTTCGTAATATTCGAGTAGATGCCTTCTTCGCCTTCTACATTCATTAATACAAAGCGGCTTGCTTGCCATACTTTGTTGAGGAATGCGCGGTAACCTTCGATACGTTTGATGTCCAAACGAACATCGCGGCCCTGCGCCGCAAGCATGGTGAGCGAAAAACGAAGCGCATCAGAACCTTGAGGATCAATGCCTTCTGGATAGTCATCAAAAAGCTGCTTGGACGCTTTCTTTTCGTCTTCAGGAACCGATTCGGGCTTGCAACCGTAAATCAAAAGAAGCGGGTCAATGACGTTGCCCTTCGTTTTGGACATCTTAACGCCCTGCTTATCACGTACCAGAGCATGGAAATAAATGTCCTTAAACGGCGTAACACCCATAAAATGAATGCCAAACATCATCATACGGGCAACCCAGAAGAAAATAATATCTGCCGCCGTCTCCATGACCTGCGTCGGATAAAATTTCTTTAGCGTTTCTGTGTTGTCCGGCCAACCCATCGTCGAGAACGGCCACAAACCAGAACTAAACCACGTATCGAGAACATCAGGTTCCTGAATCAAATGCGTTCCACCACAAACAGGACATTTCTCAGGCTTGGCTTTGGCAACAATCGGTTTGGCCTGCGCATCAATACGAAGATCCGGATCCTTCTGACCTTCATTGTGAATATAATGGATATGACCTTTGCAGCAGTCTTCGCAATACCACGCCGGAATCTGATGACCCCACCAAAGCTGGCGACTAATACACCAGTCGCGAATATTGTTCATCCAGTTAAAGAATGTCTTCTCCCAAAGACGCGGCGTCATGCGCGTCTCGCCTTTTTCAACAGCTTCGATCGCCGGTTTCGCCAAAACTTTGGCGTTCACCCACCACTGCGGCAACAAAAGCGGCTCAACAAGCGCACCCGAACGCTGCGAACGCGAAGGCATGTGCTTGTACTCTTCAACACGAACAAGATTGCCCGACGCCGTAAGATCTTCAATGACAACTTTGCGACACTCTTCTCGCGTCAAGCCAACATATTTTGCCGGACAGTTCGCCGTCATGCGCGCATCAATTCCTATGACCTGAATACGCTCAAGTTTATTGCGCTTGCCCGTCTCGAAGTCGTTAAAATCGTGCGCCGGCGTGATCTTAACCGCACCCGTACCAAACGCCATGTCTGCTGCTTCGGGATCTGCAATGATCGGAATCTCACGATCCGTCAGCGGAAGCTTGACCTTCTTGCCAACAATCGCTTTGTAACGCTCATCATCCGGATGAACCGCGACAGCCGTATCACCAAACAACGTTTCGGGACGCGTCGTGCCAATCTCAATCGATCCACTTCCATCAACTAGATCGTAACGAAGATGCCATAAATGACCGGCTTCTTCTTCCTGATCAATCTCAAGATCACTCAAAACCGTCTGCGCAACAGGATCCCAGTTGACCAGACGCTCGTCTCGATAAATCAAACCTTCTTCGTAAAGTTTTACAAACACTTCACGAACCGCACGCGAAAGACCTTCGTCCATCGTGAAACGCTCTCGTTCCCAGTCGCACGAAGCACCCAAAATTTTGAGCTGCTCAATAATATTTGAACCTTTTTCGTGCTTCCACGCCCAAACGCGCTCCAAAAACGCTTCGCGACCTATCTCAAGACGCGTTTTGCCTTCTTTCGCAAGCTGACGCTCAACCATAACCTGCGTCGCAATACCAGCGTGATCCGTTCCAGGAAGCCAAAGCGCTTCAAAACCCTGCATACGCTTAAATCGCGTGAGCAAATCCTGGATCGTAACAAAAAGCGCATGTCCCATGTGAAGCTTGCCCGTGACGTTGGGCGGCGGAATCACAATCGTAAAAGGCGGTTTCTTCGAATGTTCATCCGCATGAAAATAACCTTTTTCTGTCCAAAATGGATACCAACGCTTCTCAACGTCCGTCGGATTATATGTCTTATCTATCATCTATGGTCTGCTCCTAATCTTGCAGTCAAAATAAAAGGCCCCTTGACGGCCTCAAAAGACCGTTTTGCGCCTAAAAAAACGGCGCGCCTTCTACCACTTTTATCATTTATATGCAATGTAACGATCACGCAAACAACATTTTATTATTTTTTATATAAATTATCTATTCTTCACCTCCACAGAACACCTGCCTATGATGGCGAGTGCTCTGGTGGGGGAAGTCTCCCCCTGAGCGGCTATTGCCTCCCCTCGATACAAACACACAACAACACACCATTCGACAAAATATTCGCATGCATCTGAATCACCCAATTTAATCGGCAATACGCCGCTACCCCCTCAACTTACGTACTCATTCTACAACGTTTTTATATGTTTATATTCATACATAACAAAACCATACCACGCCCGCACAACCCAAATTCCCCCCCCTGTAACTTCACGCACTGACCTACCACACATTCCCCAAATTCATTGAACTCATACCAGAATTCTTGTAGTATTTAACTTGGGTTCAAACGCCTATGGCCACGATGCTATTGCCCCAAAATATCATCAATATCACAGTACATATTATATCTTAGCAAGCGAATCTATCGCTTGCCCTACATCAGTCCAAAACGCGTTTGATGATTCGATGTTCTCGTTATGTGTTCGTTGATCTCACGAATAACCTAACATGCTTTTAACAAATTCTACGATGGAACTCTAGACGATGAAAAACAAAGTCAAACGATCCACGATAGTACTCTTAACAGCGGCTGCATTGGCTATTTCGGGTTGTAATATCGACGAACCTATGCAGTTCGGTGATCCTTGCGCCTCTGAAGACGGCTCCTCAAGCTTCGACTACATCTACGATATTAACGGCAATCAATGTAGTAAAGACGATTGCAGCATCGATATCAACAAAGACGTTTTCAAATTCCAATCGTGCCCGACAGAGTATCCTTCGTGCCGCACAGACAACAATGGTAAACGTTATTGCATGTCTGAATGCGCCGATAATCAAGTCGGCTGCTTCGGTAAATGCATCATCCCTGCCTCTGACAACGATTACTGTGGCGCCGACGCCCAATGTCATACCTATACTTCGTGCAACGATTCATTCACCGAAAGCGGTACAAAATACTTTTGCCAAGATACAAAATGTGCACCGATAACCTGCAATTCTGGAGAAATGCAATGCGGGTCAAATCATGAAGCCATTCAAGTCTGTAGCAACGGAAAATGGGACTCAATCGCTAACTGTGCCGAAAGCAATCAAAAGTGCGCCGAAATTACCGGTGAAGACGGAAACGTTACGCCCAAATGCGTCAAACGTATGTGCCAAGAAAGTGATCGCCGATGCACCAACGATGGCAAAACCGTCGAAAAATGCGTCAATGACCAGTGGACGATAGACAAAAACTGCGAAGATGATGAGATCTGTAACCCGTCCATAAACAGTTGCATTAAACGTAACTGCGACCTCGGTGCCTCGCTGTGCGTTAACGACGAGCAGTCTATCGGCGTCATTAAACAATGTGACTCAAACGGCGATTGGCAAGAGGAAGGCACGAATTGTCTAAGCGTTTCGTGTGCCGATACTACCTCATGCGGTGATTGCAAAAATTACGATGTTAAATGCGAAAATATAGACGGCGTAGGCAAACGATATACGTGTAGAGACGGTCACTGGGTCGAAAGCGACAATTGTCCGAAAAACGCAGTCTGTATCAACGAAATAGAATGTGGTAACTGCACCGATGGTGACTCTCAATGCTCAAACGAAACAGGAACACACGCCGTTAAAACCTGTCTCAACGGTATTTGGTCCGAACCCAAATCATGTGGCGGCAAATCGTGCGCAGGCACAACATGCGGCGAATGTACCGATGGCACTGCAGTCTGCACACCAGGACAAAATGGGGCAAAAGCTACGACTAAAGTTTGCAGCAACGGCCGTTGGATGGAACCCGTCAATTGCGCAACCTCAACGTGCAATACAGATAAAACAGGATGCGCAAGCTGCGCTGAAGGAACGACCTGCGCAGATGAAGACAGTGTCGGAAAACTGAGTATTTGTAATCAAGGTGCACTTGAAAAAGAGAAATGTCCTAACGTCTCTTGCAATGGCAATAAATGCGGCGAATGCAAAAACGGCGAATTTAAATGCGAAGAACGTAGCGGTCAGGGATACCGATCAACGTGCGTCAATGGCGTTTGGAAAGAAACTGCCTGCGGAACATCTTGTACCGCTGATGCTTCGTGCGGTGATTGCAACAACGGCGCTGCAAGCTGTACGAGCGGAAAAATTAAAACATGCACCAACGGAAAATGGAGTTCAGCTTCGGCTTGCCCTAACAGCTCCGTCTGCACTAATTCCACAACTTGCGGCGTATGCACGCCTAACACAACTAGCTGCTCAAACGGAAAAACCAAAACATGTTCATCCAATGGAACTTGGGGTTCCGAATCCGCTTGTTCTACTGGCGTCTGCTCAAGTAGCACTGAGTGCGGTACCTGTACGCCAAGCACTAAAAGCTGTACAAACGGAAAAATCAAAACATGTTCGTCAAAAGGAACTTGGGGAACCGAATCCGATTGCTCTACTGGCGTCTGCTCAAGTAGCACTGAGTGCGGTACCTGTACGCCCGGCACTAAAAGCTGTACAAACGGAAAAACTAAAACATGTTCGTCAAAAGGTACTTGGGGAACCGAATCCGCTTGCTCTACTGGCGTTTGCTCAAGTAGCACCGAGTGCGGCGCATGTACGCCTGGCACTAAAAGCTGTACAAACGGAAAAACTAAAACATGTTCGTCCAATGGAACTTGGGGAACTGAATCCGCTTGTTCTACTGGCGTTTGCTCAAGTAGCACCGAGTGCGGTGCCTGTACGCCCGGCACTAAAAGCTGTGCAAACGGAAAAACTAAAACATGTTCTTCCAATGGAACTTGGAGTGCCGAATCGACTTGTTCTACTGGCGTTTGCTCAAGTAGCACCGAGTGCGGCACATGTACGCCTGGCACTAAAAGCTGTGCAAACGGAAAAACCAAAACATGCGCTTCCAATGGGACTTGGGGAACTGAATCGGCTTGCTCTACTGGCGTTTGCTCAAGTAGCACCGAGTGCGGTGCCTGTACGCCTGGCACTAAAAGCTGTACAAACGGAAAAACAAAAACATGCGCTTCCAATGGGACTTGGAGTGCCGAATCGGCTTGCTCTACAGGCATCTGCTCAAGCAGCACAGACTGTGGCGAATGTTCACCAGACTCTAAAAGCTGTACAAATGGGAAAATAAAAGCGTGCTCTTCCAATGGAACTTGGGGCAATGAAACTGCATGTCCACTAAGCAATTCCTGCTTGACTGCTTCGCTCTGCGCGCAATGCAATCCTGGCACGAGTTGTATTGACAACACCTCTGGCAAAGGCTCGATCGTCACTTGCACAAACGGACTCATTACTTCATCTACGCCCTGCACTGGCTCATGTAAAACCAATGCAACCTGTGGAACTTGTATTAACAATTCATGGAGATGCAATGGCAAAGACGTAGAAATCTGCTCAGGTGGCGAATTCCATAAAGTCACGTCATGCCCAAGCTCCTGTGCAATCACGGGCAATGTCTCAGGACAACCTTGGAAATGCACCTAATCTAAACTAAAGACGCTGCCGACTAGCATCGTCTCTTCAAAAGCGCTTCTCCAAACGAGAAGCGCTTTTTTTGTTGCTGCGCCCCTAGCTTGGTAGCTGAGTATTCTACAGAAGGAATTACCTACCCAAGGGACGGCTGAGCAAAAGCGCCCGTTAGGAGCGTCTACAGGACAAAACACATATACATATACATTCCCTGAGTCAGTTCGTTGCAGTCGGTGAATCTTTTGGGCTGGGACAATACATATATATAATGATATCAATTGGCAGCAAATCGAGCCTTTGATTACTAACTGGATAATGGTTTAACCAATTGGATAAAACCTCTACCATCCAAACGTATATAAAAACAAAACATGGTAAACGATTTATCCTATACGCAAAAAAGTCCTTTATTTACAACGGGTTGAGAGAAATAATTTTGAATTCAAACTTGGCACACAAGTCGCAATATCCCCTTCTGTCAATCGATGATATGATCATATGATATGATCATTACTTATTACCGTAAGGGAGCTATTATGAAAAAATTCGTTTCAATGTTCGTATTCAGTTTTGCAATGTTACTCGCACTATTTCCTTGTATTGCCTCTGCACAAGATTCAGCCCAAAGATTTGATGGAGCTTATATTACAGCAGACTTTGTGGGTGGAATTGGCCGTATTGACGATAAATTATTCAATGGAAGAGGCGATGATTATGACAAAAAAACTTATGCATTTGCCTGGCAATTCCAATTGGAAGCAGGCTATCTGTGGGGCTCAAAAGTACTCGTTGGACCAGCTGTGATGGTTTCTGGCGGTATTCCATCTCTCGTTAACGGAGCTCTGTTGCTAAAAGTGGCTATTCCTGTAGACGACGCCAATGCATTTCACGTCATGGCAGGTTTTGGTGGAACGCTACACTTTGGTTATGAAGATACTTTATTTGATGACAGTGTTATGAATTTTATTTATATTCCTATCCAAATTGGTTACGAACATGTTTTTGAAAACAATTTTATCTTAGGTATTATTTTCCATACTGATATTACCTTCAATCATAAAGAAGTTTATCCAAACCCCAAGGAAGATTACAACAAAACTATAATTCAAAACGACGCAATACTTTCTCTTGCAGGTCTAGGGATTAGAGTTGGCTACAAATTCTAAACAATTTTAAAGTTACTATTGTTTTTTATATCAATATTTACAATTCAATACCTCACGCATTAAGTTATCAGATCATTTGAATTTAACTTAATCGATTTTTAGATAATCTTATACTTCATTCCACTGCTGTCCCACAACATATTCTCATTAACTGTAACGAAATGTGCTCGTTACAGAATTTTATACTTTTCTTATTCTCATTCTGTCCTGCGGACGGCCCAAAGGGGCGTCGTATCGCGGACGCCC
>JAZRWH010000104.1:0-4282 GCA_045599585.1 Myxococcota bacterium
TTCGTACATCATCGATTCCATTGAAGAATGGTCTCAGAAGGGGCGTGCTTACATTAATGCATGTTCTCTACCCAGAGATCGCGTATAGTGTTCGTTAAATCGGGATTCCGAGTTTTTGCGAACTTTTTTGGACGCTAGCAAAGGTCACATCAATGGATTCGCGATACTCGCGATAAGATAAGTAAGAATTGTTACGGAGGAACGTATGCGAAAACAGAATTTATGGCTGACAGTAATCGCGTTATCAACGCTAGGCTTATCAGCATGTTCAGAAGACAACCAATCGAGTAGCGAAGATAGCCCTTGTGCGAAGTGCACAGAAACGGAACAGTGTGTTGAAGATCAATGTGTTCCTAAAGGAGATCCATGTGCGAAGTGCACGTCGGAGGAGATTTGCGTCAATAACGTGTGCAAACCGCGCCCCGTAATTGAAGATCCATGTACAAAATGCACATCGGACCAGGTTTGCGTTAACAATGAATGCCGAACCCCGGAAGGCCCTTGTACAAAATGCACATCAGACCAAGTTTGCTACGACAACCAGTGCCTTGACAAATGCGACATGACGAAAGATTTCAACCGTTGTTCTGAGACAGGCGTTCCGCAGGTGTGCATGATGGGTGGTTGGAAAGATACAGTCCCCTGTCAGACAGGGTACACTTGTGTCGACGGTTTTTGCGACGACCCAAAAACCCCAATTCTCGAGGACAATGAAGTCGCGTGTTCTGACGGCATAGACAATGATGAAAACGGATTAACTGATTGTCAGGAAAACGCCTGTAAATCCTTTGCGAACTGTCACGAAGCGGAAGCTGCAGAAAACACGGAAGCCGCGTGCAAAGACGGCGAAGACAACGATAAAAACGGCAAGATCGACTGTGCTGACAGTGGATGTAAAAGCTTTTCATTCTGCCAAGAGAATACGGTCGAGACCTGTACTGACAAACAGGATAATGATGGCGACGGCTTTTTGGATTGCGACGATCCCGACTGCATTGGTATCGAAGCATGCAAAATCGTTAAGGCCGAATGCGGCAACGGTTTGATCGAAGCGGGAGAGTCGTGTGATGGTGCAAACGTTGGCAGCTTTACGTGTGCTGGCGTCAGTCTCGATTTCGTAGCCGGCTCACTCAAATGCGATAATGCATGTCAATTTGACACCTCGGGATGTGTCGAATGTACACTCAAGAACACGAGCAAGTGCGCTGCTGACGAGACGTGTTCGAGCGAAGGCAAATGCGTTCCGGCCACGTGCCTTGAACAAAACATTGGTAAGATTGACAACTGCGAGTGCGTTGAGGACAAACACTGTGCTAATCGAACCGATGGTAACACGTCCTGTCTTAACAACATCTGCGTAGCACCTCGCGTTCAGGAATGCAGCCTCGCCAAGCCGTGTTCAAGTGATAAGTACTGCCTCGTCGATGCGGTTGACGAATTTAATAATAAATGCGTCACACGTACAGGTTGCAAAACGAACGGCTGCACGACGGGAGGTATTTGCGTTGGTGCGTCATGGAATACCGACGGTCAATTGCTAGCGTGTGAATACGGATGCGCTGCCGGTGCCTGCATCGAAAAAGTCTGCGACAACAAAACCTGCAGTGCAGACAACCGATCGGTTTGCATCGCAGACGCGAGCGATCCGAAAGGTCACTGGAACGCGTGTCGAGCTGATGAAATCTGCTCCAACGGCACCTGCATGCCGATGCCATCGGTCGTAATCAGCCAGTTGTATAGCGGCGGGAACACGAACGGAGCGACATTCTCCAGCAAATATATCGAATTGTTCAACCGCGAGACTCACGATGTCACGTTATCGGGGTGGAGCATTCAGTATGGTTCAGCCAAGAATACAACCATAGCCAACGTCTGCACACTACCGGAAATTACGTTACCTGCAAACCGCTATTACCTCATCGAACTTTCTCAAGGCACAAACGGTGGAAAGCTGAACGTTCCCGTTGACTACACCTGCTCCAAACCGATTAGCACATCCAAAACAGACGGCAAGATTTTCCTCGTTCCCAACAGCGTCAAGCTTTCTTCATCACAGCCATCCGCGGAAAGCTATGTAGACGCCATTGGCTACGGTAACGCCAACTGGGCTGAAGGCGAAAAGCCTGCGCCCAGCATAGCAAACACAAAAGCAGCCTGGCGTTTGAAAGACGGCTGCATAGACAGCAATGTCAACGTAAGCGATTTTGAAGCCAAAGCCCCTGCCCCACGAAATGCGGCATCACCGGCTAAGAACTGCAGTGAACCCCAATGTGGTGACGGCAACATTGATCCAGGTGAAGCCTGTGAAGGCAACGCTATCATCGACTGCTCAACATATCTTGGCGCTTCTTATACGGGCACGATTACCTGTTCTGGATGTCAATACGATTCGAGCGTCTGCACGAAATTGACCGAAGATACGGAAGAACTCTGTTCGGATGGACTTGACAACGATGGCAACGGCCTTATTGACTGTATGGATACAAGTTGCAAAAAAATGACCGTATGTCGTGAGGATTTGTCAGCAAACTGCAAAGACGGCAAGGACAATGACCTCGATGGTCTCGTTGACTGCGCCGATACTGGATGTAAAACATTCGCCCACTGTAAAGAAGAAAGCGAGAAAACTTGCAAAGACGGCATCGACAACGACCTCGACGGTTTAACGGATTGCGAAGACCCCACATGCAAGGAATTTGTTTTCTGCAAATCTCAATGCGCTGCCAATGAAACTTGGTTGCCGGAACATAACGTCTGTGCCATCAACATTAACTCGGCAACAGATTTCGTCAATCTTGTCGAAACCTGGGAAGCGACAGGTGCTGAAACCGAGTCGCTCAAATCTAGCTCAGGGCATAATGCCTATTATTTGACGACGAGCATTGATCTCGGAACATGGAAGAAAAATAACTGGGCTCTTGGAACGTTCAATAATCATTTTACTGGTATTTTTGACGGCGGTTCCAATCTCATTAAAGGAACGACAGCGTCAAGTCTATTTGGTATTACAGAAAACGCAACGATCTGCCATCTTAATGTCGATCTCATTGCAACGGGCTATACTTCCACTAACTATTATTACATTCTAAGCAGTTTTGTTGATTCATTCTCCGGCAAAATGTACGATGTCCATGCTACGTCAACCATTGACAACATCCAAATCGCCTACACTGACGACGAACATAACGAACCAATGTTCTTCAATTATGGCGGTTTAATTGCCTACGTTTCGGATGGATCGACAATTGAAAACGTCACTTTTAACGGCAATCTGAGTTTCAAAACATACAATGCATTTAAAAAAGCTCCACGTGTTGGCGGCCTGTTCGGCTACGTCGGAGATAATGTCAAACTCTCCAATATCGATGCCAATATCAAATTGACGATGAACCAACAACACAGCATTATCAACACGAATGAACAAGATTCAATGTTGTCTGGTGTCCTTGGTTATTTGGGTAAAAACTCGGAATTGAATAATTCAAAATTCCATGTTCAATTAACATTCAACGATACCTCAGCATTGCAAAGCTTTGGAAGTATAAATGGTTTCATTTCAAGAACGAATGCTTCTACGATTCGTAATATTGATCTGTCCAGTAAATGCACGCTTACGGATACTGGCAATGAATCGATTAATAGTTATTATGCATCCACTTTTGTAGTTGTTGGCACTGGTAGCAAGATCGAAAACCTAAATGCAGACACGACAACGGACATTACAGGCGTCTCCACGAGCTACTACGTATATTCGTCATTTGCAAATAGCACTTATAGCAGCACCATTGCAAATACGGTTTCTCTTGAAACATCAAATAAGGCGATTAACAATGCATTCATAAATATTAATAATTCAAAGATCGTTAACTCATATTTTAATAACATTCTATCAACTAAAGACAAGAACAATATCGAATTGTCACATGTGTATGCGACAGCCCCCTATACCTGCAAGGAAGCATGTGTTCAGAATGATGTAACGAACTATGTTGTTAAAGATGGTTATATCTTTGTTGGTAATGAGCTTCTTCGCGAGAGATTGAACAAAAACCTTGGAAAGAATGGCGGAACTGTCAGCCCTTATCTTACCCCCGGTCAATATCGTCCCTGGATAGATAAAAAATTTAGTAGTACTGCTTGGCCTTGGATTGATCTATCTGCGAAAGAATCAGATATCGTAACGATACAATAGTAATCGTTAACGCGTTGATCAAAAACAATAGGCGGTCATATGGCCGCCTATTATTCATTTTATATCAATACTGTCCCACAACATATTCTC
>JAZRWH010000105.1:0-23380 GCA_045599585.1 Myxococcota bacterium
TAAGGCTGTAACCGAAAGGATTGAGGAAGGTGACGAAGAAATGTGTCAAACGCTCTCAAAAGAATGCGGGATTCCAAAGGGGCATCCTCAATACGACGCCCCTTTGGGCCGTCCGCAGGACAGAATGAGAATAAGAAAAGTATAAAATTCTGTAACGAGCGCATTTCGTTACAGTTAATGAGAATATGTTGTGGGACAGCAGTGACAAAACTTACAATCCAACAAATATATTACTCTTCCCCGCGTGACACATAACTAAAATAGTTAGATACAAAACCTAAATCACCCATAATAAGATTCAACATCGTATTTATAGCATAAACAGGTTCGCCAGAAGGTTTGCACATATAGGTAAAACTGCGCGATGTCGGAATCGCCTGATCCAATTCTTCATCCCAATCCCAGCTTCCCTCGTCATACATTACAGGCTGTCCTTTAAGTATTACATAACAATAAAATGCCCCTTCTTCACTCAGTTTGCTTACATCAACTGTAATGGTATTTTTTTGACCTGAATGAACAACCGACATATTTTGATTATTATTATTTTCTATATCAATTACTCTTACAAGATCAGTAACACTGATGTCATCATTATCACAATACATCACAGCATAAAAATCAGTATTTTGATACTTTTCTTCTGCTGTAAATGTCAACGTAGCAATAATCTCATTCCCCGTGCGTTCCGCACTCACATGACACTCGTTAACGCCACTTTGAATATATAAATAATCATCTTTTAATGGGCAATACTCACCCATAACAGGATTATCTAGATAACAGTCTGTCTTACGATATTTTTTACACTCCGGACGCGCAAAATACTTTTCTGCCAAATTCTGATTCTCGTCACTATCCGCAAACCACGGCCATTTGATCTCGGGAATCTTACAATTCGGATTCAACTCAGGCGAATAAATATAATTTCTTGTTACACCATCTTCGGCTAATGTGTAGTCACACCACTCACCTTCATCGACATAACCATCACCACAGACATTCTCTTCATGGCAGATCGCGTCTTTGTCAGTCAAAAGACAACTCATGCTACAAAGACTCATATCCTCTAACTGCGTTACGTTGGGTGCCATGCCTTCACCGCACGCCGTTTTACTTACAATACCTCCCTTTTCACACTCTTCTCCGTCGTCTAAATATCCGTTCAAACACTCGGCTTTGCTCGAAATACAATTACCCGACTTGAGTGTACAAAGTTCCGTACACATCTCTTTGCTATACGTGCTCTTAAGCCTAAAACCTTCTCCGCAAACATTCTCTGAAACAACCGTTCCATCACATTCTTCGCTGCCATCGATCACGTTGTTCCCACAGTCACTAGGAATGTCCTTACAAACAACACTGTCATTAATCTTACAATTGATACAGCGCTGCGTATCATCAGCTGTTGTATAATTAAAGACTTTACCTGCACCACAACTATACGATTTATCGTAATAATTGCCTTCACACGCTTCGCCTTCATCTAATTTGCCATTACCGCAAGTCCGCTTGCATACTGCATCTTTGATGACCGTACATCCTTGACAACGTAATGCCTTATCCGCGTTTTCGTAATTCAGCAACTCACCATCGCCACACGCATAATTCTCGCTGATAAGATCACCATCACACTCTTCTCCATCATCCAGTACGCCATTACCACACATATCCGTTCGACATACAACGTCCGCATTAATCTTACAATCACTCGTACATCGCGTCTCCTTGTCGGCATCGCTATAATACAAACGTTTGTTGCCTGGACACTCGTAATCTAAATCGACTTTTACACCGTCACACTCTTCTCCGTTTTCTAGCTTACCATTGCCGCAAACTGCACCGCGATCATGACAAACAACCTTCTGATCCATCGTACAGTCTGCTCGACATCCCGAAGAGGCATACTCAAAATATTTTTCGGGCCCACAATCCATGGTGATAGACATATTCCCATCACACTGCTCGCCCTCGTCCAAAACACCATTGCCACACTTGGGCACACAATGACCATTTATACAATTGGCACTGCTGCCACACTGATTGCCACACTTGCCACAGTTGTTCGGATCACTGACGACACTAATAATCGATCCGGCACACTCGAGTTTGCCTTCTTCATATAAACTACAGGCATACTCTGTTTCTGGCTTATCATTAAATACTTTGACACATTGTTCATGTGCTAGACAATGGCCGTTTGCATGCGTTTCATTGCCGTCGTTTTCTTGACGCTGCGTAATGTCATTGATGATTGAACCTTTACCACGCTCGCAGATCTTTACATCAGCTGACGTCGACGACGCATCACTGCCACATGCAGTTATCCCCAATACCGCTGCGACCAAACTCAACACCAAAGCACACTTCTTCATACGATAACCTCCCCAACACACGCCAACTTACATCCCCCAACACAAGCTCCAGTTATCACTCCATACACGCCCTAATCAATCCTATCAATGCTGCGATTTAGCATCACGATTAGATTCAAGTTGATCGTTCTGCCCTTCAGGATTCCGTTCTCCCTGCACTTTTTTAGCAAATTCTATCCGACGTTCCATCCCTCGCATTTTTTCTTTAAATGCTTCGCTGAATTCACATTGATTGAGTTGTTGTACGCCCTGCTTAAACGTCTCTTCTGACATTTGAAGAAGCTCAAACACGACTCTATTGTCATCAAGATCATAACCTTTGTTTAGAAGCTCTTTGATCGTCTGAATAAAGTTTACGCCTTCCTTGTCTATCAATCGCGTTATCCATGCCTCAGTTTTAGCACACGCACTGCCATTCTCACTGGCTGTACGAATGATACCGCCTATAAAATCAGCATATTCTTGCTCAGGTGTCTTCGGCGTACTACTGCAGGCACTCAACATAAGACCTAAAACAATAAAAATACAGAAAACAATATTGCGGTTCATATTACCCTTTATACAAAGTCAGAAGCCCCACATAACGCTTCTGTTTCGATTTATCACATATACATGCACGTATAAAACAAATTGTACCCACGGTATTTGCGGCCGTATGCAATAGGCCGCAACGCGAAGCCGTATTGGCCAAAGGCCAATAGGCGAAGCTTCAAAATATTCCCCAAATCTGTCTCACCTTGAAAATTTGAAGAAAAAACCGGCTGCGATAGGATGCACTTCAGTTGATACATGGTGATTTCCATGGAGGGGATTGAATGGCAACAACGCTTTATGTAGCACTTGAACGTCTTATCGATATGTCGGAGCCTTCGAACTGGAAGCTCGACGAAACGTTGGCGCGTTCGATGATGTCGCACGACTGCCGATTAGTGGCAGCTTTTGCACCGCATCGCTTCGGTTTGATCTTTGATACGCGTGAAGAAATCGATGAAGCATGGCAATATATGCGCAGTTGGCTTGCTCGAAAAGGACTCTGCTTTGAGTCTCGTTATGTTTTGCTGAAATCAGACTGTGACACGACGGAACTCCGCAACGAAACTGGATGGTGGCTAGCCAATAAAGCTGACACCGATTCTTGGGCTCCCAATCTTAAAATCATCGACAATCTTCCGGCAGCACGCGCGTCCTTATCACAGCGAATCAAGAATCTCCTCGCTGCGGCGCTTCTTTAGTGACTGGCCGGCGGAAGCTGAGCGCTTCCCCAGACAGGGAATCAGGTTTCAGTCCTGGCAGGGCGTGCGGCGGCGCGAACCTGTTTAGTAGTGAGCGAGACTGATGCCTGATCTGTCTGTTTTTAGCTAATCTTACAGTAAACAATGGGCTGTTCAATTTGAATGCATCGCTACATTGTGCGTTTGCTCTCTTCGGCCTGCTGCCTTTGATCGTTTTTGGCAGGCCCGTGCCACGCTTCGATCGTATATTGTCCGAACTTTGAGGGCAGAAAAAAGGTGTGATACAAGATCTATGCTCATGTGAATGAGCATTTTTTGTGTGCTGCAGTCAGGGTTAAGGATGGAATCACAGGTCGAGCCAATCATGGAGGATGCTTCTCCAAAATCTGGAGAAAGCTCACCAAAGCGCGTCATGGGCTGTTTTTCAGCGACGATGATCGTCGTTGCAAGTATGGTCGGTACGGGTGTGTTTACGACGACTGGACTTGTACTCGCCGAAACACCGTCTGCGCCGGCCGTTTTAATTGCCTGGATTATTTGTGGCATTTGCGCTTTTTTTGGGGCCGTCTCGTATGCCGAACTCGTGGCCATGTCTCCACGCAACGGCGGTGAATACCAGCTTTTATCCAAGACATTTCATCCAGCCGTCGGGTTTGTTGCGGGATGGATCTCGCTGGTCGTCGGATTTTCGGCGCCTATCGCCTCGGCTGCCATGGCTTTCGGAGGCTACGCTTCGCGATGCTTTGATTGGATCGATCCGTTTTGGGCTGCGCTGATCGTCATTTTGCTCTTTTCGCTGGTCCATGCCATTCGCGTCTCGTTGGGCGCAATCATTCAGAATATCTTTACGGGCATCAAACTGATCTTAGTGGCTACGTTTATTATTGGCGGTCTTGCGCTGGGCGATATGAGCCGCGTGCTCAATGAGCCACCTTCCGCAACCTTAGACACAATGATTAGCCCTGCGTTTGCGGTAGGATTGATCTTCGTAACTTACGCATATACTGGTTGGAACGGTTCCGCGTATTTGGCGGGCGAGATCAAGAATCCCACGAAGTCGCTGCCGCGTGCTTTGGCATTGGGTACAGCGATCGTCATGTTGATCTACCTCGGATTAAACGTCGTCTTTTTGTCTGCAGCCCCTGTTGACCTGCTCAGCGGTGTCGTCGAAGTCGGAGCTGTTGCTGCCAAAGAATTGTTTGGAAACACCGTCGGACGCCTCTTAAGCGCCGTGATCTCGCTGCTCTTAGTCTCCTCACTTTCGGCCATGATCATGTCTGGGCCACGCATCTATCAAAGCATTGGCGAAGACTACAGCATCTTCCGCATCTTCGCGAAGCGTTACGGCAACAGTGGACCGTTTTGGGCGATTTGTTTGCAAGCGATTATCTCTGTAGCCATGCTCATTTCGGCTCGCTTTGACGAGTTGATCCAGTATATGGGCTTTACGCTTTCGGCGAATGCCGCGCTCACCGTCGCGGGCGTTTTCGTCGAACGCATCCGGCACCCACAAACGCCACGTCCCTACAAATGCTGGGGATACCCGGTCACGCCGATCCTATTCATTCTCTTATCGTTATGGATGATCATTTTTACGATTATCCAAACGCCTTTTGTCGCACTCGCAGGCGGCGCCACGGTTTTAAGCGGACTTTTACTGTATTTTGCTGTCCGCCGTTACCGCATCGAACCTCAAAACGATTAATTTTGCTTGCTGCCGCTTCGCCTATTGGCCGTTGGCCAATACGGCTTCGCAAAGCCCGCTATTGCCCTTTGGGCAATACGCGCGCTTCTTCTCGTGGCAATTGCCCTCAACCTTACGCGTCTTTTCAACCAGTCTTAAGCAACACAATTCAAAACAGCGAAATCGATCTTGCTTTACGTCTTCTTTAAGCAAAAACGCGTTCAGTTCAGTTCACACACAGCAAAAAAATGCTCGCGTATGGCAAAGCCATAGCGAGCATCTGAGCGCCGTATTTGCTTTGCAAATAGGCGCTTACGCTGGCGTATCTGCAAAGCAGATAGCCAGAGCCCACGCCATCTAAACGCTCCAACGTCGATGATATGTGAGCCACTCGACAAAAAGAGCAAAAGCGATGAGAAGAAGCGCGAGTACCCAGATATTTTGGGCAGACGATGGGAGCTTAGAAAGAAACGCAAGGAGGACATCTGGCTCGGATGCCGGCGTATCTTCGAGAATTGTGGGCGTAGCGTGGAAATCGGTCCTCAAAAGCGTTGGCTGGCGTGAAAGATCAGATTCCAGCGCATTCGCGAAATTAGCGGCAAACTCAAACACACGTGCGGCGTTGTTCTCGTCTTTAAGCTGATAAATACCCGCCTCGTCACCATACACTGTCATAATCTGTTCATAAGCAGGCACGTTAGATCGCACATTGCCAGAAGGCGTAACAAGCGTTGCAGCGTGCATACCAGCAGGAACTTTAACGTGCCATGCGTCACCCGTTTCATAGGCCAATACGGGATCTCCGCCTTCGTCCATGAACCAATCAATCGCATTAATAATCAAAACGGGAAGCGCGACGCGGAAAATAAGGTCGCTCTCGACGAGACTGAAGCCAACAGCGAGCGTGCGACGCGTATCGCTCTTTTGAGAAACGATGAGCGGACCTTCAATGGCTCGGAGAACCATGTCATCCGTTTTAATATTCTTAAAGACCGAACCTTCTGCGATATTTAGATTTTTGAGACTGAGCCAGCGACTGACGGCATGTTTGCTATTAACGCGCTCAACGACAGGGTCTTTGACACTATTCTGGGCGAAGGGCGTTTCTCCTGCGCGTGGATTAATAAAAAATACCCTACCATCAGTATCGGTGTTCGTAAGCTCTGGCAAGTTGTGATACGAGTTATCGAGAATAACAATATCGTGCGCAGAAGCGAGCTGAGCGAGGTCAAGTTTGCCGTTTGAAAGAAGAGAAGAAGGTTTTGCAATTTTGACGCGGTAGTTTTCGTTGAGCAAAAGCGCTGCTTCTAAAAAGAGGTTGCCTGGCGTGACAGCAAGGATGTCAGGACGCGCAAAATCAGGAACGCGAGCATAAGCAATGTTATCGTCTGGCAAAACATCTATCGCATCGACCGGATCTTCAATGGTAATGCGTGCTGCCATACGGCTGGCTGACAACGTAATGTTGTCGTAAATTCGAACCTCAGAGGCACCGCTAGCTAGCGTCAGCGTTTTTTCAGCAATTACGGGCGCATTTTCCGAAAACGTTCGGCTGCCTTCGTCCAAATTATAAATTTGAATCTTCGCTGTAACAGGAACATCAAAACCGTTGTGTACGCTTAAAAAGACTTCAAAAGCGAGTCGGTTGGAAATGTAGCGGCGAACGTTAAACGCTTCAATCGAAAGGTTTTGAGCTGGATCACCGTAATTTTTTTGTGAAAAAGCAACCGTAACAGGAATCTTGCTTTCATCGATCTCAGACTTTTCAAATTGTCCATCCGAGAAAAAGACGATCTCGGGATTGTCGCGGTTTTGAGTAAGCTGCGCGGCAAGTTGTATTGCCTGGTTAAGCTGGGCTGACGCTGCACGCGGTTTTAATTTGTTCAGTGCAGCATGAAGATTGTCTTTGTCTGACGTAAACGGCCCCGAAGCATGAACATTTCCAGAGGCTTCGACGATCGTCATGCGATCAGTAATCTGCATGCGGTCAACAGCTTCGTGAGCTTCTTTAAGTGCACATTCTAGGCGCGTGCTACAATCCTCACCAGCCAACAGAGCCCCCATCGAAGCACTCGTATCGATCACGAGCACAACGTGACGCGAAGCCGTATCATCTTCTTCGACGCGCGGATCCATGAGTGCCAAAGCCACGAGACAGGTGATCAAAAACCACACCAAACAACTGAGAATGCGTTTAAGTACGTCGAGCCATTTGCGGCGCTTAGCCTGGACGTTCTTCCAAAGACCTAAATACGGCACGACCATCGTGCGACGACGAACGCGAAGTAAATATAAAATAACGAGTATGACCGCTGTGCCAGCGACGACAGGCAGAAGCGTTGTTGGGGTATAGCCGTTCCAGAACATACGATTGGCCCTACTTCAAAAAACCGCCCTGGCGGAATATCTTTAATACAATATCATCCAGCGGAACAACAATCGGCGTTTGTATATATAACATGCGTCTGCGCGAACAATATGACTCAATTTCAAGACAATAATTGTCAAAAGCTTCTTTGAGCTGTTTTTGTACTTTGGGCGTTAGCGTCATTGAAAAACGCTCACCTGTTTCAGCATCAACCAAATCAACATCACCACGCGCGTTCGAAGCATATTCCGATGGATCGGTCAAATGAATAACATACGTTTCAAATTGCTGAAAATGTAATATATTAAGTGCTTGTTCAAATCCACTAGGATTATAAAAGTCACTTAATACAACAGCCAAACCGCGTCTGCGGTTCATGCCTGCAAACGATTTGAACGTATCTTCAAATGAAGTTCCACCTTTGGCTTCAATCTTTTCGAGAAAATTGAAAATCTTAAAGATCTGACCTCGTCCACTGCAAAGCGGCATGCGATCAATCACCTGATCATTAAACGGAATAAATGCCACGCGATCCATATTACAAAGTCCAATAAAGCTTAACGCGGCTGCCATCCGTCTCGCATAGTCAAACTTCGCGCCTGTTCCCGCTGTCATCGAACCCGAACAGTCGATCAGAAAATAAATCGAAAGATCCTCTTTTTCTTCAAAAAGACGAATCAACAACTTTTCGGTTCGACCGTAGATCTTCCAGTCGAGTGAACGAAAATCATCGCCTGGTGCATAATTTCGGTGATCAGCAAACTCTATGCCCGTCGCTGTTTTGCGCGTTTTGCGTTCAGCTTTGTTCTGACCCGCAAAAACCTTTTTGGACATGACATATAGATATTCGATTTTTTTGAGAAACTCGTCGTCGAAGAGTGACATATTATATATATAGTAATACTATAAAGTTGAGTTATAATATAATGAGGCTTGTGGCGTATTGGATCTTTTTTGGGTGGGGGAAGTCTCCCCCTGAGCGGCTATCCGCTTTGACAAAGGCTTGGCTTGTTTCGTCTGCTTCGTAGCTCTGCTTTCTGTTACGACACAAGGTCATTCCTTCTGCATAAACCTGAGCATCTCTCATTCAGCAATCCTTTGTCTTCGCGAATACGCCGCTACCCCCTCGCTTTACACTGCTGCCAAGCTTAAAACAGCATCGATTAAGACGCTTTGGTTTCTTTGGTTTGATGAATAAGGTCTTTAATAATATCGTCGGTGGAGATATTTTCAGCTTCACCTTCAAAGTTGAGGATCGTACGGTGTCTGAGCGCAGGCAATGCTGCAAAACGCACATCGTCGTTCGACACGCTAAAACGACCTTCGTAAATCGCATGAATCTTTGCTGCTTTAATGATTGCCTGCGCACCACGAGGACTTGAGCCGAAACGCACGTACTGCTTCACCATCTTCGTTGCGCCTTCGAGCTCGGGATGCGTCCCCAACATGATCTTCAACGCATAATCTTGAACGTGCGAGGCTATCGGAATTTGTGAAACAAGATTGCGAAGCTGAATGACGTCGGCTTTGCTCATGACAGCTTCAACTTTGGGTGTTTTGCCTGCCGTCGTACGATTGAGAATCTCATGCAACTCGTCTTTCGTTGGGAATGGAACGTTCAGCTTAAACAAAAATCGGTCTAACTGCGCTTCGGGAAGGGGATACGTACCTTCCATTTCGAGAGGGTTCTGCGTAGCCATGACAAAAAATGGGGCTTCGAGTTTGTACGTCGTGCCACCTACCGTGACGCTTTTTTCCTGCATGGCCTCAAGCAAAGCAGCCTGCGTTTTAGGCGTCGCACGGTTGATTTCGTCTGCTAACAAAATGTTCGTAAAGACAGGCCCCTTTTGAAATTGAAAAGCTTTGTTACCTCGTTCATCTTCCACGATCATGTTCGTGCCAACGATGTCGCTCGGCATCAGGTCAGGCGTAAACTGAACACGGCCGAAGGCACAATCAATCGCTTGCGCAAGCGTGCGCACCAACATCGTTTTGCCAAGTCCAGGTACGCCTTCAAGAAGTACCTGACCATCCGCCAAAAGACACAAAATAACGCCATTGATAATCTCTCGCTGACCTACGATCATGTGACCGATCTCGTCACGGAGCTTGCCAATCTTTGTCTGAAATTCCTGAACGAGTTTTTGAATATCCTGAGATTCCATCTGCTTCTCCTTAGACGAGTTCCCAACTGGGATTGGGCTGCATATCAAATGCTTCGAAGCCTTTGCCTGCCTCGATAAGCGGTTTTAGGTGGTATTGGCCAAGTCCTGCAATCATAGCTGCATTGTCGGTACAAAGCTTCATGGGCGGTATTGAAAGTAAAAGCCCTTCTTTTGCACAATCCGTTTTGAGTCTTTCGCGAAGTCGTTTATTCGCCGAAACACCACCTGCAACAACAACCGTTTTGGCGCCGATTTTTTTGGCTGCACGAATCGTCTTGCGGACCAATGAATCGACAACGGCTTCCAAAACTGATGCACACAAGTCACTCAAATCCTGTCCTTCGGGCATGTGACCAATACGACGAAGCTGTGTCGCGACACTCGTTTTTAAACCCGAAAACGAAAAGTCAAAGTTGTCGTGCTGAGGTAGTGCTCTCGGAAAATCGTAAGTTTTCGGATTGCCACCCACCGCAAGCTTATCAATATGAACACCGCCGGGATAAGGCACTCCGATCATCTTGCCAACTTTGTCAAGCGCTTCACCGGCTGCATCGTCAATCGAATGACCGATATTCTCATATTGACCTACGCCGCGCACTGCGATCAGGTTGGTGTGACCTCCCGAAACAACGAGTCCCATGAACGGAAAATCTGGTTTTTCCATCCCATCTGACGTACCTAAAAGGGGCGCCAAAAGATGGCCTTCCGTATGATGAACCCCAACAAGCGGTATGTTCTGAGCATACGCAAATGCTTTGGCTGCTTCGATGCCAACCAACAATGAACCAATCAGACCAGGGCCTTTCGTAACCGCAACGCCATCAATCTCGCTTTGATCAATGCCAGCTTCTCTAAACGCTCCGCGAAAGACTTCAACGATATCAACAATGTGTGCACGCGAAGCAAGTTCTGGAACAACACCGCCGTATTTGGCGTGAAGCGGAATCTGACTGGCAATAATATGAGATAAAATTTTTCCATCTTCTACAATCGCTGCAGAACATTCGTCACATGAACTTTCAATTCCAAGAATTTTCATATTTTGAGACTCTAATTTGATCCTAAAGAACATTAAAAACGATAAAAGCGGCAGCCCAACCTTAGAGAGCTGCCGCAAACAAATACCTGCCGTTACGCGTTAGTTTGTACCCGAATAACAGGCATAATACTCACCCGTCGATTTAACAACGACGAGAATATTGTCATCTCGAATAGCATTGATATCGCCATTTTTCTGTGTATCACCGGCTCCCGTGCTCAAGAAATTCGGATTGAGCTCACCAATATAGTCATGAATCCTGTCGATGGTTTCCTTATCCATCGTAGGCGAACCTGAATAAAGTCGGCGTCCCGTCGAAATAAACGCGCCTCGATCCTTCGCTTCTGCTGCGGCTGCTTTGCCTGGCCAAATGGCATCAAAAAATGCCGGACTTGAGGATGTCTTGGATGAACCATGATGACAAACCTTAAGAAAATTCGTCACCATATCGATGTCAGCTCGCTTTGCTTCGTCAATCGCAGAACTTTCATCAACTGTCGTAGCATCTCCCGTGAAAATAAATGATCTGCCGCCATACGTCAGTTTAAAAATAATCGATGCCGTATTGGGATTGCTGTTATCTCCGTTTGCCGAAACAAACGCATTTCGGCTAAAAATGTATTCAGCCTTAACCTGAGGACCAAAAAATGCATCAGGCATAATGCGGTTGACCGAAAATTTATCTTTTGCAGGCATGTAAACATGTTCGAGTGAATCGACTTTCCCCTTCATAGTGTTGATCCAGGTCGTATATGACGCTGGTACATCTTCACTCGTATCCAATGACATGGGATCGATGTAATTTTTTAGACCGTACTTTTTAAAGATACTCGTAAATCCACCAAAATGATCTGCATGAGGATGCGTCAAAAATACAGCATCAAACTTTTTGCCCGTCTCAAATCCATGCGTCGACAAATAATCTGTTACGATCGGACCTGCCGCAGTAACACCAAACGCTCCAAGATCACCGCCGTCGATCAAAACATTTTGCCCCGTCGGAGTCTGAATCCAGATCGAATCACCATTGCCGACATCGATGATATGCACACGTAGCGTGTCTGTACTTGGGTTACGCTGTTCCTCTGTACAGCGCTGTCCAGACAAAATCGGAAAAACTTCGTCTGACGGATTATCATCGGGTACCTTGCGACACTGTCGACCACTGATACTGCCCGGTTTACAAATGTAGCTCTCACTCGTGTACTCCCAGCTATCGATTTCTTCCTCGGTAAGACTGTCCTCTTGAGTACACTTATCCGTCTCCGATTCCCCAACCGTAACGTATCCGCCTTCGCAGTTGATGCCGTCGCCACGCCCGGTATCGGGTACGTACGCAACACAAACAGCACCGTCGTCCATAACATAACACGTTTCATCGGCTAACGACTGGACGTCACAAGAACTGTTAACGCTTCGAATAAACCCCGTTTTACACGCCTCTTTCGGCTGAAACGGCGATTCGTGAAAACTCATATCGACACAGCCAGTAGATACGGCGCATGCTGACAATACGACAAAGAGTGCGGCTTTTTTCATAGTCTATAAATCCTTAGTTTCCAGCTAAAAGGACTTCCGCAGAAAGGGCGGATTTTAGCCCGGAATGTCGCGGGACTCTATAACCGCATTTGCCGCGATTGTCACCTGTACGCGCGTGTTTAACGAGATTAATATTGTTTTTTGTTGTTCTTTTCTGGAGGCTCGACACGATTGCGTCGTTTATCTGCTTTTATACGTGGGCCGCTTGCCCTCGCTCTCGCCGCTTCTATGCTTTTCGTTCACGCTTCCGCTTTCGCAAGCGATGAGTCCGACGACGATTTTTCGTCGGACGTAGACATGCAGGAAACCATTGAAGCCGAACTCCGATCAAACGCCATTCCTGACAGTTCAGAAGAATACTCTGAAATTCACGCTATGCGCGTCCTCGAACGCACGCTCATTCCCGGATCTGACGTCGATCTGCCCTCGCAATCAAATGATAACTCAGCTGCTCTCGTACCGCCCGGCGACCCTCTCGAACTCTCCCATGCTTCCGTACTCGATATGCTCCTCGACCAAAATACTGAAGCTCAAACACAGGGCCTCCAGCAAAATGCTACGCGCGTCATGGCTCAGGCAATGATGCAAGTACAAAAAATCCTCGATGCTTCAGATTCGGGAAACGGCCTGCTTAAACCCTTCGGAATCGATTGTTTCGATGAACCTGCCGTTCGTGAATACCTCGCGCTCTACTCGGGAACAGGCTCAAAAGGTTTTAAAGTCTGGCTTAAACGCGCTGAAAAATGGCGAGCAATCGTTGAGTCTGTCATGCGAGAAGAAGGCGTTCCCGGTGATTTGCTCTACCTCGCAATGATCGAAAGCGGATTTAAAACGCGCGTCAAAAGCCCCAAAGCTGCCGGCGGTATGTGGCAGTTTATGCCCGCTACTGCCGTAGAACAAGGCCTCAGAATCGATACTTGGGTCGATGAACGATTCGATCCCATCAAAGCCGCACACGCAGCCGCTCGTTACCTCAAAAAACAATACAATCGTTTCAACTCCTGGCCGCTCGCGATGGCCGCCTATAATGGCGGACCTGGGCTCGTCAATAGCGCAATCGATAAGTATAATAGCAACGACTTCTTTAAACTCGTCTCATACGGCGCCATGTACGACGAAACACGACGCTACGCTCCTAAAATTCTCGCAGCTGCCATCATCGGAAAAAATCCCGCAGCATTCGGCTTCGACGGACTCGAACTCGAACAGCCCCTCAAATTCGATGCCATCGACGTCCCTCCTGCCACTCGACTCGAACGCATTGCCGAAGCATGCGGCTCCTCCCTTACGACGATTGAAGAACTCAATCCCGAACTCCTCCGCAATCAAACCCCTCCTGATGAAACGTGGACTGTTCGCATTCCTCAAGGTTCTGCTCAAAAATTTGTCGAAAAATTCGACGCTTTAAGTACTAAATACAAACAAACAGAAACACTTGAAATTAAATTCGGCCAATCACTTGAACAAATCGCCGAACAAACGGGCGTTCCCGCTCGCGTGATACGCGCTCTTAACCATATTGCTCCGCGAGAACCAGCCCCTTACGGCGCTTCTATCCTCGTGCCAGCTGGTACAAACGCTAAACTCGCTGACTTCAACCGCAAATTCGCTCAGGCCTTCAATGACGAAAATGCCAAGAATAAGCCCGAAAAAATCCTCGCGCTCATCCCTCCCAAAGAATTCTCGCTCCCAGGCAAAATTCGCGTCTTCTATCGCACAAACCGACCTGATCGCATCGACGACATCGCCAACGCCTTCGGCGTCACTTCCACACAACTCGCGCTTTGGAACGACATCGATCCCTATGCTAAACTTCGCGCAAATATGATGCTCCAGATCTACGTCTCACCTAACGCAGACCTCTCCCGCGTCATTAGCTACCCAGAAGCCGCATGCAACATCGTCGTCATAGGAAGTGACACGCATCGCGCACTCATTGACTCAAAATCCAAAAATACACAGGCCCAGGCAAAGGCCGCTGCCTCCAAAACAGCCGCTTCAAATACCAAGTCTGCTTCTAAAGTCGTTTATCATACCGTCGTCAAAGGCGATTCCCTTTCCAAAATCGCTTCTAAATACGGCGTTACCGTCGAAATGCTCATTAAATGGAATAAACTCAAAGACGCCAGCTCTATCCGTAAAGGCCAAAAACTCATCGTTAAAAAGTAATGCTACGACAAACATGCCTTCATTTTGAGTTTTCTAAAGGGGGAAGTCTCCCCCTGAGCGGCTATTTGCTTCGCAAATACGCCGCTACCCCCTCGTAAAACCGCATTTCTCAGTATTCTGTTTTAACACTAACATTCATATCGATGTTTTAGCATCTATAGTTTTATACGCCTGAACTTTGTGTTAATGATAAGTTAGCATAATGGGCACTTGTTTGTTGGCCCAATTCTATCGCTAAAGATAATAGATTGTATATTATGGAGGCTTTATGCGTTATTTCAAACTGATCTCAAGTCTTGCCTTAGCTAGCGTATGCCTGTTGGGCTGCGACGATGACAGCGATACACACAAGAAAAAACAAAACAACGATAATAACACCTCCGGTGGTAATTCGGAGATCGTTGAGCCAACCATCAAAACGTGCACACCAAATACTTATATCGAATCTTGCACGACAGATCCTGATATTGCTGATACAGACATCAAAGTCTCATGCGGTAAATCAAACGAAGCTGATGTAGACCACATCAAAAAAGAGGCTTGTCCCAAAGGCTCCAAATGCTCTGTTCTGAATAACAAAGCTATTTGTATTTATGACGAAGTATGTCAGGAAGAAAACGCAATCGTCGACTCAAAGTGCGCATTCAACAGCTACAATGACATCGAACTCGTTAAATACACTTGCGTACGCTTTAACGATAATTCTCTGCATTCCGTCGAAAGTCGCGAAAAATGTGATGGCCTCTGCCAAAACGGTCATTGCTACCAAGTCGGAGACGATTGTGACTGGGATCTTAGCACGCCTGATAGCGTTTTAGGCTGCAATGGCAGTGATTACTACGTATGCGGCAAATTCGATAAGACAATCCACAGAGAATGGTGCCCGAACGACGGACTGTGCCAAAAGTCTTCTGATGGCTACTACTACTGCGCCGCAAAATGCGATACCAAAGGCTCATCCTCATCAACCTGCACTATCACAGATGAACGTGCAATCAGACGCACCTGTCAGTCTGTTAACGGCAGTCAACAATTATATCTCGTCGCAGACGATTCCGTAAAAACAACTGGATCCAAAACGCAATACTGTAAAAATGGCTCACTCAATAAATATCCAACCAGCGGAGGCTGGCAGGGCCAATGTACCGAATATTGCTACGGTAATTCAGGCAATTCGTGGATTCGTGATGGCGGACACACCTTCCGTTATACCAATTGCGGTGTTGGCAAATGTGGACTCCAATCAGGTTCTACCCCAAGTTACTATTGTGAATTAAGCTATTGTATGCAGCCTTGCGATAATGAAGGTGACATCCTCGTTATGGAAGGAAATACCATCACTAATACACCGTGCTCAACCATCTCCTATAAATGTACCAAATACAGCGTGGGTCTCTATTATAAAGCCATTGTAGAAACACAATGCTACTAAGCTCATGCTTCAACTAAAATGATTCATTCAAAGCAGGTAAACCTCTTGTTATAATTGCTGCTTTGAATCCCTTTAACATCCGCTCAAAATTTAAAAAGGCGCAGTTTTGCTGCGCCTTTTTAAATTTTGAGCTTGTGTGCTTGCTTATTTATCGCTGGTACGCTTAGGCAATTGTTGTCTAAGTCTGCGATTCTCTCGCAAAAGCTGCCTCTTAAGTTGTCGTTCCATCGCCAACTGGGTCGAGCCAAAATCATTCGCTCGAATACAATTCTCACGCCAACAAAGCACATGCGACGGGATCAGTTCGTTTTCCTCGCAATACGCTTCAAGTTCTTCCTGTGTCATGCCATGCGTATCGACAACAATTAAAAATTTGTCTTCCGCAGTAAGCCAATTTTCAGCTGCAGTTTGTGTCGCTTCTTCGGCTGCCTTTAGCTGAGCACACTTAATTTTATCATCGTACCCAAGTTCGCGACGCCACAAGTAAAGTGTCGTCACCGAAACGCCTTCAATTCGCGCTACTTCACTCATTTTCATGCTGCTCGGCGGCAAAAGCCTATCGAGAATGCGCTGCTTTTCCTCTTTGCTATGATGCATAAACTATCCGTGATTACCAAAATCGATGTTGCCCCCGTTGCCTGGGTGTTTACGCGCAGGTGGCACGTCTCGGAAGGCCGAATAAACAATCAAACACAGCATGCCGCATCCAAAAACTGCACCTGCAACCTGCGTTAAACCAAACGCTAATAAGATCAAGCTGATCGCACCTAAAACGCCTGTGAACAGCAAAAAAACTTTCCACGTCGCATGCTTGTGCTGAGGACGAACTTCTTCCTCTTCTACTGCATCACTGATCTTTGCAAGCTCCGCCATCTTCGCCGCTTCTCGATCCTTCTCTAAACAACAGTGTTTGTATTTTTTACCGCTTCCACACGGGCATTTTGCATTTCTTCCTACTGACATGTCGTTCTCCTGAATCTATTTCACAGCATCTGGCACTTCATAGCGCCTCAAATCGACACCACTACTTACTCTATTGCAATTTCCTCTTTCTGTGAAGAGCATTGACGATATAACTCAATTTTTAAGCTTATCTACAAAATTATATAATGCCCCACCATTCCTATCCAATCTAATCAATAGCGATCATCGTATAATCATCTTTTTTATTTTAGATTCATTTTAACGTTATACACATTCACAAACGTTCTTTTTTTCTTAAGTAAGATACGCATAGATAAATCAATGTTTACAAAGCGCCCACGAAATCTAAGTAAGCAAATTGTAAACATTGAAGCAATGTCCGTTTATATATATTCAACACTAAGCTAAAAATACAAAACTTTAATTATTCTGCGGACGAATCATATCAAAGTATTTTTCGACATAATGACGGTATCCCTGCGGCACACTGTCGTTTTCGAGAACTTCCTCGGCGGCATGTTCGTAAGTTTGATAAACTTCACGATACGATTCACTCACGAAACCACCTTGACTTGCAGTCTGAATCACTTCGCTTGTCGTTGGAGCACTGTTCGACTGACCTTTGAGCTTTTGATCGACTGTTTTAACGTCCATTTTAGTGCTTGCACCCTCGGCTTCACTGTGGCCACCGTGTTCGTCCATCTTAGTGCCTTCACCAGGCTTATCCGTATCAATATTACCTTCGGCCTGCATCTGAGCCTGCTGACCTTGTTGAGCCTTTTGAGCATCCCCCATCTTCTGATCACCAGAGGGTTGCATTCCTTGTTGGGCCTGTTGTGAATCTTTCTGATCACCAGACTGTTGTTGACCCTCTCGAGGCGCATTTTGCCCCTGTTGTCCGTCTTGCTTACCCTGCTGATCTTGCTTACCCTGCTGATCTTGCTTGCCCTGCTGACCATCTTGCTGCCCCTGCTGCTGGTCACTTTGCTTTTGGCCCTCATTCTTTTGCGAATTATCTTTGTTTTCGTCCTGTTTTTGAGACTTTGTGCCCTCATTACCTTTGGCACGTTCGAGATAATCCTGCATATTTTCAGCACGCTCTTGCTTATCTGCATCGGATTGTTCGTCCTTAGAAGCATTGTTGTGCTCGGCATCATCTTTCATTTTATTCGCCAGATCTTTCAACGCATCACGTTTTTGTTGCGCCTCTCGATTGGCAGCATCATTCTGTGCATCTGCCGAAGGCTCTTCTTGACCATCTTGACCTTGCTGCTGACCATCTTGACCTTGCTGCTGACCATCTTTGCCTTGCTGCTGACCATCTTTGCCTTGCTGGTCTGCATTAGGCGAAGGCTGCTCCATGCCTGGTTGAGCTTCTTGAGACTTTTGATCTGCGCCTTTGCCTGCGTTTTGCTGCTCTGTTTGCTTTGCGTTACCTTTCGGCTCCTGTCCCGCCTTTTCCTTTTGTTCGTTCTCTTTATTGCCTTGTTTCTGACCTTTTTTGTCTGCTTCGTCGAGGCGTTTTTTTGCATCCGAAAAAGCTTTCTTTTCTTGGTCAGTTAGCTTGCCATTCTTATTAAAATGCTTTTCGAGATCCTCAAGAAGTCCCTTGTGTTTTTGGAGCGCTTCTTTGAGCTTCGGATCTGTCATATCGAGTTTTTCGGCAAGATCACCGAACATCTTTGCCAATTTTTCGAGCTTTTGTTTGTCTTTAGGATCAGTCGAATCGAGAAGATCTTGAAGGATTTCTGCGGCTTTATCATAGTCGTTTTTCTCTAACGCATCGGCCAACGGCTTCGTATCGGGATCATCCTTCATGTCGGTGAGTTCACGCAAGGCATCAGCTAATGAAGAAGTCTGCTTATCCTTCTTCGCTTCTTCGTTAGGAATGGGATCTGTCTGTTCAAGCTCATCTTGCAATTCATTTAAACGCTTTTGAAATTCATCTGCAGACAACTCACCATTTTCATCTTCTTCTAGAATTTTTTTCAACTCCTCAGCTGCTTTTTTGAGTTCTTCATCGCCAGATTCCTGAGCAATCTTAAGCATCTCCTCGATCTGTTCTTCGCGCAATGTGCGTGTAGCTGCATCCAAGTTAGGAGCATATTTGGGGGAATCTGTCGTATCTACACTCGGCGAATCATCCGTTTGTAGAGGCTGCTCCGTACTCAATTGATGGTAATAATGCGAGGCAAGTGGCCCCAAGACAGCAGCAGCAACAGCTACAGCGGCTGCAATATAAGCAAGCTTAAGATTTGTCGGTTTTTGGAGTGCAAATGTCTTAGCGATCATCTGCGCACGAACATCGTCAGACTCAATACGTTTAAGGGTATCGGCAATATGGGCCTTCATCCACGGCGTTTGTTCTTTTTGAGCGTCAAACGATATTGCAGACGAGAGGCGTTCCGAAAAATCGTTTGCGATATCGATGGCCTTAGCGATCTCGAGATCATCAATGCCAAACGGATAAGCGACGACAAGAGCGGCTACAGCAGGCAGAGCAAGTACCGCCCAGACAGCAGCATGAAAAGCGACAAATGCGTGTATCAAGAGGAGTACAGCGAGTGTGAAAAGTGTTGCCGCTAGCACAAGGCCGATCGAGCGAACGAGACGCTTAAAGTAGAGTTTGCGGCGCGCTGCGCCGATCATCGAAACGATTTGAGTATTTGTAGTCATAGAGCAGCTCAGTCCAAATTGCGCCTAAAGTCGACGCTAATGCGCTGTTATAGCGCTTTTTTGTCTTTATGGCTTAAGCGCTCGCGCTTTTGCACGAGAAATTCTCCTCTATGCTATACGACTGAACGCGCCCTTACATTAAAATGCGCGCCGTATTGGCCCAAAGGGCGAATAGGCGCGCAGCAAGCCGCGTATCCGAAGCTATGCTGAGGATAGCGGCTGCAGCACAAAAATCTCCCCAAAGATATCAACTGTATGTCGTAAATAGAATGGGTTGTGTCGACGTATCTAAAGAATTAGAGTAAATAATTGCGGCGTGCGCCAAACTGGTGCCGCTTTTTCGCGCATTTTGAGGGTCGCCCAACGCAATGAGTGTGGGTGAGGCTTATATTATATGATAATTAAATTTGTCGTTATTTTTCTTTTGCTTGCGGCTAATTTCGCCGCGTGGTGGCTAGGCATTATGCAGCCGCAGAACACGAGTATCGAGTTTACCAATCTCGATATTTATGCGCTGCTCAACCATATTCCACTCGTCCATTTCGATTCAAATGTCGAAAGTGTCTCGTACAGAGCGCTGCATCTGGAATGGCTTGGTATCCTCGCAGCATGGCCACTTTTGTTGTTGTTTGGCTCACGCTCGCTGACCGATTTTAAACTTTGGCAACGCATTCTCAGTTGTGCCGTTCGCGTTGCTTTACTCGCTGTTATTGTCGCTGCGCTCGTCGACATTGAGCGTACAGAAGATTCTCAGCGTGTGTCACTCATCTACCTCGTAGACGTCAGCGACTCCGTACCCGACGAAATGCTCCGAGAAGCCGAAGCGGATATTCAAAAAGCCATTCAAAGTACGAAAGATAACGATACGAATTATGCGCTCAACGTGCAAGTCGTCACATACGCAGCAGAACCGCGCGTCCTCCAATTCAAACCTGACAGCGAGATTAAGCTCAACAGGCACGGCGAAACAGGTTCAGAGGCACAGCAAGCAACGGACATCGAAGCTGCGCTTCTATATGCAGCATCGTTATTTCCAGAAAATTATCAGCCGCGCATCGTGCTGATGGGAGACGGCAATCAAACGCAGGGCGACGCCCTTGCTCAAGCCGTTCGTGCTGCAGAAGACGGTATTCAGATCAGCGTTCGACACTTAGCGCTTCCGCCTAAACATGAAGTGCTCATTCGCGAACTTAGTGTAAACGATCGGGACAACCTACGCGTCGGAAAACCCTTCGAAATCGTCGCAATCCTAGAATCGACACACGATACCGAAGTTTATCTTAATGTTAAGATCGACGACGTTAAAAGCGAAAAACTCTCGCAGACAGTTCAACTAAAAAAGGGAATCAACGAATTACCGCTCAAAGTCACGCCAGACCATCCAGGAAAACTCAACGTCGAAGCCATCCTTGAAAACGTCCCTGAAGACGAAGACACTTTTGCAGAAAATAACATTCTTTCGGATGGATATGAAATCCAAGGACGTCCCAAAGTTCTCTATATCGAATCTGACACGACGAGTGCCCAATATTTGCAGCGAGCACTGGCGGGCTGGGGCGACAGCAACGGGCAAAACTTCGACGTCGAAGTTCGACCTCCTTCGGGGTGGCCAACCTCGATGTCCGAGATGTCTAAATACGCCGTCGTCATTTTAGGCGACGTACCACGAGTCACCAACACGGGACGAACCAACATTACGAGCGACAACATGTCACTGCTCGAATCGTACGTGCGACGACAAGGCGGTGGTTTTATTGCCGTTGGTGGTTCTAACGCCTTCAGTCTGGGTGGTTATAAAGACACGACCGTCGAAAAAATCCTCCCTGTCAAATTCGATAGTGATGCAAAAAACGAAAAGACGACTGCCGCTATTGCCCTTGTCATCGACAAATCCGGCTCCATGCGCGAAAATCGCAACCTAGAACTTGCAAAAGAAGCCGCCAAATCCAGTGTTACGACGCTCAAACCTCAGGATCGCGTCCTCGTCGTTGGGTTTGATGACACACCTTATCTCGTCGTTCCGACAACGCGTGCCGTTAACCGTTACAGCATCAACGACAAAATCTCGCGCATGACCCCCAATGGCGGCACCAACATCCGAGATGCGCTTGAACTCGCTTACCTTGAGCTTTCCCTCGTTTCGGCAAAAGTCAAGCACGTCATTTTGCTTACCGACGGTCACTCTCCCTACAACGGTATCGACGCACTCGTGCGCCAAATGTCAAAATCCCACATTACTGTTTCGACCATCGCACTCGCCCATGCCGACAACGTTTTATTAAGTCGCATTGCCAGTCTTGGAAAAGGCCGCGCCTACATCGCCAACGATGCCACGAGTGTCCCACGTCTCTTCGTCGAGGAAACAGACCGCGTTGTCAACAACGCGGTCGTTGAATCGCCTTTCGTGCCGACGATCTCCAAACAGAGTCCCATGATCAAAGGCGTTACGCCTCAAACGCTCTTGGGATACGTGCAAACCAAAGCCAAATCAGGTTCAGAAGTCATTCTCAAATCGCCAGAAGGCGCGCCAATTCTCGCCCATTGGAACATTGGAACCGGCTCCACGACGGCATTTACGAGCGACGTTAAAAACCGCTGGGCTTCGGCATGGATCAAACAGTCTTCGACGTTTGCTAAATTCTGGGCGCAAGTTGTTCGAGAAAACATCAAGGACGACGAAGAAACGCTCTTTGACATGACGACATCGCTCGACAATACGCGCGCACGCGTCATTGTTAATGCTGTCGACACTGACGATACCTTCCTCAACGGCCTTAATGTTCTAGCCAGCGTTACGCCACCCGCAGGCGATGCCTTCCAAATCAACTTCAAACAAGCCGCACCAGGCTATTACGAATCGACTTTCAATGTCACATCCTACGGAGCCTATGCCATCCGAGCCGAGCTCAAAAACGAAAAAGAAACGCTTGGTTATGCCCAAGACTCCCTGTCTTACCCCTACGCGCCAGAATACGCGGCATTCGAACCCAATACGTCTCTCTTAGACGCCATGGCCGCCTCTGCACGTGGCCGCATTGATCCCTCGCTCGACGAGCTCAAAGACCCAGGCGACAGCAAACTCAAAACATACACGCCGCTATGGCCCAACTTTTTGTGGTGGGCTTTTGGCATACTTATTCTTGACGTCGCAATTCGACGCATTCGCTTCGGACGCAAATAAAATAACTCACAAAGCGGTATTCCTTTGGGTGCCGCTTTGTGAGAGCGTGTTTTAAAAGCCGCGTAAGGCTTTAAAACCACTCAGGCGATGAGCACTCAGAACAGCCTCAAGAAGCCCCTTTAGAGGTTCTGAGTTAGCTCTTTGCTAGGTACTAGTCCTTAGGCAAGACCTCAAAGAGATTCTAGGTAAGGCTTATAGAAGCCTTTAAATTGTATATTCGCGAAATACAATGAATTTTAATTGGACGTTATCGCGTACAATGGGCAAAAATCCAATTTATCTTATTTATCATATAGCTCAACCATCACAAATGTAACTCTCCGTATAAGCGATATTGAGCGATGGTATTTCATTCATACCGTTTCATTGCTGTCCCATAACATATTTTCATTAACTGCAACGAAATGCACTCATTACAGAATTATACTTTACACCAATATCACTGCTGTCCCACAACATATTCTCATTAACTGTAACGAAAATGCGCGCCCGTTCGTCTGGTGCGCCCGCTGCTTGCCTTCGGCTTCGCGACGCAGGCGATTTAACAGTAATCTTAAGTCTTTTTCATGCTTAGAAACGACTATATATCGATAAAA
>JAZRWH010000106.1:0-17797 GCA_045599585.1 Myxococcota bacterium
GGTAGATTATCGTTTCAAATGCATAAAAATGAAGAAGGACCGCATCAATCCGGTGTATGATGATTTTGCATAACTACACATACGGAGGTTTGATGCGATCATTTGCTCATTTTACGTTAAACGAAAGGGAAGTGCTACAACAAATGGTGCTGGAAGGCAGAAAACAGAGAGAAATGGCTCAAGCGCTGAACAAATCACAATCTGCTATCAGCCGTGAACTAAGTCGATTGGGACAAGAAAAGGCATATCTTCCCATTCAATCACACGCACATTATATGGCAGCCAGGACGCGTTGCGTTCGTCATAGACGTTTGTTGGACCATGAAATTCAGAAGGACGTTGTTTCGAAACTGAAAAAGAAATGGTCTCCAGAAATTATTGCCAATACTCAATCAGATAAGGCATTGAAAGTATCTACTTCAACAATCTATCGCAGTCTAAAGCGAAAGGACATTCCACTACTAACTGAAGCTGATTGTCTTCGACGTCGAGGGAAGAGAAGGTATTGTCGCGGTGGTGGCAAAACAATCCAAAACGGCAGGAGCATTCATCTTCGAAGCGATGAAGTGAACAACAGGGTGCGCATTGGAGACTGGGAGGGGGATACGGTTTTGGGTGCTATTGGTAAGGGGCTTTTGGTTACAATAGTTGATCGTAAAAGCCGATTTCTTTTAATGGCCAAATCTCTCAATAAAACAGCCAAAAGCGTTAAAACAGTGATTGTTAAGCTGTTGTCTGGTCGGATACGACACACTCTGACATTAGATAATGGGGCTGAATTTGCTCAGTATGATGAAATAGAAAAAAAGGCCAATGTTACGGTCTATTTTGCCGATACACATAGCCCTTGGCAGAGAGGAAGCAATGAAAACTTGAATGAATTAATTCGTTGGTATTTCCCAAAAGGAACTGACTTTACTAAGGTCTCTGACAGCTATATCAAACGTGTCTGTAATGAAATTAATCAGAGACCTCGAAAAGTACTTGGTTGGAAGACACCGGAAATGGTTTACTCAAATATGCATTTGGATTGACAATTTTCCACTTCCCCCCACAAAAAGAGGACAATCAAGTTGATAAGAGAAATTCGTGCCTATTGTAAAAAAATGGGGCTGAAGTCGGTGAGGTAGGGGCAGGTAACGTGCATGAACGCTCAGCTTTGTATCAAGAAGTCAAAAAAATGAGGTTTGTGTTCGATAAATGTAGTTTAACGCGACGCGTCATGTTAGAGTATATGCGTTGCGTCGATCGCAATAAATTAAATTTGATGATAGGGAGATAAAGACATGAAAAAACAGATTATGGCGATCATTGATAAAGTTCTTGAAAAAGGTCAGGAAATCATTGCGAGCGAGAAAGCTCAGAAGTTGATTGAAAGCCCGAAAGCTCAGAAAGCGTTGGAAATGGGTATCAATGCTCTCGACAGCATTCAGAAATTCAAAGAATCAGCGAAAGCCTCCATCGCTGCCAATTTGGGTCTTGCGACGCAGAAAGACCTTGAAGAGCTCCGCAACTCGATTGCAGCACAAGCTGAAGCAGCTGCAGCAGCCAAAGAAGAATCCAACGCCGACAAAGCCGACGCTTAATTCTTACCTTGTCGGACTTGCTTGTCTGGCATAAAAGCTTTCCCGGTAGCTTATGTTGCCGGGTTTTTTTTTCTCTTTTTTGGGGTGAGCCCCTGCTATTTTCCTTCTCACGAATGTGTGAGGAGATTGGCTTGAGTTATGTCCATCAAACGAAAAAGTATTCTCATTGTTGTGGTAGTCCTTGTCAGCCTTATTCTGGTTGGTCTTGCCATTTGTTGGTTTGCGGTCGTACCTGGAATGGTTCGCTCTAAGATTGATGATGCCTTGGCAAAGGCTGAAGAAAAGACTGGACGCCATATCACTATATCTGATGTAGCACTTAAGTCGCCTAAAAGACTCGTTTTAATGGGCATTTCTGTCACGGATGACCGTCAGAATCCAAGTATGGCGCTTAAGGTTGATACAGTCGATTTGCAGCTTGCGGCGCTTCCCGTCCTCAACGACATTCGCATAGCTCGACTCGAAGTAGGAAATGTAGATCTTTCGATTACTTCAGAAGATGGAAGCTTAACCTTTGATGATATCAAAAAGCTTTTGCCTATAAGTGACAAAGAAAAGTCTGATGACGAGGATAAAGACGAGAATAAGCCTGATGACAAATCCGATTCAAAGTGGAAGCAATACGTCACACCATTTCCAGAAGTAAGCGTTGCATCCGTAAAGCTTTCGATGCCAGCCATGGAGATGGTTTCGGGATTTAGTTTGAAGGGTGCGAAACTAGATAAGATTAACTTAAATATTACGACTTCACCGGACAAAAAGCAGACGATCAGTTTTTCGGCTGATGCGACTGGGCAATTTTCGGAGAATGGTCTTGAGACGACATATACTTCGAGCATAAAAGCCGATGTTGTAAGCAAAAAAGAAGGCGAAGTGACATTGACGATGCCTCGCAACAGTTACGGCGAGCTTCCGCTTCCGTTTAGACTGGAGAACTATGTCACGGAGGTTACAGCGGTTAAATTGACGTTGCCGTCCACCGTGTCACTGATCGAGCCCAAACTTGATTATGGAGAACGAACACTTTTTAAAGCGGATGAACTACGTGTGCAGCTGATGAGTTTTCCGCCTAAAAAGGTGAATGGCGTATATATAAAAGAATTTGAGCTTAAAAAGCCGGTGATCAAAGTTGAGTTTTCGGATGATACGAACGATTTAAAGACGTTTGCATCTGTTGCTAAGACGGCATTTTCGTCTTCAAAATCGAAATCGGAAGCGTCTTCGGAAGAATCTGGATCATCGAATGAAAAGAAGAAAAGTAATGTAAAAGATTATTATTTTTCTCAGAGATTTTTCGTATCGGATGCAAGTGTCATGCTTCGCGATATGCGCAAAGCGTCACGTGGAGACATTCACATTGAAAATCTTTCATTAGAAAGCGGCTATAGAGGCATTCGCAAAATTGTCGATTATCAGATTGATGTTATTGCGAGTGCGCCAGTAGCTACGAAGTTTAGAATAGGCGGAACATACGACCTAAAGTCAGAAGATATTAATACGATTTTTAACGTAGAATATCTTAATTTTAGTGATGCTGCACGCAATATGCGCGACAAAATCCGAGCGATTGAGAGCGTTACCAATCCGGACAAAGAAGCGCGTCAGAATGTGAAGTATTACGAAAAAGTATTTGCGTTGTTTGATTTTAAAGAAGCAACGGGGCGGGTTAGCGCTAATTTAAAAGGGAGTTTTGCCAAGAAATCGCTTTCGTTGAATGCAATTGCGTCTTCGACTGGGTTGGCGTTGAACACACCGCTCATCAACACCGAACCACTTATGCTCGACAGTCAGGTCGATCTTCACGTTGATTTGGATTATGTTGATCAACCTGTCATCGAAATAAAACAGCTCAGATTGTCGAAGGGCGCTGCATTCATGACTTTTAACGGCAAATTTTCTCGTGAGCACGTCGTCACGACGCCCAAAAAAGTCAACAAAGCCATTGGGGTAAGCGAATACAATACGTGGAACTACGATTTTTCAATGCAACTTCCTGAACAGCGTGCTCAGGGTGTTTTTGAGGCGATTCCGCATGCGCTCCGATCCGAAATGGATGGAATGGAGATTGTTGGGTCGATTGGTTTTACGCTTGATGTTAAAGGGCGAATGGATCAAATCGACGATACACAGCACAAGTTTACGCTCAATAAATCTGATGATTTTGCTGTATTAACCTGGCCTGTTGATAGAAATGTTAATAAGCTGAATACAGGTTTTGTTTACAATGTTAACGATCCAAATGCATTGAATCCTCATTCGATTGTTGTGCCGCCATCGATTTATCCGATCGTACGTTTTGATCCTATTAGACGTATGAATATTGATGCATACACACCGAGACTTTTGGCTGATGATGTTCGTTTCAAGTTCCGCAATTGGGTTTTGTTTGAGGATTTGAATCCGTGGCTAGTTCAGCTCATTACGACGACAGAAGATGGCTCTTTCTTTACGCACGAAGGGTTTAGTACGCTTCAAATAAAAGCAGCACTGGCAAAGAACGTTTCACGTGGCGAGTTCAACCGCGGTGCCTCGACGATCAGCATGCAGCTAGTAAAAAATGTGTTTTTTGATCGCAATAAAACATTGGCTCGAAAAGTTCAGGAAGCGCTTTATACATGGCTGACAGAATCGATTGTTGCTGTTCCCAAACAGCGTATCATGGAGATCTACTTTAATATTATTGAATTTGGCCCCGAAATCTACGGCATAGAAGAAGCGTCGAAGTATTATTTTGGCAAGCGCAGTGAAGCTTTAACGCTCAAAGAAGCGGCGTTTTTAGTGGCGATTATTCCAGGCCCGCGTCGAGGTACAACCTATCGTTTGCAAGGATCGATCAACAAAAGTTTACAAAAGACGATCGATTTTTACATCCGCGAAATGTATCGACGCAAGTGTTCCCCCGATACGCTTTCTCAAATGCGAGCCAGGTATGAGAAAAAAGGCATTCAAGCGCCTTTTGAACCGTGTTGTCCCAATGCATCCAGTTTAGAACTCATGCAGAAGCAGGATATTTCGTTCTATCTGCCAAACCCGGCTAATCCGGCTGAGTACGGTTACAATCCGGCGTTTTACCGTGAAGATGGAACACCGATTGTTCCCATTCGCCGATCATGCGGCATAACGGCTTCTGCATCGACAGATGAACTCGGCAGTATTTTCGAAGTTTTCGAAGACGGGGCTCTCCCAGCATCCAATGATGTTGACTAAGCGAGGATCATTGATGGAAGACCTATTTTTCAGGCTTAGGTTTTGTGGTGCAGCGTCTTGCGTTGCAGGGGGTTGGTTCGAGTTGGGATAGTCTCTATTTTCTTTTTGCGAGTAGAAGTGCTTGTAAGTTCTACAAATAACGAGAGTTGTGTGAGAAATATCGAGTTGTAATTGTTAATTAATAACGTATATATGAGTATATGCTTAAATAAAGGAGTTTGCACGATGAAATTGTTTGAAAATCAGAAGAATCGCTGTGCGCTTATTGGCATGATTCATTTAGGCGCTTTGCCTGGTACGCCGGGAAGCTGCAAAAGTGTCTCACAAATTATGGATGACGCGTTGTTTGATGCAGAAGCTCTCGTAAAGGGTGGTTGTGATGCGCTTCTCGTCGAGAATATGGCAGATCTTCCTTACTTGAATGGTCATGTTGGTCCCGAGATTGTAGCTTGTATGACCATGGCGGTAGATCGCGTTGTAAACAGGTTTTCGCTTCCTGTTGGTATTCAGGTTTTGGCTGGTGCAAATTGTGAAGCGATGGCAATTGCTTCGTGTGCAGGCGCCAGCTTTATTCGTGCAGAATGTTTTGCATACGCACATATTGCTGACGAAGGCATGATGAACGCTTCGGCTGCAGAAGTCCTTAGACTTCGCAAACTTCTCGGTTCTAACGTCAAAGTATGGGCTGACGTACAGAAAAAGCATTCGTGTCACGTCATCACAAGTGATACGACGCTTGAGAACTTGGCTCATGGTTTTGAATTCTGCGGAGCGGATGCGCTTATCGTGACGGGTGTTTCCACGGGATGTGCTGCAAATATCAACGACATTGCAAAGGCCAAAGTTGCGGGGTTGCCCGTCGTGATTGGCTCTGGTATCGACGTTAGTAATATTGCAGCCTTCGGTGCTCAAGCGGATGGACTTATTGTCGGCAGCTGGATCAAAAAAGACGGTTTCTGGCGAAATCCTGTAGACCAAGCTCGCGTTCGTGCACTGGCTGATGAACTTGCTAAACTCTAGGCAGATAAACGAAATGCAGCTTCAGGTTTCAGAAATATTTTATTCAATTCAGGGTGAATCGACTTTTGCTGGTGTTCCATGCGTTTTCGTGCGGTTAGTAGGTTGTAATTTGCGTTGCCGCTGGTGCGATACTTGTTACGCCTATGAAGGTGGCTCGCTGATGTCTGTCGATGAGATTGTCGATAGAGTGCAGCGTTTTGGCTGTCAGACTGTCGAAATCACAGGCGGTGAGCCTATGTGTCAGTCAGATGGTGCACTTGATTTGATGCACCGCTTTTTGGATCTTGGTCTAACCGTTCTTTTAGAAACCAATGGATCACTGCCCCTAAGTGATGTTCCTCATGGTGTGCATCGCATCATTGATCTCAAACCACCTGCAAGTGATCAAAAGCATAATGAAGCCATTTGGTTGGGGTATGCGGAGGATTGGCGTTCCGAAGATGAAATAAAATGTGTTGTGACTGGTCGAAGTGACTTCGATTGGTGCCTTGAAAAGTTAAAAAAATATGGTGCTTTAGGCCATGTTATTGTTCATTTTTCGCCTGTATGGGGAGAATGTGATCCTCAATCACTTGTGTCTTGGATATGCGACAGTCACGCACCTGTCAGACTAAATTACCAACTTCACAAAGTCATTTGGGATCCAAGTACGCGTGGTGTGTAGTGGTGGGATATAACCACTCAATTTGATGATTTTATGGGGGGGGAAGTGTCCCCCTGAGCAGCTATCCTCTTCAAACAAGTTGAAGAGGATACGCTGCTACCCCCTCTGCCTGCGGCGCATAAACCTCATGGTTATGCTTCAGCAACTTGGTCTTCGTCCGAAAGAAAGGTATTATTAAATTTCGAGAATCACGCAAATTGTTGATATATAAGGATTTGCGTGATTTTTTACAAGGGGCTTGTCTGCCTTCGGCTACAGGTAGGGCCCAAATTTTGGGCCCCGCCCCCGCCTCCACCACCGCCGGCTTGATAGCCCAGACCCAGCCGCTGGACAGACGCCTCCAGCAGCTTTGCCTAGACATTTTTTTGAGGCTCTCTCAAAAAAATTTGTGGCCAAACCGAAAAACTCCACAAAAATTTCTGCGTCCGAATAGCGAGCAAGAAACGCAGAAATTTGCTTGAGTACACTGCGTCGCAAATCACGAGTGTTCGTCAACAGCAGATGATCTGGACGGGATGAGCGTTATTTGGGAGGACTTCGGCTGTGAAAACGAACGAAATGGAGTATCGACATAAAAAATCTCCTCAAGGCAAATGGTTAAGTGAGGAGAACGAGACTGTTTTCCTCAGTACAGTAGTGCCATCGAAAATCGTTTCGTTACGTTAAGAAGTGCTTTTTTTAATTTTTATTTTGAATTTAGAAAATTAGCTTAGAACGCACTATGTGTTTAATTTGTATAATTTATTTAAAAATTAATTGAAATAAATTATTTTTGAATAAAAGCAAGATGATTCATTTTTGTTTTTAAAGGGAAAATTGAGTATTGTGTTTGAGTGAATTTGTGAACTACAGATGAAATGTTTAAATATATTTTTATTAGTTATGTTGAAAATAAACTATATTTATGTGTGTTAGAGCGCGCCGCAGGCGAGAGGGGGTAGCGGCGTATTCAAGCAGCGGAAGGCGGTGATATTGTTACACAATGCGTGGAGTGGGATGTGTTTTGGGGTGCGTCAAAAGAGGGTAAGGGAGCCTGACGCAAGTGGATAGCCGCTCAGGGGGAGACTTCCCCCGACAAAGAAAAAGCCACGCAGTATGTGCGTGGCTTAAGGATTAAAACGTGGCTCCGCCAATATATGGAAAATTGTAATCCAAATGTCGACGTTTGTTTATTTCGCGGAAATTTACAAAGTCTCGAAAGTGTGGATAGAGCTGACGGAAGCGACGAATGTTGAGAAATTGCGGCTGAACTTTTTTTTCAGGATTGAGTATGTCGAATCTACTGACAAATGTGAGAGGCATCGGCGGGCGGAACGAATTTGAATGAAGCATCATCAAGGGCAGCGTTAATTTCAGGGGACTTGAATGTAATGCGGTTAGTGTTGCCCATCGCATCATAAATCGTGACACGGTAAACCTTGGCTGAGGGCATGAGCATTTCAAAAATGATTTTGGTGTAGGCAAGAGAAGACTGCTTTGGGGTAAGCCGAAGAGTCACCCGAGAACCGTCGACCTTTTCGACATCAACGTTGAAGTCGTCGTCAATACGGCCTTGTCCGGAGAGGAAGGTGAGCGCTGTAGGTAGTTGACTTTTAGCTAGGTCTTGTTTGCAATATTGACGATAGACTGGTTCCCATGACCAGAAAAAGTTGCCGTCACTGATGAGGAAGCGAGCTTCAGGTTTTTCGTAATCCCAGCGCATAAGGCCAGGTTTTTTGAACCAAACGACGCCAGAGGATTCTTTTTTAATACCATCGACGGTGACATAATCTTGTGTGAACGCAGCAGAATAAGTTTTTGCAGCATCGTAGTAGGCTTGAACAGCGTCAACATATTGTTTAGCGGCATCATCGGTCTTGGCAGCGTCGGCAGCGTCACTCTTTGTATGAGCAGCGTCAGCAGCTTTAGCAGGAATAGGATCGTCTGCAAAACAGAACGAAGGGAGTGCGAGGAGAAGCAGAGCGAGAAGTGCAGCGTATGTACGTTTCATCGGAACCTCCGAAAACAAGCGTAAGAGAGTGCAGAGTAAGGTGTGGGTTCAAAACATGTGCAGAGTCTGCGAGGTTTGGACCCCTGATCGAATCTATTGAAAAAACTCGGCCAAAAGCAGAATCATTTCAGAAAAATTCGAGTGCGGAGAGGCTTTTTGCGCGCATTGGGCGGTGCATTCAACGAAATTCGGCTAAAAGTGAAGATTTTTTTTAAGCAGATAGCGACTAACAGAGAGAAAAAGAGTAAAAACGCCGCCCACCAAATCCCGATATGAAAAAACGAGGGATGTGAATTTTTTCGTCGAATGATCGGCGTTAAGGAGTATTTGTGAAACTATCATCGAAAACGCTTCAAGCAATCTTTGATTACTTCATGATCACCATAGGAAGCATGATCGCTGCGCTTGGCATTGGTGTCTTTTTAGTCGATGCGCACGTTGTACCGGGTGGTGTAACCGGTATTTCGATGGCCATCAATTTTATTTGGGATGGGATATCAGTTGGTACACTGATACTAGTTTTGAATATTCCGTTGTTTATGTGGGGGGTCATTGAACTGGGTAATGCGTTTGGCATACGAACGTTCTATGGTTTTGTAAGCAATTCTTTGTTTATCGATCTTTTTAGAGGAGAGTTAGCAAAGGGGCTTCCGATCATTGGAGGTGGAGATGCTGTGTATGAAGGTTTTGGATTGTCGCTTCAGAATCTTGATGCTGTAAGGTACATGCAGACCCATGATTTCTTTTTCTTTATGGCGATCGGCACCATACTGATTGGCGTAGGGCTTGGTCTTGTCTTTAAGTTTAAAGGTACGACAGCAGGCACAGAAATAGTATGTGCAATTTTGAAGAAGCGCTTTGGTATTAAGCCTGGCGTGTCGATGCTTGCTGTGGATATTGTTGTCATTATTGTTGCAAGTATCGTATTGATGCTGGATCCGAAAGGTGAGATTCCCGTTCTCGTGTTAACTGCTTATGCATTGGGATCGTTGTACTTCCAGAGCGTCATTCTTGATCAAGTTGTTTATGGTTTTGACTATGCCAAGAGCATGTGGATTATGAGCAACAAAAATGACGAGATCTCCAAGTTTATTATGAATGATTTGGATCGAGGTGTTACAGCATTTTATGCTCGAGGCGCCTACTCGAATACAGATCGTGAAGTTTTGATGACGGTGTTAAGTCCGAATGATGCGCGTATTTTAGCGCCGAAGGTTCGCGAACTTGATGCGAATGCATTTATTGTCATTGGTAATGTTAACGAAGTTTTGGGTGAAGGCTTTAGGTCGCGCGAAGAAGTTGATGTGAAATTTATTAATAATATTCGCAAGCAAGAAGCGGAGCAGGCTGCTTCAGAAGCGGCGCTTAAACTTGTTCGTGCTGAACGTGAATTTGATGAAGCAAAGGCTATTGCAAATCAGGCGCGTGAGCATGCAAACACGCTTTTGAAAAACGATTCAGACTGCAGCGAAAAAGTGACGAAAGAAGCGCATCTGAATGCGAAGTTGGCAGAAGAAGATGCTAAAACAGCTCATGCAGCGTTTATAGCAGCTCGCGAAGAAGCTAAAAAATTGGAAGAGGTTGCTTCCAGCATAGAAAACTGTCTTGAAATTTCAGACCTTTATGACAAAAATACAGAAAATAAATGAAGTGAGTGAAGTTCTTCGCTAAACTGAGAGGCCCGTAAGGGCCTTTCTTTGTTTTTGTGTGTTTGGTACAACTTTTATAGAGTGTGGAATGATATGAAAAATAAGCAAATTAAGCTCATGAAGAGACTGCCGTTAAGTTTGTTATTAATTTTGGGTTTGATGTCAGGTTGTGCAAACTCTGAAACCAAAGGAAGCGGGCATGGCTCAAATAATGAGGATGATACAGAAGTCGACGCGTTAGTTGTGGGCGGATCGTGCGATGAAACTTCGTACAATGTGGTTTGCAGTGTAGATGGCCTCCCCATTGTCTGCAATGGTGGAAAATACGTACAGTACGGTTCGTGTGATGGCGGTAAAGTCTGTATCAATGGTGAATGCAAGCTCTCTGGTAGTGGCACTGGCGGAACAGGTGACGGCGGTAGTGGCACTGGTGGAACAGGTGACGGCGGTAGTGGCAACGGTGGAACCGGCACTGGCGGTAGTGGCAACGGTGGAACCGGCACCGGCGGTAGCGGCAATGGCGGCACTGGAGAAGGTAGTGGCGGCAACGGTGGAAGCCCCATTAACGTCAAATGTGAGGGCTTTGCTTCGACGTGTGCCAATCCGATGCTTCTTGCAGAAGGTGAAAAGAAAACCGTTAAAAGTGCATGTGGTGAATCTTCACATCTTGGCAGTAAATGCAATGTGATCTCATCCTCTCTCTCCGACCCTGAAGGCGTATTCAAAGTTTCAATCGATAAGACAGGGTACTACGACTTTAATTTTGTCAATAATCGTTCTGGTGCATGGGCTGTTTACATGAGTTCCGCTTGTGATGGCGAAGATATGGTCATGCGCGATTGGTGTAGCGAAGGAAGCGATAATTACGCCATAAGCTCCAAGTTGATGAATGCTGGTGATTATTACATTTTTATTGAAAATGAAAATGATGAAGATTCTACAGCTGAAGTCCAGATGAGTTACAAAAAATCTTCTTCTCAAGCAGTCATCGCGTGTATTGCTGAACAGGAAAAACCAGCGACGGGCGAAATCATCGATTTTTCTGATCGAAGTGCCCACCTCGAATTCGATGGCAATACCGAAAAAGGTACAAAACTTTGGTCGATGGCCGCTGGCGCATCTCTGCCAGGACACGACGTCATTTACTCTTTCCACTTGGATCAGACTGCAAAGGTCAAGGCTGTGTTGAGTGACGTTAAACCCGTTACGGAAAATAGAACGAATCTCGGTAACATCTATTTGTATTTCGCTGAGTGTGACAATGTTAACGGCCTCTCTTATAATGGTGGCGCCGTCTATTCTCGTAACATGAGCTATTCAACCTATTCCTCTTCTGCTGCAGATAGTTTCTCTGTTTCGCTCGTGAGTGCAGAAGCCTTTAATCCTGGTACCTACAATCTCGTCGTCGATTCGTCTTCCAGTTACGATTTTACGTATAAATTGACTGTTTGGTTGATTGAAGATTAAATGTTCAAAAGTGGTTAAATTTTAAAGTTGGCCTTAAATTTGCTTTCATAATAAACGTGCTTCCGCTGGTTTTCGCGGGTTTGATTTAAGGAGATACGGTCATGATGAAAAAAATATCCCTCGCAACGATGATTTTTGCTCTTTTCGCTGTTGCTGGCTGCCACGATGATTCCAAAAAAGAGACGGATTGCAACGTTGATAGCTATGAACTCAGCTGTGAAGATCATATGATCTCTTACTGTGCCGCCAAATATCAAAAAGAACGTGGTTGGGTCAGAACGGACGAAACGTATGAAGTCGGTGGCGTAATCTATGCCTGCGATGCCAACAATAACGTCATTATTACCAATATATGTTATCCCGATGGCATTATCGATGACAATAATATGCAAGTCGATTCTCTTTGCGGCTATTATGGCACAGTAACTTGCAAAAATGGTGCAGCTTACGAAGATAAAGATAAAGCGTGCGTGTGGACGACTGACGAAGAAGCCAATAAATCCAATTCAAAATGCGTTAACGGGCAGCTCGTGATTGGTGAAGGCGACAATTACCTCGCTAGCCAAGATAATTACTTCTGCGATGAAGATGGTTTCATTTATAGTTGCAGCGGTGACAAACGTATCGCAAGAAATGCTTTCTGTAGCGGAGATGCAGTCTTGTCGTGTGCCAAAAATGGATCAAATGGTTACAAATTAGTCTCAGAGCCCTGCTTCGATGAACAGGCTTGTTTGGAATTCGAGAAAGGCGACACGCGCGATGCTGCTTGCTTCAATAAATCTAATATCCAAAATGACTGCGGTAACACAAAAGTTTACGGTAGATGTAGCGAATCTGGTGACGCACTCTACATGTGCACCAATGATAAAAATGACGGCTCCGGCAAATTGATCCGTGTTGATTGCGCCGCTAAAAATCGTTCGTGCATGATGATCGAAGACAAAGATTATGGCTACGATTGCGCGTTTACTTGTAGTGATGCCAGCGGAAATGAGTACACTGACTTTGGTGTTTGCAACGGAAGTACCCTCAATTACTGCAATCAGGTTGGTGACCTTGCTGAACCAGTTCAGTGCTCCGGCGCTAATTCATGCGGCTGGGATGCCAATCATATTGCTTACGACTGCATTTAATGCTGTTTCTGTCCTTGCCTAATTCTTTGCAATGACACAAAAAGGGGCTGAGCCAAAAGAGGTTCAGCCCCTTTTTGCATTTCTATGACGGCTTCAGTCCGTTAAACTGTATTCTTGTGATTTCGCTCGATGTTCGAGTGAGGCGTTTATGGCAGATATACTTTTGTGTGCAATCAATGCACGTTATTCTCATACCTCGATGTCGATTCGTACCTTGCGTGCAAATTTGCACGGTGACAGACATGATCGGTGTGAACTTGTTGAATTTACGATACAGAATGATGTTGCCGAAAGTGCAAATGTGCTTTTGGAAAAAAAACCGCGAGTCATCGGTATCAGCGTCTATTTGTGGGGTGTGGCTTTTGCGCGCCAGCTTGTAGAGATTATCAAAATGGTTTGCCCAGAGATCTACATTCTCATTGGCGGCCCCGAGATACAAGAAAATGCCCAGAACGCTGCCGATTCGCTTTATCGATTGAGCGATGCTTGCATCGTCGGTGAAGGCGAGGAAATTGTCGATCAATTGTGCGATAAAGTCTTGAATGGGGAAATTTTAGCTAAAAATATCGCAAGTGATCCTAATTTTATACACACAAAACCAGTCTCAATAGAATCACTCGTGCTGCCTTATGACGAATACAGCGATGATGATTTGAAACATCGCGTCATGTACGTCGAATCAAGTCGCGGTTGTCCCTATCGTTGCGCGTTTTGTCTTAGCGCAAATGATAAGCCGGTACGCAATTTTCCGCTTGAAAGGCTGTTTCCTGAGTTTGAAAAATTGATCAAACGTGGTGCACGCGCTTTTAAATTCCTCGATCGTACGCTCAACGCTTCCCTTTCTCGTACGCTCCAATTGCTGGATTTCTTTTTACCGTACCGCGATCTTGGGATTCAGCTTCATTTCGAAATGACACCACATGAAATTCCTGATGCGCTCATAGAAAAACTTGCGCTGTTTCCGCCCGCAGCAATTCAAATTGAATTCGGTGTGCAAACACTTAATAATGATGTGGCTAAAACCATTAATCGTCGCCTCGAAGCAGATTCCTTGCTTCGTAATTTGGATCGTTTGCGCAAAAATACTGGTGCCCATATTCACGCTGATTTGATTGCTGGGCTCCCCGGCGAAGACTTCGAGTCTTTTGCGGATGGGTTCGAAAGACTTCGTCAAAGCGGCGTTCAGGAAATCCAACTCGGTATTCTTAAACGCTTAAAAGCTTCGCCGCTTGATCTTCAGGCCGAGGCTTGGGGGCTCAAATTCAGTCAGCTCCCGCCCTACGAAATTTTAGAAACACGTGACATGGCGTTTGCCGATCTTATGAAATTTAAGCGTTTTGCAAAATTCTGGGATACGCTCGTCAACAATGCTAACTTTCCAAAAACTGTGATGGCAATTTGCAAAAATGATGCTTTTCGAGAGTTTTGGAAGTTAACAGACTGGATCTATGAACGCGCTACTGTGACCCAGGGTATCTCACAAACGCGCTGGGTTCAGTTGTTGTTCGAGTATATGACGCAACAAGCAGCTTTTGAACCTCAGGCGGCTGCCATGTTGATTATCGAAGATTATCTCGCAACGCGCAAAGAAGATATTCCTCCTGTCCTAAGACCTTATATTCCTTCTGACTTTAGTATTTCTTCAATGAAGCGCAGTCGAAACTCGGATACACATGGCCGCAATCGGCAGGCAAAACATCTCGCGGTTGATGAATAATCACAAAAACTTATCAGTTTATGGCAGATACACTCTTTAAGCTCAATAAAGATACGCGCGTTGTAGTCTCTTTTCCTGGAGATTCAGCTGCAAAACATGTCGAATGTGCTTCTCGAATCAACGGCTTTTGCGCAGCTTTGGGCGTCTATGCGAAGGTAGAAAAAGTTCCGCGTGACGATATGACACCCGAATATGCTCAAACAGCTGATCTTATCGTCGCCATTGGCGGGGATGGAACGACGCTCGATGTGGCGCGCTCAGTGCTTCAAAAGCCCGTGCTCAGTCTTAAGCTTAAAGATGATAGTGTCGGCTACCTTTGTGCTGATAGCGTTCTAAACATGGGCCACGTACTTCAAAAACTCACTTCGGGCGTTGAGATCATTCTTCGCCCACGCATGCAAATATGCATAAACGGTACGCACGTCGGTTTTCCCGTCTTGAATGATGTCCTCCTGGCAAATGAATGTCCCGCTCGAACGACACGCTATACGATTCAGCACGATCTGATTTCCGAAAAACACTGTTCTTCAGGCATGTGGGTCGCGACGGCGGTTGGTTCTCATGCCGCTGCGCATGCTTCGGGCGCAAAACCGCTTTTCGATGATGATGAACGCTTTTTGCTTCGTGTTCGTGAAATGAATCACGCTGATGTTCCCGATCCCATTATCGAAATGGTGTTTTCCCCAAACAATTCACCTGTGGTGATTCCCTCTGGGCTCCATTTTAGAGTTTTTGCTGATGGCGCTCTGTGGCATTACCCCGTTGCACCAAACGATAGAATTACTTTTGCGTACGCTGAGCCACTTCGTGTTGTTCAATTAAAATAGTTGTAAATATATATAAAATTTGATGTGCTTATTATAAATAAGAGTAAAGTATATAAATTTGTATATATTTTATATGTGAATTACGAATGAATATATAATCTTTGGGGGAAGTGTCCCCCTGAGCGTCTATCATCTTTGACTATTGTCAAAGATGATACGCCGCTACCCCCTCTGCGTCGACGCGCCTACAAGAAAAGCGAGCCGTATCGCACCGCGATAGGCTTGCTAGCGAAGCCGTATTCGACTTTAGGCGAATAGGCGAAGCAAACGAAATAATAAAAAAACTTAGTTTTAGAAATTATATATTATTTCGAATGTTGAATTTAAATGAGTAAAATTATAATTACAAATCAGTTGAACTATTTGTATAAAAATCGACGCGTTTTAGAAATTCGTCAGCCGAGAGTTCGAGACGTGCGATCATTTGTTCAAAACAGACGTCAGTACGCGGCGATTCATCAAGATCGAGGGTGAAGCAATCATTTTCTTTTTCGATGCGGTAGGCGGTGCCTTGTGCACTGCATTGCCAGACTTCGACGATTTGATTGAGCACGACGGTAACCAGCGGAATGCGCCATAGCGAGACGATTGCTGCGTGAAGGGGACGCAGTTTTTCGAGCATGTCGAACTCGATGTCATTCCAGTAGTTGACGAGCAGGGGGACGCTTTCGGCGTGGGCGCGATTGAGCGTTTCGAGCAGTTTGTGGGTGACGAGTTCGGGAATGCAGATTTGATCGCCGGCGAGTGGAATGACTTGAATGAGGGCTTCGCCGAGGCGTAGACGTTCGGAAGTGCGCGTTGAGGAGAGTTCGCAGTTTTGGAGGCCAGTTGTGACTTCTAGGTTTTGCATGCGGCAAGAGAATTCAAGACTGGCGCCTGCAGCGAGCGAACCAATGGTAATAGGATGTTCTGTGAGGAGAATCGTGCGAGGGGCAGGCGCTGACCAGATATGCTTTTGTTTGAGGCAGTAAGCTGGTGTAAGGCGAATTTCGGCCGACGTGCGCAGCTGTGTTCGGCTAGATTCAGAGTCGATGATGTGAATTTTATCGCTGAGTTCAGCAACCCAAGCGCCCGAAACGAGGCCCCAAGCTTCGGAAGATGGATCGTCGTCGCTTTGTGAAACGCGAATGATAAGGTTTGTTCCAAGGTGGGCTGCTCGACGTGCGAGATGAATATCGCGGGATGCCGCTGGAGAAACTGCAAAACAACGCCAAGATTGGAGGGTGAATTCGATGTATGGTGTCTCTTCGTCGAGCAGAACGAGTATGGGGGTTGAATCTCCCGTTTGTGCAAAAAGCGTTTTGATTTGTGCACCGTCGTGAACGCGTGCGAGCAGGGTACGGCCGGCGGGGGCTGTACGAACGACTTGAAGCATTGCTTTTTGCGAAGTGAATTCGATAACTTGTGAGACGAGCGTAAGGGCGTTATCGGCTGCTTGGTCGACGACATCAGCGAACGGGTAGACTGATCCTCGAGCGTACGACACTGCGCGGACAATCATGTTTTCGCGAACGGCGAATCGAGGAAGCTTCCACTCGGATTGAGGCGCCGTAATCTGAGGTTTGACGGCGATACTCTGGCGTGTTTGTGGTACGGGGCTTGTTTCGATCGATTGAGGTTTGAGGATCTCGTTGATTGCATCTCTTCGGTCGCGTACCGAGAGTGTCGAAAGAAGGTCGATGTATGCCGTTAGGATCGTATCGGGATTTAATTTTTTGAGTGCCGTCTTGAGGCAAGCACGTTTTGTGAGTTCAATTTGATCGAAGCGGCAGAAGAGCATTTCTTCAGCAGAGACAGTTGGCACATCAAAAGCACCATCTGCCAAAGCCTGCTGCAAGCAGGTATCTTGATAGATGAATCCATCGTGTGCTGCGACGTCCGAGAAGATTGTATCGATGATGTCGTTGTCGTTAATGAGCGATTCGAGGGTAGTCTTAACGAGGGTGATGTCAGGCGTTTGACCGTAAGCCCACAAGGCAGTGAGCATTTTTCTTGCGAAGGGTTCGACGGTTTCGGGGGCATTTTGCATGAGCCAAACGCAAGCCCGAAGGGCGTGTCCACTTCGAAGGCGTTCATTTTGCCAAATGAAGGGAAGGTGATTCGCTTCGGCGAAACGTGTTGCTTCTTGTTTAAGGTACGCTCGTTCGGCGTTTGTATCAGGTACAGAAATACCACTCAATGCGCGAAGTGAATACGCATCGACAGCGATCCACTGAATTTGAATAGATAATTCAGCGAGTGCATCGAGTGTCGGCAGCATTAAATAGGAGCGGTAGTCAGAAAAATCGAAGTAAAAGCGAGTGAGCATGGGTGATCTCCGAGCAAAAAGCGAATACTTCTTAGCAGATACGAGACAAACCGCGAGGAATAAAAACGAAAAAAGCGACCGAAAAGGTCGCTTTTGAATGGAGCTAAACGGGATCGAACCGTTGACCTCTTGACTGCCAGTCAAGCGCTCTCCCAGCTGAGCTATAGCCCCAAAAGAAGGTATGAAAAAAGAGTGGAGCTAAACGGGATCGAACCGTTGACCTCTTGAC
>JAZRWH010000107.1:0-6198 GCA_045599585.1 Myxococcota bacterium
ACTAAGGTCTCTGACAGCTATATCAAACGTGTCTGTAATGAAATTAATCAGAGACCTCGAAAAGTACTTGGTTGGAAGACACCGGAAATGGTTTACTCAAATATGCATTTGGATTGACAATTTTCCGTCTCCCCCTGAGCGTCTATCATCGAATCAAACGTTGCAACCTCGTCGTCAGTAGTGCACTGAACTGCTCAGTCGCGTGATTTAGCACGCACTGTGCCTCGATCTCGTTACTGCACCCTTTTGCTTCGATGATACGCCGCTACCCTCTCTGCCTGCGGCGCCTCAACAAACGACCTCTGCAGCGTATTTCTTCTGCTCGCTTTCCGTAACCTTAACCTTCTCGCTTTCGAGATAGTTCGAGCGCGGCACTACGCGTTTTCCTCGGTGCAAGTCCTTTGATGACTTTCGATACGGTACGTGCTTTGTCCGCATAATGAGAACATATAAAATCAACAGGACTTTCGTTCTCTATTTGAAAGATATAGTTGGTGGTCGATGCATCTATCCACGATGAACGGCGTTGAATGTTTGTCACCGAGTTGTAGTCAATGCTTCTGCGGCTTAAACCATAGCGAACAACAAAGCCCGTTTCGTAAAAAATGGTCTTGTCAATGATGTGAATAACTTTCAAAAAGCCAAAAAATAATAATGGCGTCGTTAGAAAAAATAAAGCACTGCGAATCTCTAGATCTTTTGGAAAAAGATAATTTATGACGAACGGTGCAAACCATATGAGTGAGCTCAAAATGATATAAAAACGACGCGCATAAATCACTGCACAGGCTGTACCAAACTCTTCATGGGCATGGAGCGCTGGTTTTTCATCTTGATAAACAAGTGCCCTTTTGCCCCGAAGGGCGTTTACAATCTCGATGTCTTCTCCTCGCTTGCGTTGCTGAAAACCGCGCCAGCGCGTAAGCATTTTAGGCGCTAAAATGAGGAGCATGACTGAAAGACCAACAATCCCAATCCAGTCACCAAAAATGCTACGAAGTGCGTCTGACATGCGTTAATCCTCGGAACTGTTCGTTTCGGGCGTGATCGTTAAAGTATAGTCGTAACCGTATTCTCCCATGGCATCAGCGATAGCTAGCGTTGCCGAGTAGTACTCGTTATTCACGAATTCAAGACGACTTGTATAATATGAATTTTCTTTAATCTCACTGTCGGCACCTGCATTCATCCATGAAGCTTGGCCATTTCTTGTGTCGATTAAACTCATAATAATAGATTTGCCTGTGCCGGTGGTAAGTTTGATGTGCATTCGTTCTGTAGTTCCCGACATTGTCCAGTGAATATACTGAACTTCGCCTTGCCTTCTGAGTTTGCCTTGAAAAACTTTTAAACCACTAACGGTTCCTAGATCGACATCATTGGGGGCACTATCCCGTTCAATTTGCATTAAAAAGCCATAACGATCGCCGCCGTAATAGCTGTTGTGGCACTTTTGGGACCATCCCATATTGTAGTTTTCACTTTCTTCAACAGCGACGTAGAAATTTTCGTTATGCGGTGCGCGCATATAGATTTGTGTGTTGCCTTCTCCCGATCTATCTTGCGATGTCATTAAAAGTTGACCGTATTTGTCATAAACTGAAACCGTTGGACGAATTTTGCTGTAGTTTGAGCGTTTGACGTTGATCTTTAGCGGCGTGCCTGCTTTGGCCGAAACTGCGACTGTATCAATGTCTCCGAGATAGCTGCCATAACTGCTCATGACGGTGTGGCAGTTAGAATCGATAAACTCAAAATAACCGTTTTCAAATTGACCTGGTTTCACGCCTTCGGCCGTTGTGCCTTCGAAATAACCACGGTAGAGGTCTATTGTGTTGTTTACAGGATTGGGGCAGTCTTCGGATGATGTACAGTCACCAGCATCAGATCTGTCTGCTAAATGTGGCGCTTGCGTTGTGCTGAGATTAGGACTCAGATCTTCAAGCGTATACTTATCTTCGTCTGCACATCCTGACAGAATCAGCGCTATGCACGAGGTACACATTGTCCAGATAACTGCTTTCATGGTTATTTCCTAACCTCTATAGGATTGGTGTCAAAAACGTTTGAGTTATGCGCGCCGAATTCGATGCGTTTTGTGTCATACTGTTTAGGCGCCGCAGGCTAGAGGGGGTAGCGGCGTATCAGCGAGGCAAAAGGCTGCTGGTTCAAGGAATCAGCGCCTTAGGCATCGCTGATAGCCGCTCAGGGGGAGACTTCCCCCTCTAAAAAAGATGAAATGATATAAATCGTCTGATGTGCCAGACGCTAGCTGTATCCGCTCCTTAGTCATCCAAAGACGTTGGCGGACGTTGGAAGGTTGATGAGCATGAGCGCTGGAGCTTTTCGATCTTCACTCGCACGCCTGTGGCTTCTGGCGGCAAATTTGCCAAAATAGATTTGATATTGTCGCAGGCCAAGCTTTTCTGAGCTTTCGCTGCGGACTCAAGACTTTGTTTAAAGAGCGAATGCTGCTCGCGAAGTGAAGCGAGTCGCGCATTGTCTGCATCAGTAAACGTCGTTTTATTTTTTTCAATCTCATCCAGCTTTTTCAGCGCTGTGTCGAGGTCGCCTGCGTTCAGTTTTTCGGGAACGGCATCTAGCGCTGCACGCCAGACGCCCCTTACCAAAATATCTTGCGTTACAGCCTGAGACGCTGGAATGGGATCTCTTTGGGGCACCGGCGGAAGTTCTGGCGTTTCGGGCGTCGGCGCAGGGGCTTCGGTCTTGGCTTCTTCGATGGGGGCCTCGTCTGCTGCAGGTGGATTGGCTGCTTGGATTGGGGCTTCGCTTGCGGGGTGCTGCATGAAGTGCTGCCAGCCCAAATAGCCACCACCGCCTAAAAGCAAAAGAATGAAAACGATAAGTATCCCAGAATGAGATTTTTTCTTTTCGACTTTGTCGTGCTCGTCGTCGTCATCCAACGTTGTACCTCCGCCGATCGAAAACCCGCCAAAACTCGGTTCTGCGTCGTCGGAGGCAGAAAGTTCAAGTTCCACATCGGCATTGTCATCGTTGTGGATTCCGAGCTCAAATTGACCAGACATCATTTCTTTTTCGCCATCTTCAGTTGTTGCTTTTGGGGACGGTGACTTCTGAACTTGGCTTGAAGCAGAACTTGATTCGCGCTTTGACGCTGATGCTTTTTGGGCCGAGTCTTTGGTGACTGGCGAATGGGCTGGCTCCGAATTGAGTTCAAGTTTGACGCTATCTAGGCCGTATGCGCTCATTTGCTCGACAGCACCGAGTTCAATGCGCGAGGACTTTTCGAAAATCTCGGTCTGTTCACTCAACGATGAGGAGGACTTTACGGGTTTATTTTCGTCTTGCGATGGGGGGAGGCTAGCATCAGACTGTCTGGCTTCTTCTATTTTGGCGATCACGGGGTCTTTGCCTTCTTGAAGTGCAGTCAAATCTGTGATGACTTCTGCGAAATTCTGATACCGATTTTCGCGCTTTTTACGCAAACAACGCATCGTTATGGCATCCAGCCCTGCTGGGGCAAGGCTGCCATCTCTCAAACGAAGTTGCGCAGGCGCCATGTTGACCTGTTGCCCAAGAATGGCCAGTTTGTTTTCGGCACTGAACGGAAGCGAGCCTGAAGTAATGGCATAGAGAAGCACGCCGAACGAATAAATGTCGGAACGAAGGTCGATTTTTTCTCCGCAACACTGTTCCGGACTCATAAATTCGGGCGTGCCCAAAAGCATACCCTCTGCAGTTTTCCCATCCGTCGGCGCATCCGTGACTTTCGCAATACCAAAATCCAAAATCTTTACAGAAAATCTTCCCGGTATCGTTTCGAGAAGCATGATGTTTTCTGTTTTTAAGTCTCGGTGGATAATCCCAGCTTGGTGGACTGTTGCAAGTGCATCCGCGATCTGAAGCGATATATCGATGATCTGGCGTTGAGAAAAAGTATAGCCGCTATCCAAAAGGTGCGTCAGCGTTTTGCCTTTGACATATTCCATAATAATACAAAGTTCACCATTAACATTTAATAAATCGTGAACTTTGACTGCATTCGGATGGGAAATCTTGCCGTAGGCGCGTGCCTCCGTCACAAATCGATCAACAAGTGTCTGATTCTGGCACAAAGAGGCGTGAAGCTTTTTAATGGCGACTTCCTGCTCTATACCTTGCTGGCGAGCAAGATAAACTTCGCCCATGCCGCCCTCTGCAATTTTTTGCGTAACAATATATTTATTATTAATACATTTCCCGACCAGGCCTGTCTTTTCGGGGCGTGGGACTGGCGTCGCACAGTTGCTGCAGAATTTTGCTTCGTTTGGCAATTCCGCTCGGCATTTGGGGCATAATGTCATGTGTTTCTCCTCTCGAATAGTGACTATTCCAGATGCTTTATTTGTAATCGTTTAAATCGTGCACTTTAGCCTAAAATGACGCTATTTGCTCAAAGCAACGGCGCTTGCTTGTGATGCATAGACGCTTTGACGAAGGTACTTGACACTTTGTCGAGCACACTTCTGGCGCACTAAATGAACAGTCTACTCTATTTGTTTGATTTCTGCCACACTCCCCGGTTATCTGCGATATCATGCGGTGTATGACTGATTTCTATGTTACAATAGACGCAGTTTCTGCCCTTTTTTTAAGGAGTTTAACTATGAATTTGACGGATTTTCTCGCTAAACAGCCCCTTGCAACCCAATGCCCTCGAATCGGTTTTGAGGCCGAAATCCTTGAACATTTCGATGCCTATGTCGTCCAGCTGGCCGAGGATAAACGCGTTGTGATCGTTTCGGAGCAAGATTATCGCGATTATGCCGAGCGAAAACTCTTGCCGTCGCTTGCGCTTCACGGTTTGGATGCTTCGTATTGTCTCGTCGTGCGCGGCGTTGAATCTTACGAGGAGCAGGTCTGCAATGCTATCTCTCGACTTGATGCGGCCAGTCTCATCGTTGCCCTCGGTAATGAAGATATTATTCATGCTGCGCGCGCGGCTGCCTCAAAAAATAATATTCCTGCTGAACTCGCTGTCTGCAACGCATGCCCTTCGCGAGATTTCTTCCTTCAAAGTGCCGACGTGTCCGCGTGTGCCCTTGCCGCCGTTTATTTCGATCTAAAAACAATTAGTGCTCTGAGTCCTTCCGATTGGCGCGAATTAATCTCGTCGATCGAGTTGTTTTCAAACGCTTTCCTTCTCGAAGCCCATATCGCCGATGCACTCGCTAAACCCGAAGCTCGAAATGTGCGTCTCGCTATTGCTGAAATTGACGACTGCCGTCAAGCTGAGCAATCGGATCCAGAAGCCGTCGCCCAGGTTTGTGAAGCCCTCGCTTGGCTTGCTGCTGCACGTGCTGCCCTCGGGGCCGAAACATCCCTCGACTGTGTCATGCGCTATGCCGCCGCGTGCCCGCAACGCATGCCCATGCCGGTTCAAGATCATGCGGCAATTCTCGTTCGCTTGATCGATGCCTTCCAACAGGTCGAATCTCTCGAAATTGATGCCGATGACTGCGCCTCACACCAACTCCCGCGAGATATCCTCAAACGTACCCTCAAACAAACCCTCCTCGAAGACGAAGTCTCCTTCGATTGGCTCAAAAATGCCGACGAGGCTTGGCTCGATCGCATTGCTGTCCGCACGTGTGTGCACACTTTGACTGCAAATTGGGATGAACTCTGCGAACAACTCGCAGTCCGCAGCGCTATGATTCACGCTGCGCTCGAAGACCGTCCTGCTGGCGACGATGCAGATTCCCTTGCCGATGTTTGGATCCACGCTGCACGCTTTGCGCCTAAATACGCTTTCGTTCATATCATGGCCCTACTGAGATTGCTTGATGGTGCTCTGTTTGAATAATAATATCGTCTTATAATTTTAATATATTATAAGTTGCAGGCATTTGGGCGTTTTTTGGTTTTTGGGGAGGGGGATGCCTCCCCCTGAGCGGCTATTTGTTGCACAAATACGCCGCTACCCCCTCTGCCTGCGGCGCGCCTAGCAAACGTTAAGCTCAAAATAATATTATATTTAAAAATAACAAAATTGTACTTAGAACTATAAAAACTGCTGTCCCACGAAGTTTTCATAGAATACTCTGATAACTCTACAGTAGCTTTGTTTTATCGATATATAGTCGTTTCTAAGCATGAAAAAGACTTAAGATTATTGTTAAATCGCCTGCGTCGCGAAGCCGAAGGCAAGCAGCGGGCGCACCAGACGAGCGGGCG
>JAZRWH010000108.1:0-32655 GCA_045599585.1 Myxococcota bacterium
TCCTCACTACTATACCAGCGCTCGGGTCGCTCCTCAGCGTTGCCTTATCCTCTGGAATAGTGGTCGAGTATTTTATCAAAACAAATGAGGGATGTCGCCCCCTCGTTTTCAAATTGTCCTTGATTTGGGGGACACTTCACGACAGACTTCCCCTCCTCGGCGTCGTACACTTTTTGAAAGCTTTTGCCCTCAAAAGCGTGGAGAAACCGAAAAAACTCCACTCTATTTCTAAGCCCGGCGGAAGCCCTGCTTAGAAATTGATAGAATATATCATTTGCATAAATTACACTCGTCAGCTCGATTTATACAAATGCAGAAGATCAGCGTTTTGGGGTGAACCTCTGATGCAAATAACAATGATACAATAACAAAATGACACGATAATGCTCCTCCATTTACTGTTGTTCGACAAAGGAAAGACCCTTTCCTTCAATACAGTTGTGCCTTCAAAAACCGATTCGTGACACTTTGATGTGCATTTTTTAAATTTTTTTTGCATTGTCTCGTAATGCCGCACAATACTAACATTGCGTGCGCGTATAGAGCCGAATGGCGAAAAGCGAACGCGCGCCGGCGTATTGAGCACTGCCTGAGGCTGTGTGAAAAGACGGCGCAAAATACAAAAAAGCCGACTATATGCATTCATCATAAAGCCGGCTCAATAGAATGAATGATGCAATGTTAACGATCGATATCACGACGTACTTTTTTTTGAGCATTCGCATCATTCGGCAATTTGCTATTATCGCGCGCTCGAGTAAGTTCCGCGGTCTTTTCGAGAGCTTGCTGAAGCTCTTCCCACGTGCCCATAATATCGTCAAACGGCACTGGCTGACGAGCTTTGTTATCAACAAAACGCGCGTAATCAATCGTAAGTTCAAATAGCTGTGATTGAAGTCGCAGCAGTTCAAGCAGCGTTTCGGACTGTGCACGGCGCGGATCCGGTTTGACCATACTGTCAATCTGGCCATCCAACGTCGAAATGCTACGAAGAAAATTGGCATACGTCCCATTCGGTTCTGCGTAAAGCGTCCAAATGCGCTGCCAGGACTTTAGCGCTTTCCACGTAATGTCGGCATTCGACGTTTCTGCAAACCAAGCATAGATCTCCGTCAAACGCTGTACGAGACGACTTAAATGGAGTTGGCAAAGCTTGAGCACGATGAGTGAATGCCCTAAAGTTCGCTCAGAAACAGGACTTTGCCGCCACGAAACAATCCAAAAACTCGAGCGCGGAGAGTGTGCAAGTTCAGCTTCTGGAAACTTGTGGCAAGCTCCGTCTTGACAGAGGCGCATCAATTCGTCTCGCACCGAAAGCATGTGCGCTTCTATTTCGGAAATCGCCAAAAGACCGTGTTCAACTTCATCAATGCGAGAGGGGGAAGAAAGATCTTCGAGGATCTTAAAGATTGGTGCCGAATAAGGTTTTCCACGTTTATCAAGCGGTTGTTCTGGCTCAGCCTGAAGATGTAAAGCTCGTGCATGGATCGACGAAGCTATATCGCGATAGAGGATCTGCCAAGTTTCGGGATTCTCAACAGCCGTCTCGGAATGATGATGAATGGGATCTAAAAAGTCAGGCATTCCCGTCCAAAAATTGTAATTGGTTTCATCCCATAGGACGAGCAGCAGATCCGCAGCGCGCGAAAGCATCGAAAGTTGAATGGACAATCCCTGCTGAACACTTGCAACTTCAGCAGAAAGAAAGTCGTGATGCGCGTGATCGAGTACGCGATCCTGCACACGAGATGCATCGTTTTCGGCCTTAACAAGAGCCCACTGCATAGGAAGCACATTGTCAAACAAATTGGACAAAACGCGCAGTCGCTTAAGATTCTGGTTAATACACGGATAAGCGACAAGGTTGTTAGGCGGCTGAAAACTTTGTTCGAGCGATTGAATCGCTGAACTTAAATAACGAAAAGCAGAGATAAGCGTTTCATATTCTTTAATCCAAGTATTGAGAGCATCGAGAAAGGCATCACTTGAGCTCGCAAGATACTGCCAGCGTGAGCTCGACATCATACGTTCATTCCACTGCTCTACCGTCGTTTTGGCCTGCAAAAAGATCGGTGCAGTCTGAGACAGACGTGCCATGCGAAAATGCAATTCACCTGGCGCCCAGACGCCATTGGGCGTAGGGTAACGCGATTGAATATCCTGGATTTGTGCAGCCATTTTGCGCATGGGATCCACGACAGCTAACTCGGCATCTTTAATGCGGCCGCCAGAATACTGCGACAAAAACTGTCTAAGCGTACCTTTGACTGCACGCGAAGCCATTTCGAGCCGCCCCAGACGCCACAAAACATTGCGATGCAGTTGAAGCGTTTTTTGAAGCTGAGCGCGCTGATGCAAACTAAACTGCGAAGTCTGCGGTTCACAAGCCAAAGAAGCTGGAAGCTGAACGTTAGAATAAACGAGCGCGTCGCGCTTAGTGTGTCCATAAGACTCGACATTGGCAATTACACTACGCCACAACTCTCGATCGTCGTGTTGAAGCTTCGTTTCTAGAGCCTCAGTCATCGATATCGATTGTTCAAATGCCGAAGTGACCGTCTTCCACTCGATGCGTTGGCCTTCCCACGTCGTTTTGGTCCAAAACGGCGTAATGCTCCGCTCGTGCCAAACCATTGCCGGAAGCGGCTCAAGCTGCGCGAGCTCTTCCGGCACATTAGGCGAGCAAGCCGTAAAATTACACAGCATCAAAGCAAAAAAAACTTTGGCTGCAAAAGTTAAATTTCGAAAATTATTCGACATTTTTAACTTCTTCTGCACCTATTTTTTTAGCTTTATCCGATTCTGGATTTTGTTTTGTTTTTTCGTTTACCTCGCGAATGGCAGCGAAGTCCACTTTGACGCGTACAGTATAGTCACAAACATAGTGACGATAATCGGATTTCGCTTCATCCACCTGTGTAAAGGCAGGCGGTTCAAGTTCGGCACGAAGTTGATCTGAAATCGGTAAACAACGCCACTGGTGCGGCAAAATCTCGGTTACGTAAGCTGGATATCCTGGTGCTTCAAGGCGAATTGAAAGCGGATCTGTAATGACAATGGGATGCCCTTGGCCGTACGTCGCAAATGTAAACGGTTTTTCTGGATCCACCTTGACCTGCATCATGGACCCAGAATCTTTTACAATCATCAACGGCTCGCCCAAAAATGAAACGCGCGTATCAGGAACATCCGTTTCAACAGTAATAGAACCGTAAAGCGCAAAAGGATGCTTGTCGACAAACTGCACCAAATTATGTGCTGCAGGCGAAAGATCTTTGTCGGCTGGAAGCGCTGCCGCAGGATCGAGACCAACGCCAGTAAGCAACGCTGGATGTGTTTTAAAGGTTCGATTTCGATTTTTCTCTAATTCGTCATCCTTCACCACAGCCATGGCCGAGAGTTCAGCATATTTACTTCGGAAGGCTATTTCACGGAAAACACTCCAATCGCAAACATCCCCTTCGCACGACGGTATGCGTGGAGACATATCTGGTTCGAGCACGACTTTGCGGAAGACTTTTTGAAGCGTAATATCGCCGCTGTGTGCTGGGAACCAATCGTAATAAGCGACTTTGCGCGAAAGCGGCTTAAAGCCTTCAGCTTCAAAAGTAAAGTTGAGGATCGTATCTTCTTTGACGGGCAAAAAACGGATCCAAGTATTTTTCGAAGCCCGAAGCTCGGTATAGCTGCCGTCCGGTGTCTTGGCATACTGCATCTTACCGTCCATCGTAATGGCAACCTGCTCAGGCAACGATTCCATAAAAGCAATTTCGGCGTATTCGATGCGGTTACGACGCGCTTCTTCCGCTTCGATTTCTTTTTGCTTTTTGGCAACGACTTCGGCTTCGGCTTTTTCATCGAGCGCTTTTTGTGAAGCCCAATAACCAAACACAATCAAACCGATAACGACAATGAAGGCAAAATAAACAGCGATGTGTTTGCCACTTAAGGATGGGCGTTTTTGCACTGAATTTTCAGCGCGCTCAGCATAAGTTTTGTCGAGCCCAAACATCGATCGTATGGCTTCATGATCTGCAACCACACCTGTTGCGGCACTTTTGTCCTCAGATGCTTTAGCCAACGAAACTTTTGCTCCTGCGGCAATAGCTTTTTGTGAAGCCTGGCCGTCCGTTTTTTTACTGTCGTCTTTGTCTGTCATGTCGTCGTTGGACGTTAAAGCTTCCGCATGCGCTTCGGAAACAGAATCTATGTTTTGAACAGGCATTGCTCGCTCTGATGCTGAATTATCTGCGTCAACAGAGTGATTATCTGAATTATTCTTAATATTTTCGTTCTGCTCAGTCATCATATTTGTCACATCAACCAACCGTTTGGGGTGTTGAACACTGTTCCTGCGTTTGTACCGCAGTTTTCATATTGACTTCAAGACGCACGCGCGGAACAGGCTTCGGCAGAGACACATTTTTTCTGTCGCTCGAAACAGAAAGGTACATCCAAAACAACAACATCATAAAAAAGTCTGTCGAATAAATTGCCAAGACGACGCTTGTCATGCCTCGCGTTGCAAACATGATCGAACACGCCAAGAAGACCACATTAAACTCGCTCGGTTGCCTTAAAGACCTAAAGCCAATTCGCAGGATATTTCCAACGATCGCAACGATATAGCAAGCCCCACCGATGTAGCCAGCATCCAAGATTACTTCAAGATACGAGTTATGCAGCGAAACCATACCCTTGTGGAACGTATCTGCAGCTACATAAATAAGACTTCGAGCCCCAACCGCGAGTCCACCACCTAACCAGTCCGCATGCTCAAGGGCGGCATTCCAATAATCGGTACGCCCTGAAAGCGACGAAATCTCTTCGGCCGTTTCACCGCGCTGAACGACAGCCTTAATGGCATCAAAATAACCAAGCGCAAGTATTGCCGCAGCCGCAGCACCACCAGATGCAATGAGAACACGTCCAAGTTTTCGCTGCCGAAGTCCATCGAATACGCAAACGACAAGCGCCGCAGCAAAAGTTGCATACGACGTACGCGACTGTGCACACAAAAAGATGGCGCCCGTCAGCATCATGCGTAAAACCTTATAACGGCTAGGCAAAAATAGATGACGCAACAAGACGATCAGCGTCAAGAAGCCCATCGCGTTCGGATTAATCACGGGAATGTAGCCCGCAATCCACGGCAAAACTGTATGCGATTTCCAAAAACCGCGATCTGGATTGATAATAGCGAGCAGAAGTTCGATGTACATCAAAACTTCTATCAAAAAAGTTGTCGCAACAAACTCGCGCTTGAGATGTTTTTCGTCTGGACAGGTAGCTGCAACCCACACGACAGAAGCGAAGATTTCAAACCCCTTCCACATGGGCAGAAAGAGTGCAGCGCTTCTCAAACCGCACAAAATACCGAAGGCTAAATAAATCCAAACGGGCCAAAAGATCGGGCGTTTCAGACCATAAAGATTTTTTTTGAGCGGCCCTAAAAAACAGTAGGCTACAGCTAGGACGAGCGGCAGTATGCGCAAAAAAAGCTTATCTGGCGTCAGACCGCCGCCCCCAGCATAGTCCTCCAGGGACGTGACGGACCACGAAAACATCGACAAAAATAAATACACACGTATTAATTTGTGAATTCGCGGTACGTTGTCCTTGAGGTAGTCCTGTCCTTGAGATTCCGCCATTAAACCTCGGGATCGCTGTATTCAGTCTCTTCAGGAGCTAGGAACAGCAGAAGGACCTGGTTGGGGATATCGTTCAAGACTGTGCGGAGATCACCATGTTTGATGACGGTTTTGGGATCAGCGATCGTACGATTGAACAAAAACATATCGGCCCAGCGGAAAGTGAAAGCCTTGAGTTTATATCCGAGATTTTCGAGCGTACTGACAAAGACTTCTCGTTCAACGTCATTGATAAGCGTAGAATGATATTCCATGCAAATCCAAGGTTTGCTCTTTTCTAAAATTTTCATCATACCTGGAAGGGCATGGATTTCGTAGCCTTCGATATCCATGCGAACCATATCGATTTTACCGAGGTCGAATTCTTCAGCGAGGTCGTCGAGACGGGCGACTGGCACATCAATGATTTTTTCGCAGTCGGTGCGCGGTGTGAGGCTGCAGATATTGGAGCATTTGGAGATATAAAAAGGCAGATTTCCATTTTCGTCGCTGGCTGCAACATTTCTGCAGACGATATTTTTGCAGCCGTTTAATTCAATATTCGCTTTGAGATTATCATAATTGACCGGATTAGGTTCGATCGCGAGGATTTTTTTGGCCTTGATCGTCGTCGCCTCGGTCATGACATAATAACCAATATTCGCCCCGATATCGATGATCGTCATGTCGTCGCGTAAAATGCTTTTGAGGATCTTCGTACCGTAGGGTTCGTGCATTTTGTCAATCGCGAGTTCGGCAGCAATGCCTTCGTCGTGCGCATCGACGCGAAGTTTAAAATCCTGAAGTTGCAAAACAATGCTATCGACCGTTCCGAGGCTTCTCGAAACCGTTTTCCAGCGCAGAGAACGCACCATATCGCTCGGAATTCGGAGAGCAAAACGTGCAATGCCGCGCACAGCTTCTATTTTTCCGCCATATTGATGCATCGAACCGATTGCACTCTTATAATAATTAAAACTTTTTGCAATTCTACTTTTTATACTCATTCAGAAACTCCTTTTGAATGATCTTAAGTTACAAAGGAGTTTTGAGAACTCCTCGTTCAACGAGATGATCGATGTCTGGTGGGGGAAGTGTCCCCCTGAGCAGCTATCGTTTCACGCATACAGGCGCATTTTGCCGTTGTTTCATCTACGTGAAACGATACGCTGCTACCCCCTCTTCGCCTTCGGCGATGCGGCTGCGACGATCAAATCATACGACGATGACTTAATTTATCAGCTCTAACGCGATCATTCGCATATTATGAAAAAAGAAGCGCGGGCGTATTGAGCGTTAGCGAAATAGCCCAGCGGGAGACGCGTATTGAGCGCAAGCGAAATAGCGGCTCCACCCAAATTTAATGATTAATACACCAAAACGTCAAATTACAATTAAACACGGCATTGAATACATTGCCATTTTGCTGAATCTTATTATAATAAAGTACATTATATACTCGATTCACAAACCAATCCAATGGTTCGAGAAGGCCGTCGATATTATCGACAAATGTCCCACCATCTAAAGCAGTCACTCTCGAAAGTAATCTGAAAATCAAACGCACGCCCGGAATGATCCCTATGATTTGCACTAAAACCGACAAGAAATACGCCAAAAGACGTATCAACACGGGCAGTAATTCGATGACGACCATAAAGACAAAGCGCAGAATATGGCCGCCGGGGATAAATACAATAGGGAACGTAAAGCCGCGTATTTCCTCACGATAACGCGCGATCAATTCGACACCAAGGAGCAAGTACTGAATAACGAGCGCAATGATGATCGCAATGACCGGAGAAATGTGCTTTGACATCACCGTCTGAATGCCCAACGTATCTCCCAAGAGAGAGTCCGCGAGCAAAACGCAGCTCAACACGCAGAAAACATCGAGCACGAGCGCAGCGACTGTCACACTTTTATCTCGAGAAAGTTCGTAACGCGTCATAATTACAACCAGGGACCATTACCAGTATAAACAAAAGGATGATGTTCAGCGACATCAGCGTGCTGAGGGAAGTCAGAACGATAATGTCCGCCGCGGCTTTCTTTGCGAGCGCGAGCAGCCTGAGTGATCATAGCAGCAGCATCGGCCATATTTCGAAGCATCAAAGATGCTCCCTCGCGTTTATGCATCTTGTCAAAGACATCGAGCGCATGAGCCATGCTGTCTTCGGAGCGCACAAGACCGACATCATTCCACATTGTTTCGCGAATCTTTTGCGCATCAGAAGCTTCTTCGTCAGTAACGAAAGTCGACGTGCAGGGCGTTTGTGTACTTGTCTTATCGAGATTCTCCTCAAAATTAGAGATCTCAGAGATATTCTGACTGACGCGAGCGCCAAAAACGAGACCTTCGAGCAACGAGTTGCTAGCAAGTCTGTTTGCACCATGCACCCCTGTCGCAGAAACTTCACCGCAAGCCCAAAGACCAGTAACGGAAGAATGGCCATTTTTGTCAACGGCGATCCCGCCCATGTGGTAGTGGGCAGCCGGTGTAACGGGAAGACAATCAACGCGCGGATCAATGCCAGCCTGTTGACAAAACCCGAAAACTGTGGGGAATTTTTTGGGAAATTCAACACCAATATGACGCGCATCCAGCGTTACAAAATGGCCTTCCTGCTGCATTTTCCAGATTGCACGTGCAACGACATCACGTGGAGCTAATTCGGCATCTTTGTGAATACCAAGCATGAAACGCGTTCCATCTTCGATATGAAGTGTAGATCCTTCGCCTCGAAGCGCTTCCGTCAAAAGCGGGAGCGGGTCAAGCGTCGTATTGAGCGCCGTCGGATGAAATTGAACAAACTCGACATCCGTAAGCACAGCACCAGCACGTGCTGCAATCGCAAGACCATCGCCGACAGATTCAACCGGATTCGTCGTGAATTGGTAAAGTCTGCCGATACCGCCACAAGCTAAAACAACAGCAGGCGCGAAGACGCGCAGCACCTCTCCATTGACGATGCCATAAGCACCAACGACGCGATCGCCGTCCATAAGCAAATCGCCGACGTAACACTTTTCAATAACGCGGATGTAATCAACGCGTTTAACCGCAGCCGTCAGTGCTCGCTGAACTTCGGCTCCCGTACTGTCTCCATGAGCGTGTAAAATACGTCTTCGGCTGTGTGCAGCTTCCCTTCCAAAAGACAATTCACCTTCGGGCGTTCGATCAAACTCAGCCCCTTCATCAATCAATCGATGAATAGCAGACGGCCCTTCCTGAGTCAAAACGTCGACGACTTCAGAAATACACAAATTATCGCCCGCAACGAGCGTATCTGCCGAATGAAGTACAGGGGAATCATCTTTTCCCATGGCACAAGCGATTCCGCCTTGGGCGATTGGCGTGGATCCGCCCTTACCAAATTCAGCTTTCGTCAGAACAACTACGCGACGTCCAACCATTCCAAGCGCTGTGGTCAAGCCTGCGACACCACCGCCAATAATGACAACATCTGCTTTAATATCTTGCATTCGTATCTCCCGCCCCACCAGAGGCTATCACATATCATTTGCCTAACGCATAGGCCGCCAAAAGGCGGCATCTTTTAAGCCATTCCAGCATAGACAAAAAGCAGTTTTATGCGTCAAAACTACATTTTCATACCTAGACGACACGCGTGATCGACACACCTTGGACGAAGCACAATCACGCGTCTCATGCATTATCTAATATTTGCATTAATTACATCATTTTTTACGATCAGATAAATAAAATTCATTTATTCCTGACAACAAGACATTATCCATAAATCTCACGAATCAATTCGTTTGCGATCTCTATTCCTGAAGTACTCGCCATACTGTCGAACACAGCCCGAATTTCCTGATCGCTAAGCAAACAGAAGCTCACAAGATTATAAACACTCCCTACAGGACCACCGACTCCGAATTGTGACACTGGGTAATAAATGCTTATAACATCATCATAGATCGTCTTAAGCGTGGCAACTTCTATGACGCGTACCTGGGTATTGAGATAGAAGGACATCTCGTCGCCACTATCATCAGCATGAACGCCATAAGCGCGAACGGTCAGCAAAATTCGAACATCAGCATCACCAGTCGTGACAGGGAGCTGTGTCTGCGCCGTAAAAGTTGAGTTAAACGTCTTTTGGATTCCGCTAGCAATGTCTTTCGAATTTACAAGTGACTGAAGGCGTTTTTGCTGTTCAGAACCAACGACACTCGAAGCGATCGAAGTTGCCATGTTCACGCCATGAATAATACGGCCTGTTTTTGTGAAGATGTTTCCCCCCGGAACTTCTGCAGTTTCGATTTCAACAGAAACATGCGGTAGTGCACTCACGTTTGAGTAATAGTTATGCGCATTCACAAAATAGCCACGCAGAGAGCCGCCGCAGCCCATGAGCAGAGCGGATAAACAGAGTAACATCAGAGCCATTCGCATCATGCAGATCCTTTATTAAACGAGATTTTGCAACCAGAGAAATACCTGCGTTCAACGCACAATCCAATCCTTGAGTGCACGCCTAGCCACATAAAAAGCAAACAATGTGCCCAAAAGCATCGCCCTCAAATGATTTATGGCCATCGAAAGCCCAAAATTCAAATGACAGTTTGAACAAGGCACAAAAAAGGCGGTGAAACGCAAAATCTCACCGCCTTTTTATCGAACTAAGTACTTAATGTTAGAAAAAATTACTTATTTTCTTCAGCATCAGCGCTTTTTTCTTCGCAGCAGCAGCAGCAACCATCTTTTTTGTCGCAGCATTCTTTGTCATCCGCATCATCCACAAAGGCTTTGTCATCGCCATAGAGATCTTCGAGAGCTTCGACGTACTGCTGGCAGCATTCCGGAAGTTCGAGTTCCCCGCGTTTTACGAGACGCGCAACTTTTTTGCCGAGTTTGCGATAGATTTCGTTCGCTTCGCGTTCGCGCATTTTATCTTCGACGACTTCCTTTGCTTTTTCGGCATGATCTTTAACAGCCTCAGTAACGGAGCTGCCAATCGCAGAGGCACGAGAGAACAGGGAGGAGAAGGTGCCTTTGATGGTATTTACGACGGAATCGACCTTGCTTTCTTCTTTGACTTCTTCTTTCGCCTCTTCTTTGACTTCTTCTTTCACTTCGTTTTTAACTTCATCACTCATTGTTTTTCTCCTTAGAGTCGAGCCCAGAAAGGCATCCTAAAAAGCATCGCGAGCGCATCAGGCATCGAGACGCGAACAAAACACAACGCAGACCGCTCTACGGTTGTCTGCAGCAACTTAAACGCACAGGGTCAAACATCAAGCCTTCCGCTTTAAAAAGGGTAAGCCTACCGAACGTAATATTTTATAAAACAGACGCGTCATTTGTCTCGCAAAATATTCTACGTTTACGCGATTTTACAAACTTAGTCGCACGCGTTGGGGTAATTATCTTTAATAAATTGAACAGCCCCGGCATAAAGCTCGCGTTTATCAGTCTCATCTTCCGTCGTTTCTTGGTAAAGAATTTTAAGAAGGTTACAACCCGTTGCCGCATCACCATTTTCGACATTCAACATAGCCGCAGCATATCTCGCGTCATAATAATTTGGGAAGAGATCATTCATACGTTCAAGTTTTTCCAATTTTTTATCGAACGCCATTTGCGAGACTTCCACCTGCCAACGGTACATCGCCAATTCTTCTTCGATCGGATAGATTGCGCGATGCGGAAGTTTGTGTTCACTCGCGCGCACCCAAAGATTACGGAAGATCAAGAATGTCGTTTGCATTTTTGTGTTATCGAGTTTTCCTTCAGAATCCAGCAAATTTTCGAGCACAGCGATCTTTCTGAAATTTTGGAGCTCAAGATGGATCATACGTTTGATGTCGGGAGCATAAGGCAAGCAAAGATCCGTTATTTTAGAGGTATCATCATTTGCATTTACAGCCTCAACGAGCAGCTCAAACGCAACGACGCTAGCCCAATAATCCCCCTTAAAGCCGTTTACAGTAGCGTTATGCATCGAATCAGCGAGGAATTGTTCTAAAACATCCAAATAGGTTGCATCGATCGAAGCGACATAAGATTTGTAATAAAACCAATCACAAACGACTTCTTTGCCATATTCAGTATTTAGAATATCAATGCGATCGCCATACCATTTTTTGTGTACGGCATCGACAATATCTAATTGACGTTGAAAAGAAACAGTAGCGTTCCATGGCGCATGTCGATAGACCTCAGCCCTAGCTTTATTAGAATCTTGTTGAGACTGCATACAAAGAAAAACAATCAGTCCCACAATTGCAAGAGCAAAAAGTACAAGAATAATCGTCGTTGTTTTCTTCATTTAAGATATGCCTTTATGCAAAAAAAGATTCCATACGCTCACAATATTTTGAGTATAATAATCAAAGAATGCGCAAACAAATACAGTTATACAACATAAATCGCTCAACAAGCCATCTTATTGCAAAGCAAGCAAACCGATGTCTAACATTGATCGACGCAATAAAAAAGGCGCCATGCAACCGCATGACGCCAACCAGAATACATGAAAGCAACAATTTTGCGACGAAAATTTATATGAACAAACAGATTATTGGTCAAGCATTCGATGGCAACGTTCTACAGCCTGACGCACAGCATCGCTTTGACGCGCATATTTGGAATAGTTCAAAGCCTCTTCGTAGCGGAAGGTGTTGGTACAAGCAATCGTAAGGAATTCGTAAGCTCGCTCGGATTGATCTTTTGATGTTGAAGCTTCTTTCATCAAAATACCATAGCGTTCGAGTTCCTGCCAACGGTGATTACGAGCAGCCGCGACACCGCGTTCATAAAACTCTTCAGCAACGAGAACGCGTTTTTCTTCAGAGCGATCCCCGGCGGAAGCAAAAGCCTGTTTAGCTCCCAGCACGTTAATAATCATCAAGTAGAACGCGATAAAAATCGTGAAATATCCCATCTGATTTATCAACGCGTAGGCGATAAAACCCAAACAACAAATCAGGCTAATAGAGATAGCAATTTTAGGCGCTATAGATGGCTTACAGAATTTATCAAGAATCAGTGAAAGAAGCTTTCCGCCGTCCATAGGATAGATAGGGAGAATATTAAAAATACCCCAAAAGAGGTTAACCCAAGTCATATCCCTAAGAAACGTATCAAAATACGTTTCGGAAACACCAGGGGCATACACGGCTAAGAGCAGCAAAGTGCCCAAAGAGATACAACCCAACACAATATTGGATAGGGGACCGGCAAGCGTAATGAAGAAAGATTGTTTTCGATTAGGAGAAGTCTCGAGTGGCGTTACGCCGCCGAATCCTGTCAAAATAACGCTTGAACGAATTTTGTAATGCTTAGCTGTAAGCGCATGTCCAAATTCATGCGTGAGCAGGGCAATGACAGCGACAAGGGCAAAGATAAGCGATTGCTGATAAGTCTTCATATTAAAGGATAGGATGAAGATCAGCAAAAAGAACCAAGGGCTTACGCCGACAGGGATACCGCGAAAATCAAAGAGATGAATGAATTTATTCATACGTATTCGTCACAAAAATAGCTATGTACTAAAGAGCCAGAGAATGACCCATTTTCTAAAGGCCTCGTTATCGACGAGACAACGTACGAGAATAACGCGTCTCTGTCTTTTGATATGCCAATATAAACACATAGAAGCAAAAAAAAAGGCGTACCTCCGCATGGAAGTACGCCTAAAAGCGATCAAGACGCTAAATTATTCAGCGGCTTTAGCGATGACAGCAACTTTAACGGTTGCTTTGACATCGGCAGCGAGTCTGACTTCGACATCAAATTCGCCGACTTCTTTGATGTTGGCTTCGAGGACGATTTTACGACGATCGACTTCGACACCTTTAGCAGCGAGGGCATCAGCGATGTCACGGTTGGTGACGGAGCCCTGAATGCGGGAATCGTCAGCAGCGTTAGCATTGCGAACGATTTCGACTTTAACGCCATCGATTTTAGCGACGAGATCGAGAGCAGCTTTGCGGATTTTCGCTTTTTTGTGCTCGATCATGGCCTGCTGATGCGCGAATTCTTTCGTGCGGGATTCAGTGGCGAGGAGGGCGAGGCCCTGGGGAATAAGATAGTTGCGGCCGTAACCATCAGAAACTTTGACGATTTCGCCCATGTTGCCGACGTTGATGACATCTTCCAAAAGAATAACTTTCATGCTTTAATCTCCTTACTGGAATTAGTCTTCGTCAACGAGTTCATCAAGGTCTTCGTCATCGATTTCGACACTGGAGTAATCCGCCGTGTCTTTCGGTGCGCAGCTACCCTGTTTTGCAGCGGCTTCTTTGCATTTTTCAACATCAACATCGTCGCCGAGTTTGACCGTCATGTATTTGATGACGGGCTCGAGGATGCGAAGGTTACGTTCGATTTCAGCGACCATGTCGTTGAAGCCGAGGTAACGAAGATAGCAGTAAATGCCATATGCGTTTTTCTGAATTTTGTATGCGAGCTTACGTTTGCCCCATTCTTCCTGAATAAGAATGGTGCCGTCGAGTCTCTCGACAATGCCCTTCATACGGTTGCTAACTTTTTCACGATCTTCATCAAGTACGTCCGCTTTGAGAATATAGACGGTCTCGTACTCACGTACAGTTTTAGGATGCTCTACCAGAAATGCCATTTTCTTCTCCCTATGGAACTGATTCGGCTTCCGCTCTTGCGCACCACCATGATACGCCCGGGAAGCAAGGAGCCCGCGCTCTATACGCGTACACTCTCTTCTCTGCAACAACTATTTTACATTTTTAACGAACTTTTCGGTTCTTTATGCGTTTTTCATTTTGTTTCAATTGTATCTTTTCTAGCTTACGGAACATTTTCCCTCTGCTTCGTACCCCTTTATGATTACATTCTCCCTTGGTGCACTGATTTCCGATGCTAAGTCCTCGTTCAGCAAGACAAAATTCACTTTTTTTTCAGAAAATATGTCACACTCGCTTTTTCGAAGGCATAACTGTACTAGAACATTGATCCCTTTACGGATGGTCTCTCAGTACATCGATCGATCAAGTTCGTGCACAACAACCCCGTTGAGGCGCTAGCTAGAAGGGGTAGCGGCGTATCCTCGATTCCCAAGAAAACTTCTATATGAACAAAATGCTCACTTGACTGCCCTTGGGATGAAGAGGATAGCCGCTCAGGGGAAGGCCTGCCCTTTTTTATAAAATATCAACAAACGTTCATCTATTGAATTTAAATTATGGCAAACGAACTCTTTCCTGAATTTAACCCAAAAATTGGTGAGTCCGCGCAGACAACTGCAACAATAAAAAATATTCGGTATACTTCGTCGGACGGAACCTTTTGCATCATCGACGCGACAACCCGCAAACGCCGAAACTTTACAATGGTCGGACCGCTCGCCGCCTTTAAAGTCGGCGACGACGTCAGAGTTCAGGGCGTTTGGGTCGATTCTAAGTACGGGGTTCAACTGCGCGTTTCGTCTGCCGAAATCGTTTTGCCAACGACAAACCTGGGCATCATCTCGTTTTTGTCCACGCAAATCCACGGCATCGGCCCCAAACTTGCCGAGCGCATCGTTGAACAGTTCGGCGAACAAACCATTGATATCCTCGATCACGATCCGAATAAGCTGAGCACAATCAAGGGTATTTCGCCTAAAAAACTCGAAGTTATCATTCAGGAATGGCAGGAAAAACAATCTACGCGTCAAACCTTCGTTTATCTTCAGGGACACGGTTTGACCTACGACCTGTGTGCACGCCTTATTGCGCACTACAAAGACCACGTTATTCCCGTGCTTCAACAGCAACCTTATCTACTCGCTAAAGATATTCAGGGCATTGGATTCAGGCGCGCTGACGACATTGCAAAACGCATGGGCTTTCCATCCGACTCCCCCACCCGCATTGAAGCAGGTATCGACTATGCGCTCTTCGAAGCTGAACAAAACGAAGGCCATTGCTACCTACCGATTGAGCGCCTTTTGGCCAGTGCTGCCGAACTTCTCCAACTGCCACTACAAACGCTGATGCCATACATGGATGCCCTGACGCAAAAAAACAGCTTGCGCACAGAGATCGATGATAACGGCGAAATGCTGGTGTACCGAGCACACATGTGGCGGCTTGAAAATGCCGTGGCAAGCGAGATCGCACGCATGGTCAACGCATCAGACCGCACGCCGCCGTCCGAAGACGCCATAAACGAGATCTTACGTATCGAATCTCAGCTAGGCATCGATCTTTCCGACACACAGCGAGAAGCTGTCAAACTGGCACTCACCGAAAAATTTATGGTGATCACAGGCGGACCGGGTACAGGTAAAACGACGTTGGTCAAAGTTTTTGTTGCAGCTGCACACGAGCAAAAGCGCTCTGTTTTTTTGGCTGCTCCGACGGGACGTGCTGCAAAACGCCTTGAAGAAACAACGGGCCACGAAGCCAAAACCATCCATCGACTTCTTGAATATGGATATCGAGATGACTCGCGTGGAGCCTTTATGCGCAACAAATCGAACCAACTCGATGATGGCATTTATATTATAGATGAGTCATCTATGATCGACCTCATGCTCATGCGAGCACTTTTATGCGCCGTTCCCGATACAGCGCAGATCGTCTTTGTAGGTGACGTTGACCAGCTCCCGAGTGTTGGCTGTGGCACCGTACTTAAAGATCTCATTGACTCGCACGTTTTACCCGTCGTTCGTCTTGGAACCGTCTTCCGCCAGGCTGAACAAAGTTTGATTGTCAAAAACGCTCACAAAATTAACCGCGGTGAATACCCAGAAGTGCCTTCGAAAGAAGTAATGGCGACGGCAACTTGTGAATTTTATATGATCAATCCCAAGCCCGAAAACGCCGAAAGTATCATCGAACGTCTTGTATGCGAAAAGCTTCCAGAACGATTCGGCCTGAATCCCAAATGCGACATACAAGTTTTGTGTCCGATGCGACAAAATCTCGGCGGCGTTGAGCATATCAATCAACTTTTGCAAGCGCGCATCAATCCAGACGGCGAAAAAATTCCTTATAAAAATGCCGATTTCCGAGTTGGAGATCGCGTTATGCAACTCAAGAACGACTATGACCGCGACGTTTACAACGGCGACGTCGGCACAATCATTAAGTACAACGCCAACAGTGCGCTCATCGATTTTGACGGCAAAATCGTCGAGTATTCAAAATCAAAGCAAGATTTTGATAATCTAACGCTTGCCTATGCGTGTACTGTGCACAAATCGCAAGGCAGCGAATATCCAGCGGTTATTTGTATCTTTTTGAAGAGCCAAAGTTTTATGTTGCAACGCAATCTCGTCTATACAGCTCTGACACGCGCCCGAAAACTCGCATTTTTTATTACAGATCCCTACACGCTTACGCGCGCAATTCAAAACAACGAGCCTGCAAAACGCTATACTAAGCTTGCAAGACGCATTGCAGCTGCCTTGACATAAAGATCTGTAATGGGAGGGGGGAAGTCTCCCCCTGAGCGGCTATTTGCTTTGCAAATACGCCGCTACCCCCTCAAATTCGCTTTAGATTCATTTTAGCGCGTATTGCCGAAGGCAATAGCGTGAGGCGTGAGGCGTATTGCCGAAGGCAATAGCCGAACAAGCGCGGCGTATTCGTGCAAAGCGCGAATAGCCGCGTCCAAAACGAAACCTTACGAATATGGCAGAGACAAAAAAAGCGGCACCGAAGTGCCGCTAAGATTCTAGGCACTGATGTGCCCAAGATAAAAGTTAGAAAATCTCGAAACCAGCCTTAACTTTGGCGTCGTTCTTTTTGCGACTAACCTTCTCTTTTTTCGCCTTAGCTTTTTTCTGAGCTTCGACTTCTTTTTCGGTGATTTTGCCCTCAGCGATATCGCGATCTTCCTGAGAGAGGCCAGCGAGGAGGTCAACTTTGGTATCTTTACCAAGGATTTTGTTAACGCTGCCAGAATAATCTTCATCGACATCAGCGGTAAGCGCGTCGATGTCGGCGCTAACTTCGGGGCCTGAATTAATCGAATCGTAGTACGCCTTATGTTTAGCGACGAGCGGAGCTTCAGTAGCTTTTTCGGAGAAGACCATCAAACAAGTGCTATACGAAGCGTATTTATTTTTGACTGCGAGCTGCGTTGTTGCAGTGTACCAATCAGCCTCGAGGAAATTAGCGTCATCGTCCCACACCTCATCTTTTGCTTTACCGTATTTTGCTTCAGCGGTTGCGACGAAAGAGTCGAACGCAAGCGCGCCGATATAATTTGAATCGTAGACGATGGCGATTTTGTAAAGTTTATCATTAAGGAAGAAGTAATATTTTGTAGCGATATCTTCGCGCTGAACGATAATCGACTCATTATTATCGGGCATAAACTCTTCGCCGATAATTGAAACAGAGAGATTTGCGACATTATCATGCATGAGCTGCATATAAGATTTGCGCATATTTTCGGAACGTTCAGAGAATGTCTTGCGAAGGGTATCCGCATAAGATTCGTCGCGCTGTCCTTTAACTTTAGCGCGATAGTCTTCGTTAATTTGTTCAGTGAGAATTTTCTGAACCTGTTCATGATTCATGCCCCACGAGAGCTTACCGAGGATATCTTCGATGCTGGACTTAGCAGCTTCTTTTTTCTCTTTAGCAGCAGCTTCAGCTGGCATAACCGTAGAGACTGCGACACCGCAGGCAAAGACTAAACAACAGGCGAGAGCCAATTTAGAAAACCATGTACGCATATATGTACCTCCTTAGAGCCGGTCAAAGCGGCCTTATACGACCACCAAAAAGCCATAATCAAAGGCTTGCAAACATCTTACCGATTTTAAAAGAAAAAGCGATATCGAATACGAAACGCGAAAAGACAAATTACAGGAGCCCGAGCTGACTGAGAGCCTGCCGAGCGTATTCAGGATTACCGCGTTTTTTTGAAGCAAATTTACGGAGGAGTTCAACGGCTTTAGAGCTTCCGTGAACAGCAGCAGCTTCAGCGGCAGCGACTTTGATTGTTGGTTCACCAAAAAAGCTTTTTGCGATACTTAAGAGCGGATCAACGCAAGCATCCGAACCGAACTTTTTTAGCGCATCGATTGCAGGATAGCAAAAACGGGCGTCGAATAATTTTAAAATGAGTTCTTGCTCCAAATTTTTACGGAGCACATTGTCCCCCAAAAGCAACCTTGAGAGAAGGACTTGAAAGCCCTCAGGGCCACGAGCGTGTTTAGCGGCAATCTCTAATTTTTCCAATCCCCACGAAGGCGCCAAACGTTCAGTAGCCTGATAAGCGATCATACGGAGCTCAGAATCATTTGAGTCGTAGAGAGAGGCAATGGTTTGCGTATAGAACTCGCTTGTATCGCACTGAAGTTCAAGGAGAACCAGTGCCTGATACTGAAGATCTAGATTAGAGCAATTTAAGCAAGATTCAGCGAATTCAATGAATGAAGATTGCAGTTTTTGTGAAAAGCGCGCGAGCAAAGAAAGAATCCCGATGGAGAGGAAGGATTCATCTTGAGGGGATACGGGGATATGTTCCGAGATTGAACGAAGCCAATTTGAATCGGCCTCGAGTACTTCTTGAGGCAAAAGCTCTAAGAGCCCTTCACGTAGATCGCGGTAAGGAGATTTTAGGAACGGAATCCAATTGCTTTGCTTATCCTCATTGGACATTTTTGCAAACAACTGTAAAGCCTCGTAACGCTTTGCAGCTGAAGGACTTGCGATATACTGATCCATGCTCGAGCAGACCTTTTTCAGGGTAAAAAAAAAGCCGACATTTAAAATGTCGGCTTTTTTGCCACGGAGGCGGAGGGATTCGAACCCCCGGAACCCTCACAGGTTCAACGGTTTTCAAGACCGCCGCTATCGACCACTCAGCCACACCTCCGTTTTTGCGGTGTACGCTTCTAGCCCTATTTACGCAAGCAAAAAATGCATCCAAGTAAAAAAAACTCAATTACGGATAATATCAGGGTTCTAGCGATCCAAGAATGGGCTAGCAAAAGGCACGGACGAAGTCATTTTGCAAAGCGGTGGTAACGGAATAATAAAGGAAAAACGAAAAAGGCGCCGACAAGCGGCGCCTTAAAGCTAACTAAGCAGCAAAACTACTTGGTCTTTTTCGGGTATTCGATGACAAGTTCTTTACCATCGTTTTTACTAAGGTTGATCTGAATCGGGGAGCCGGTACGGATGTAGCAGTAGTTCGATTCAAAGTCGATTTTGTAGCTATCGGGATCGTAGGCAGAGTACGTACCCTCGACGACGTATTTTTCACCATCTTCATTGGTTGCGACTTCTGCGGAACCGATAGAAACGCGGAACTCATTGCAGACGGTGTACTCACGATCGGAGTTAGCGAGGTAAACGTTGTCACCATTGCAACCACGGATGCAGGGACAAGCGGGACCCGGGTTAGAGCGAGCTTGAGTTGTACTATAGTTACCGTTAGGCAATTTTTCGTTACAATCTTCGATTTTGCAGGTAACGGGAGCGGCTTCAGCGCAAAGGGTGTTAACAGCTTCACCGATACGTTTACCGATGGCACCGAGAACGGGACCGAACAGAGCAGGAGCACCGTTCATGTTTTTCTCAGCGGAATTTGCACCGGAGGTACAAACAACATCGCATGCGATCTCTTCACCGTCGTTATCCGTACATTTTTCGGAGGGATTCACGAGGTTTTTGGAAGCTTTGTATTCTTCGTTGCTGCAGCAGATAGGCGCATAGATAGGTGCGTTGTCGAACATTTCACCGAAGAGCTGATAACGATAGCTCTGGTTACCCGCAGAACCGCACCAGGTCTCAGGGAACGAACCGTCATAACGCATACCTTCATCTCGGTTGATGATGTTGGCGATAATGACATCAGATTTTGCGAGCTGTTCAGCTTCAACCTTAAATTCGTCAACGGTCATGTTGGCGAATTCAGCACGCTGAGAACGATAGAAGCGGCTGTTGCTCTTGATGACGAAATCGATAACTTTGCGATAGTAGTAGCTACGCGGTACGAGGTTGTTGACATTCGAAGTCATGCAACCTGCATCAGTCGCAGAGAAGTTGATATTCTTGGCAGCAGCACAATCTTGAATATCGGCAGGTTTGTTGCCATTTTCGTCAACAGGCGCATCTTCATACGCTTTATGCTGAACCAAACAGGAACAAAGTGCCGCACGTGCAGTATCGTCGCCCTGAACACACCATTCACGAAGCAATTTCTTTTCGCCATTGTATTCAACAGGCTGACCACTTGCGGTTACGAGCTGCGTACCATCTTCACTTGAATAAGTGACGGAGTCACGTTTGGTAATCGTGCAGCTGTCTTCAATATTACGTTTATTCTCGCAGTCTTTGGTGGAGTTCTCTGTCATGATAACATCCAAAGTCGGCGCTGTAACATTGTCACGTGCAAGAACTGCACTACCATTATCATTAATATAAACGTCGCTGCAGTCGTTTTCGTCCGTTACGAATACGATCGAAAGAATGGAGCCTTCTCGTTTGAAATCCTGATTCGACGAAAGAGCTTTCCACATCGTCGAAAGACCACGTTCGATAGGATCACCCGAAATACCAGCCATTGCCGTACAACGGAAAAGATTCTTCAGAATCTCTTTCTTCTTCGCAGCATCGTCGGGGAACGACATGTTCGTCGCGCTCAACAGCGAATCAAATACGCCGGCTTTCATCTTCTCATCAATCGCATCAGACGAAATGTAAGATACGTCTTTGAAGAATGCCGCACATGTGCTCGTCAGCGTCTTCTGAAATGCTTCGTACGAAGCTTCATTCAATTGATAAGAATCCTGAAGCGATTTTTTTGCAAACGTAAAGAATGCTGAGTTCGCCGTCGTGTTGAACGCTTTCGTATCTGCACGAATCGATTGGGCGTCGCTCGTCGTTACTACGGCAATTCGATAATCTGCATTGGCTTCTGTAAGTCGATCAATAAACTTACCAAAGTTCTTATCAAGACCAAGCTGTTCTTCACTCATCGAGTTTGAATTATCGATCACGAACAGAATATCAACCGCTCGAGCACTTCCCGATGACGACAGCTGTTTCTTGCCCGCAACTAACGACGAGGCAAAAGGCTCGATTTCGTGTTCGTTACAAGCCATACCACACACAAGCGATCCCGCCGTCGCAGCGATACATCCAAGCGCTAATAACTTGTTTTTTATACGCATTTCAGAACTCCATGATGACTATTTTTTATGCCGCAAAAACGCCTTAAATTGCGTACTCTGTACGATTTTAACGCACTTCTGCACGTTTAAAACCACTTGGTCTTTTAACATACCAAATGAACAATGTAAAGACACAGAAAGGGAGATTAACGGGCATCCTTTACGGCTAACACCGGTTTCAGACAATTCACCTTTTGGATGGTTACCCCAGGATTCAACAAACATGATGTGAAATTCGTTTCACTCGCCGCTTGAAGCTTGGCCTCCAGCTCTTTCTGTTTCTCTGAACTGATCTCGTTATTTATGATTCGCGTTGCCGTCTCTTGCACCGCTTTCGTTACAGCCTCTTCTCGCGCTGAACAATACTGCTTCAGTTGACTCTCTAGCTCATCACACTTCGCCGTAGAATTCATGATGTCTGATAAATGCACAACATAGTCGACTACAATGTCTTCCGGGGATGATATTGCATCCTTTATCGCCTGAAGCTGCTCACATCCCGTAAAACAACATATACTGAAAATGCCACATATCAACATTAACTTACTACGTTTCATGCGCTGTGTCTCCTAGAACCGTTGACCATTACCAGCCATAAATTTCATCAATCCCCAGAAGAAATATCCCGCGCCCACAAAACACAGGACACCCAATATCCAGTGAATAAACATACAACTCACTACACCAGCACCGGCCAAAGCAAGAACTCCAACCAACTTTATATTCTTCTGTGTCTTAAGGCTTGTACCCATAATCTCCTCTTCCTCTCTCACTATTTCTTTTTTTCTTCGATCGTTCTTTTTTAATAAACAACTCGATCTCTCGCAATTCTCAGAGCTGCATGATTTACAAATAAAAATAAACAGCTTGCACTATGCTTGTGGCCCCCACTCGAGTAAACCAAAGTTTCTACTTTTTGGCAATGAGTTTAAAAAGTAAAATAGCAACCACTGCAATAATCAATGCACTGATAGCAAGTCGTATAATCCCCCCTAAAACCTTAAAAACTACCACTACAGCGATAACGCCAACGGCAACCATCGCTATCTTTCCACCCCATTTCTTTAAATCAGTCGACATAACTTACACCTAAGTAGACGTTTTATGGTTAATTCCTGTATAACCCTCAAGCTTAACTGTGCTTCAGACGATTCCCTCGTCTGAACCTACTCTATATATAAAGGATAATCATGTCTAACATTACCAAAAAATATCTTTCGCTGCTTCCTACGGCTCTCGCTAGCCGCGCCTTCGGCGTCGTTTCTGAAATTCCATTCCCTGGACGCATTCAAAAAACCATTAACTCGGCTTTTGCAAAGTTAGCACACATTGACGTCAACGAAGCCGCTCAACCCATCGAATCCTACGATACGCTCAACGAATTTTTTACACGAACCCTCAAAGAAGGCGCTCGTCCAATTGCCAACTCGTCCGTCGTATCACCTGTTGATGGCACAATTTCCGCGTTCGGACGCGTCACCGACGACACCGTCCTTACAGTCAAACACCAACATTTTAACGTCAACGACCTCGTCGGCACAACCTCTGCCCGTGATTGGCTTATCGGCAGCTATTTCTTCATCATCTATCTCTCTCCGACGAACTACCATCGTATCCACGCTCCGATTGCGGGCAATGTCACACACATGAGCTACGTTCCTGGACAACTTCTGCCCGTCAACCGACTCGGCCTTGCAATCACAGACGAACTCTTCCCTACAAACGAACGACTAACAACCTTTATGGAAACTGAGTCGGGCAAACATGTTGCTCTCGTCAAAGTCGGAGCAACATGTGTCGGCAAAATTTCCGTAACCTACGATGATCAAAAAACGAACATCTCGCGTCATCCGACACCTTATTTCAAAACGATTGACGACAAACCCGTTTACGACAAAGGTCAAGAGCTCGCTGCTTTCAATTTGGGAAGCACAGTCATTCTCTTTATTGAAGGCGAAGATTTTAAACCAGATGCTTCAATCAAACTGAATGCTAAGATTAAAATGGGCGAAGCTCTCGGCGAAATCTAGGTTTTAGCTTAAAGCATCGTGCTTGCGAGCACACGCATTCAAAACAAAAAAGGAGACCTTTTGCAGATCTCCTTTTTTTATTTTTACAATTGTGTTGCCGCGATCCGCGAGGGGGTAGCGGCGTATCAGCGAAGTCAAAGGCCTGAGTAAAAAAGCAAGTACAACCGAAATGAGCCTTTGGCGAAGCTGATAGACGCTCAGGGGGAGACTTCCCCCTTAAGCCTTATTACTTGATCGGTTTTTCTGCGACATAAATGATGCGCGGACTCGTTGCACCGAAGTACGCACCGGGGTGTGAATAATCGCCCGAAAGTTCCACGACATTAAAGCCAGCGCGCATAAGGAGTGCACGAAGTTCGTTAGAGGAATAGAGGCGAATATTGATATTTTGTTCCCACGGAGCGCGAGACATATCGTCGAAAACGAACGATCGTTTAACCTTGAGAATGCCGGTGCGATGTTCGAGATCGATCTCTTCGAGGAGTTTGCAATCTTTTCCTTTCCACCAGAGGCGAAGCGGGAGATCATCGACGATAAAGTCGCGGTTTGTTACTTCGATGAGGAAAACGCCACCAGGTTTCAAAGCACGGAAGATGCCCTGAAGAACTTTGAAGTTACGGAGGTCATCAAAGTAACCGAAACTGGTCTGAACGCAGTACACGGCATCGAAGATCGCTTTGAAGCTGAGTTTTTGCATATCACCGTGGATAAATTTGATGATTTGCTTGGCAGCCTGAGCATTTGCAAGCGCGTACTTGAGCATAACCATCGAATAATCGAGGCCGACCATTTCGTAGCCTTTTTTAGCGAGTTCGATGGTGTGGCGACCAGTACCACAAGCGAGGTCAAGAACGCGGGCACCGGGTTCAAGGCCGAGCTGATCGACGATAAAGCGAGCTTCTCGACGTGTTTGACGCGGTTCTGATTTAGGAATAGTGCGCAGATAATCTTCATTGAAGATCTGCGAATACCAACCATTATCGGCAGTTTTGAGAGCCGCCAGATCAGGCGCCTCGTCGTTTTTACCGCCAGCCAACATATCTTTGATCTGGTCGGCAGTATAAGCTTGTTCACCTTCGCGGAGCACGCGGCCTTTCGGTGCAGACGCGCTTCCCATGGGAGGAGGCGGTGGGGCAACCGGGCGAGACGCTTCAGCAGGAACCTCTTCTTCTTTCGGTTTCGGAGCTTCCGCCGGTTTCGAAGCTTCCGCCGGTTTCGCGTCCTCTGATGGTTTTTCAGGCACAGGCACCGCTTTTTCGACAGCAGAAGGCTTAAACGGCTTAATCGAATTGCCAGAAGGACGAATCGGATCGCCCAATAACATCGCTTTCGTATCTACCGCTGCTTTAGCAGCATCGTCAGACGCTTTTCCGCCTTCTTCTGATGACGCACTCTCTTTTTCGGGCTCGCTCTTTTCTTCTGCAACAGGTGCAACAGACTCGCTCTCCTCTTCCTTCGGCTTAATGACAGATACAACCTTCGGAAGCTCTTTAGGCTCTGCTACGTCTTCGCTTACAGTCGGAAGTCCCGCAATGGATTCTGAAGACGATGAAAGAACACGCGCTAAAGATGGACTGCTCATCCCTCCTTCTTCCGCAACCTCTTCCTCATCTTCATCATCATCAAGATCCTTCAGTAACTCGGCTGCATCGGGATCGTACGATGTGTCACTTCCAAATGTGCTTATTTTCTCTTCTCTATCCATGGTGCCTTTCACTGCTGATGATGAGCTTTTGCCCGTTTATCCTCGCCCACCAATGCTCTCACACCGACAGGCCCTCAGTCCCCCCTCAGAGTACTCACTACCCTTCTAACTCATTTTCCCCCTCTAACAAAAGACTTTTCCAAAGCCTTCGCCAGCTTTTCGCATTTTATCATGCTTTTACCCGCCTTAAAAACATTTATCCTTCAACTCCTACAACATTCTTTTATTCTTAATGTAAGTTTTACAACTACACACATTCCCTTCTTTGCTCCCCGTCCGCTTTGCGTTCCTCAAGGTAAATCACACTCTATCTCACCTCTACTTCTTCTATATATCAGTTTCATGGTTTATTGTACGCCATGATAATGCAAATTATAACAATACTAATATATATGAAATCTTCTTTGTGGGGGACGTCTCCCCCTGAGCGGCTATTCGCTTCGCAAATACGCCGCTACCCCCTCTAAGATACAACAAAACTCTTTTGTCTAAATAAATACAATAACCGCATTCACCTATACTTAATCATACTTCAATAAAACCAAATTCACTCGTTCAAAATTAATCGTTCTACAAATAAAATCACTGCTGTCCCACGAAGTTTTCATAGAATACTCTGATAACTCTACTGTAGCTTTGTTTTATCGATATATAGTCGTTTCTAAGCATGAAAAAGACTTAAGATTACCGTCAAATCGCCTGCGTCGCGAAGCCGAAGGCAAGCAGCGGACGCGCCCGCCAAGGAGCTTTTATATTTTGAGAGCGTTTGAATACAGTTCGAGGAAACAACGAAAATCCTTGAGGGCGCGTGCAGCTCATTTGAACGAAGTGAGTTCTGCAAGCGCCGCCCTTAAACGATTGCTCATGACGAAAAATCCGTAATTTTTCATGCCCTAAAAACTTTTTTTGTCGAAATATAAAAAAACTGCCCTGTTTAACGGTGATTTCGATGGTTCGCTATACGCGATTCCACATTACACTCACTGTACCGTTTCGGAGCACCGCACTATGAATACCAATCACATAACATCTTCTCTTTCTAATAATTTAAATCATCAACAAACGTACTTAAAACAAACTATTCCAGATTCTTTTTGGCACTTTTCTAACCTCGTTCAAAAACAATGTAATGCGCAGCCAGTATCTAAATACACTGACCTTCTTCTTACTACCCTCACCCCTTACCCAGCTTGGTTGAGTCAACCCGTCGAACTCCAATCCCCTATTCGCTCAATCTTCCTCTATTTCGCAGATACCCATACCCACGTTTCTAAAAAATGTGCTGCGAACCTCCTCAAAACAACACCTTTCGCTCTCCACCTGTTCTTCTATCCCGACGAACTCGTCGATTGTGCCTTCACTTCACCCATCAATCGCACCATCGTCACTGCGCTCGATATAAATTGGAATAACAACCCATCTTTCTGGAAACTGCTTACGACTTCCAGCCCCATTACGCTCGCAATTCAACTCGAACTCTTCTTCGGAAAACAAAAGATCCAACGTAAATTTGTCGCCGTATTCAAACGGAGTCTCAATACATTGTCTAATGCATGGCAACAGTTATCAACAGATAACCCAAAAACACGCCATAATCTCTCTTTCCATACCCTCCTACGCATCCTCTTCCTTGCTTTTCTCGAAACTCGCGGGCTACTCGATAATAGAAAGGCTTTTATTATGGAAGAAGCATCCCGTTCCCATAAATATAATAAAAATATCTATAACGATTTCTTTCGGCCTTTCTTCTTCGGGACGCTCAACGTCCCTCCATCCAAACGTGCTGCTCGCGCTAAAAAATTCGGAACGATTCCTTTCCTCAACGGCGGACTCTTCAAACCAACACACGATGAATCCACAAATCCGTCACGCTTCGTTCACAATGATGTCCTGCTCTCGATTTGCTCTAACCTCCTAGATTCATGGGAATTCTCCGATCATGAGACCAGACACGCCGATTCTGCCCTCGACCCCATGATGCTAGGACACGTTTTCGAAATGCTCATGTCCGACGAAATGCGCTCTGTCACTGGCTCCTTCTACTCCCCCATGAACCTCGTCCGCGATATCACTGCCCGCGCACTCTCCGCTTGGATCGCTTTTAACTGCTGTATCCCCGATCATATCGCATCTAATCTCGTCTCAAATGGCGAAACGTCCTCTCTCACAGAACTACAAGCCACAAACTGCCTCGCTAAACTCCATAATATCAAAATTCTCGATCTGTCATCCGGAAGTGGCGCATTCCTTCAAGAAGCATCCGAAATACTACACAGAGCAATCTCCGCACTCTCAAATGCCCTCGGTCAACCTCAAACACCCCCTCAACTCGCTCGATCCATTCTGCTCAATAATATCTTCGGCGTAGATATTCTCGAACCCGCAAACAGAATCTGCGAACTCCGATTGTGGCTATCAACAATTAAATATTACAAAAACTACGAACAACTTCCGCCGCTGCCAAACCTCGATCTCAACATCCGATGCGGTCACGCCCTGCTCGATCTCACACAGTATGCACTGTCACTCGGTATGAACATCTCTCAACAGCAAAAGAATAACAGTACTTCTGCACGCCTTCGTCGAAAATACGGCGTTTCTACAGGACGTACAAAACAAAAACTCGCACAACAAATCGAAACGCTCGACGCAAACCTCGAAACAGACCTCCTACTCAAACTTAAAAATTCTCTCAAACTCCAAATCGCTCAACTTCAATCCGCTTGGGCTGTACAAAATCTCTTCGGCGAACAACAGCCTCCCCCACCAAACGTTAAAGCTCAAATCAAAACACTCACCGAAAACCTCCAACAGCTTGAGACAAATTATCTCCCCGGTACGTTCTCATTCGATGTCCACTTCTCTCACATCATGCAGTCGGGTGGCTTCGATTTAATCTTGGGAAACCCTCCCTGGTTTGCCCTCCACACACGTCCACAACACGAACAAACTTGCCTCAAACGCCTCTATCAAGTGACTGAAACTGTCGAACGCTCAACACGTTTCGCCGCACAATCGATGGATATAAGCGCTCTATTCGTCGAAAAATCACTTCGTATCTCAAAACCCGGCGCTATCGTCGCCATGTTGCTGCCAAATAAACTTTTCTCAGCTCCAAGCTATGAACGCTTCCGAATGTATATCAAATCCCACGCTTACTGCGTCTCTTCACACGACTGGTCAGACTCCCCCGAAAATACTTTCGATGCTGCAACGTATCCCGCTGACCTCATTCTCCGCCGCATAGATGCCTGTCAACGCTCTCAAGACGCATGGATCACTGATGCTGACGCTTGCCGAATTGATATTCAGTCGCCAACCCCAGAAGCACGCGCTCTTTCAGCGATTTCCCCAACCATTGGCTCAACCTTTACGATCAAACGCGGCCTCTATACATCCGCAAACAATTTGTTTCTCGGCACATTCGCAAATACCAATAACGATACCAATACAGCCATATTTCAATGCAACGACACAACACCAACAGACTTCCACTTCGACGCGCTTGCTATTGAACAATCCGTCCCGATCGAACGCAATCTCCTCTACCCTATCCTACGCGGCGCCGATATCAACGCTTTCCACGCTTCTCCGAGAAAATTTATTCTCATGACACACGAGCCACTTAATTTGTCAAAACCAGCCCAATCTCTACCAGATTGCGCAAACCGTTGGATCGAACGTAATCGTCAAACGCTGCTTGCTCGTCGAAACATATCCCGATCGCCTCACGCTGTCTTCGGCTTGTCCTCACTAATGCTCTCCCCAAAAGTCGTCTGGAAAGATATCTCAGAAAAACTCTCTGCATGCTTCATCAAAGATCCTAATACACTCGTTCTCAACACAGGTTACTACATTCCCGTCCCCAATGAAGACATCGGATACCTCCTATCGGCTTTTCTAAACGCTACCCCAATTCGATCCTACTGCGAAAAAAACGCAGAATTCGCACGGGGCGGATATCGAAGATTCTTTGCTTGGCTCATCTCCTCAATTCCATGGCCATTCAATAATAATACAGACCCTTCAATCACCAAACAGCTCATCGAAATCTCTAAAGAAGCACACGATGCCCCTCTTCCCAACGCCCTATCTCCTCGACGACAGGCTCGCCTTGACAACTGCGTTATCCGCGCCATCGCTATGTCCAATTTCGAGGCATCCTAATAAACAATACCTAAATCACCACGTTCAACAGTCTCACACGCTCAACCTTCACCCCCCCCATCCTTTGCCATGAATATCAATCATTCATTCGATTGGAATCAGGCGCTCAATCGCCGTTTCCTACCTACACACCTCGATGTCATTCCTAATATTCCAGTACTCTCCCCACCACAAATGACCTGCTGCGAACATGCCTTCCGAATCCTCAAAGATCGCCGCTGCGTCTTTCTCTGCGAACCAACTGGCACCGGAAAATCATTCATCGCTTCCCGCCTCGCCGTCGAAGCCCTGGCTCAACATATATGCTCTGCCATCGTTATCGTCGCGCCTGCTCACCTACGCTCCATGTGGCTCTCTATCTCCTCCCGGTTTCAGCTCAATGCCACTTTTATCTCCTATCAGATGGCTAGCCTTAATAAACTTCCCAAAACCACACCTAATACGCTCATCCTCGTCGATGAAGCGCATTGCCTAAAAAATCCCGCAACAAAACGAAGTCGCATCCTTAAACGCTTTTTTCACCTCAACTATATCTGCCTGATGACGGCAACACCAGTCTCACTCGGTCTCAACGACCTCAATTCTCTCATGAGCTACTGCGGACTCCCAGACTCCTTCGCAATCACACAAAACGAACTCCGTATGTTCGCTCTTGCACTTATGCCCTCCGCATACACTCAACCCCTAACTATCGATCAACCCGTCATCCAAATACACCGCGTAACTATTCCCTACGATTTTCCCAACCTCCCACAAATCACGCGCTTTTTTGACATCATAAGCCATACGAATTGGCCCGTATTCCAAACCACAACAACCACATCCACACCACTCGTTGCGCAAGTTCTCATGCGTCGTTTTATGAGCCATCCCGCCGCTTGCCGTACAACGCTTAAACGCCTTCAACGATACTATGCTCAGTGCCTGCGTACAGGCGCCCTTCGCCCCGTGACACGCGCTGAATACAAAAAACTATTTGGCATAGACGGTACTCAACTCCCACTTCCTTTCGGCATTCCAAATGACGCTAAACCTGCTCCCACAACCCTCGATCAACTCCATGCCGTCCAATCACACATTGCAGAAGCGCTTACTTGTCTTTCTGCCATACCCGAAGATCCAAAAATCTCCGCACTCATCCAAACACTCCAAAACACAACCCAAAAGACAATCATCTTCACACAGTACACTGACACAGCATACGCGATTGCTTCTGCGCTCAATCACACCGAACACACCGCAATGCTCACTGGAACACAAGCCCGCATTGGCAATTTCAACGTCGATCGAGCCTTTCTGCAAAACCTGTTCGACCCCGATATCCCCATTCCTCAAGCATGGCGTTGCGCTAATCTACCCATTCCTCGCATCCTCGTCGCAACCGACACGCTCTCAACCGGACACAACCTCCAACGCGCTTCCGCTGTCGTACACTTCGATTCCCCATGGAACCCAACCATCATCCGACAACGCGAAGGCCGCATACTCCGCAAAAATCAAATGGCCAACACCGTCTCGTTCTTCTCATTTCAGCTTCAATCCGCCCCTGATGCCCTCACAACCCCCGAGACTCGCTTCCAACACAAAATTTCCCAACGCTCTAAATTACAAAAGACTTGGACTCAAACACCAATGTCCCCGCCTAACACACTGCTCCTCTTCACTCCAGAACCCAATACACCCGCACTCTGGATGCGCTGCCAAAATACTTGGCTCCCAATCCACCCGCGCTTTGTTCAATCGGCCAAATTCTCTACACAAACGACTCTAACAACGGCCCTGCAAAATGCTCAACTCCCTTGCACCGCCCTGATCAAACACTTCAACCAATTCCAACTTAAACGCTACGACACCCAATTTCTTAATAAACTCCACACACTAGAAAATCTATCCCTCCTCATCCTTCTTTGGCCACAACTAGCACAGAATTCAATCAAATCACTGAGACGCCTCCAAGCACTGCCCAAACCGCATTTCACCCATACCCACGCCTACTACGCCTATACCCAAACACATCATGCCTAGTATCTTCCCCAAAACCGAACACCTCCACCTCTCAACAACATCCTATACGGGCAAGCATGGCCGAATCGCCGAAAATCTAACCTTTTGGTTCCTCAAATCGCGCCAATTCACCATACTCTCCCGAAATTTCAAATCTCGCGATGGCGAACTGGATCTCGTCGCATGCCGCAGCACTGCCGCGTTCACCGAAGTGCGTTTCGTCGAAGTTAAGGCCCTCTTTTCTAATACACTCAAACAGCCCCAATCCGCCGTCACGTACGCTAAACAAAAACGCATCATCGCTGCAGCGCGCTACTGGCTCCTCAAACATCGATTCGCCCGATGCGTCACACATTTCGATATTGCCGCCATTCGAAGTCCCCCTCGCTCTATCCCTCACATCCTTTATTTAAAGGATGCTTTCTTTCCGCGTCAGGACTACGGCTGGTGACACGCGCTGCTATCTGCTTCGCAGATACGCACGCGCCGCTTCGGCTATGCAGGCCCCTCTAGGCCTGCATACGCCTGCGCACTCCGGCTATGCGGGCTCAATCGCCCGCATACGCCTCCGTTCCTTTGTTAGACTCACTTTCACTGCTGTCCTACGAAGTTTTCATAGAATACTCTGATAACTCTACTGTAGCTTTGTTTTATCGATATATAGTCACTTCTAAACATGAAAAAGACTTAAGATTACTGTTAAATCGCACGCGTCGCGAAGCCGAAGGCAAGCAGCGGGCGCACCGGGCGAGCGGGCGCGCATGTTGAAGACGAAGTCAAGTTCGCGCCCGCCGATGAGCTTTTGATATTTTGAGAGCGTTTGTATACAGTTCGAGGAAACAACGAAGATCCTTGAGGGCGCAGCCTTAAGGCTGTAACCGAAAGGATTGAGGAAGGTGACGAAGAAATGTGTCAAACGCTCTCAAAAGAATGCGGGATTCCAAAGGGGCATCCTCAATACGACGCTCCTTTGGGCCGTCCGCAGAACA
>JAZRWH010000109.1:0-30963 GCA_045599585.1 Myxococcota bacterium
ATTCAAGAAGTTCTGTCCTATTTATTACTCTCGCCATTGGTTCCTCCTGTCTCGATGAGAGTTTCAGCAAATTCATCTTACCGGAATTCCAATGGCTTTTTTAGTTTTTTCGATTTTGCGAACTCGTGTGGACGCTATCCATGCTTAGAAACGACTATATATCGATAAAACAAAGCAACTGTAGAGTTATCTGAGTATTCTAGGAAAATTTCGTGGGACAGCAGTGAGGCATTTCAATATTTTTTAATGCAGAAATGCCTTGCGGCGCGGAGCGCCTGCGGCGGTTAAACCGCAAGAATCCGTATCATCATTACAACCAAATAAGCAGGCAGTAGCCAATAGGGCAGATACAAGGTAGAGTTTGTTTAGAAATGATATTTTCATATACGCTGTTTTCCTTTTTTTATTTAACAACATGTGGTTAAATAATGGGATTATAATGAATTGTGAATAGAGAATGTATGAAATGAGATTTATCGGGAATGCTAAGGACATTCCGCTCCCTCTGGACAGTGTTTAACGCCTAGAATTCTACAAAGCTCATTCTCCATGAGTTGCTGTCTTGTTGTCATAAATGTTTCAAAATCTTCTAAGTTTAATGAACAAGCAGGAAGATATTTTACGCTATTTCGATTTTCAGGGGTTTCGTTTAACCATCTGTTTAAGGGTTTATCACCTTTTCTAATATTTTGAATGTGTTCGAGTAATTGTAAATTTGCCAATTTATTTCTCTGGCTTTTTAGGTATTGCAATTTTTCTTTACCTATCATAGATGCGCCAGTTTCAGGATTCAAAACATTTACAATAGTGTCAAGATTCGTCTTATCAAATGCTGCATAGGGGTGCATGTGATCCTGATCAAAAGATATCATATTATATTGGAGGGATGGATAGAGTAAAGTCAGGATAACATAAGTGGAGGGGCCTTTCTCAAAATCAAACCAACAATGAATTAAGTTTTCAAGTCTGTCATACTCTATAATCTTAAGTGTTTTTAGATCAGGAAACTGAGGACTATTTTTTATTAACTTTGATAATCTGTTTAAAGTGGCATTTGTGTGTTTTGCAAATACTTTTTCAACCTGAACGATGACAAAGTACTGCTGAATTAAGTGTTTATTGTTGTATAACGCTGTCTTTTTATATAAATACCGGTATAGTATAATGGGAAGAATTGCGTTATAGGATTCAATATTCTCTCCGATAAATCCACATTCGAACAAAAAGTTCTTAACATCTATGATGGCGTCTTTAATATTCTGCCAGCGCTCCTTTATCATTGTTATATTTTTTGTGTTGAGAGATTCAGCTTTAATTCTGCTATCACAATCAATCACCATAAGACATGCTTTGATTACAAAGTCATTTGTAAACTTGAAGTTGTTATTGTTTAACACACTAACGAGATCCTGAAACTCTTTTCTTGCATCCTCCCAAATTGAAATAATTCTAGAGAATAATAAGTCTGTTTTACTGAGCTTTGTTCCACCAGAGTTGATACGAACAAAGATATCCGTAATTTCATCTAATGAGTTGAATTTATTGTTTTCAGCTCTCGCGTTAAAATAATTTATTGATTTTTCGTGCGTGAATCTGTTGATTAATGTTGTGAGATTTTGGAAGGCAAGAGGATCGCTGGTAATATTTAGTCTCGAGGCTGCATCAAAAAAGTCATTTATTGAATACATTAACACATCCTTAAGCTTGAACCACAATTGATCATTATCATTAGTAGATGTTGCTTCGTCCTGTGTTAAAAAAGCAAATTCATATTTAATAGCATTCTCATCATTTTCGCTATCGGTTTCGTTTTCGTGATTACTATGTAGATTAAAGTACAATTCTTTAACAATATAGGATTCACTATTTTCTGTTCGAGCATGTTTCTTTTTTCGTGCAATTGATCCCTGTAATGATAAATATAACGATGTCAGCCGTTGTTGTCCATCCAGAACTGCAATAACGCGGTCTGTATCACAACCTGTTGATATATAAGGTCTGTTCGCTTCTTCGTTCTGAAATGAATCGCGCTCATGAAAGGTATTAATGAATTTGTAAAATGAATATCCTGATTCATTTAACATTTTTTTGTCAATATCCCAAAAAAGAAAAGTTCCAATGGGATAACCTCTCATGATGGAGTCCATTAATCCCGTGATTTGTTCGTCAGTCCATACGAAACTACGCTGAATGGATGGCAAAAACATTCGGTCCTCACGAATTTCGCGTATTACTTCTTTAATGGTTTTAGCTTCGTAACAGCTCATACGCTCTCCTTTAAAAATATAAAACGAAACGAGAATACATTATCCGCCTTCTAGTATGATAAAAGGCAAAACTTCATAAAAAAAAATCTACCTCGTCAAGACGAAAAAAGCGCCGTTTTACAGAAATAATTGGGTATGTAACGCTGGCGCGGCAAGGCGCGGAGCGCCCGCGAGGCGTATTGATTCCAGTGGCCGCGTAGCATGCAACTATGCTAATGAGCTAAAACCGTTGCAAATAAAGGGTTTTAGAATACTCACAAAATTTGTGAGCACAAAATGCGTGTAGAGATTGCAGCGCCTACAAATGCGCATTTGCGTTTATAATTTATACAAATAAGCCCCCAAGAGCAGTTCACTTTTGGGGGCCTTTTTATGCTAAAACCAAATGCGGTTAAGCTCATCTGTGCAGTGTGGGCGGTTGCTCTCTATATAGTCACACAGCGCCTTTAACCCTCCCTGTGGGCACTGAGTGGGTCTAAATGAACTATGCCCGAAGATGCCCCGAGGCTGCTTTAAGCTCTCGCAGTGCTCATGCTCTCGGGTAATGCAAGCGTCAACGTGGTAGGTGTTACAAAGCAGGCTGAGCAGTTCAAATGCTGCCACTATCTGCTCCGGCGGCCATGGAGCCTTAGAACGGTGCACAAGATCAACGCCAATGGCAATAGCATTACGGCCTACACAGTGGTGAGCCACTTTGACAAGAGGGTCGGCAAGCTGAAAGACCCGCCCATCACGCTCTACAATAAAGTGGGTGCTATACCCCTGAGCAGCAAGGTCGGCCACTGTGCGCTTATAAGTTGGCGAGCAGGTATGGTGCACAACGATAATGCTCACCGCTTGGCGCCTCTTGGCATAGCTAAGCGAATTTGGCAGCGGAATAAGGTTAATCATGCTCATGCTCCCGCTGCTCATTGTTGCCAATATCCACGCTCAGGTCGCCTTTTTTGGCGCGAATAGTTGGCAGGTGCATTGTGTAGCCCAAATATTTGGCTTTTTCGCAAGTTCGCACAAGCAGCCACAGGCCACTAATGGCAAAAGAGCCGCCAATCACCAAGGTGCGGACCGAGCTCTCCAAGTGTGAAAAGTCTAAAACAACGCCAACCGCCAAGGTGAGGTAGGTCATAACCACGACCCACCGGTAAGAGATATATTTGCGCATGGTAGGCATGGCATTTAGCACAGGCACTACAACGCCAAACACAAAGATAAAAGAGAGAATAACAATCGTTGCAAATACAGGTGTAAGCATGGAGCACTCCAAAAGCAGGGCGCAATAATGCGCGTTATGGCTTTTTTGATAGTGGAGCGCCTCATGCACCTATTAGCAATGGACTATTACAGACCTAAAACCAACAATCAATCTAATAAGATTTGAGCAAAAAATTGTCGATTTACCTGAAATGATTGACAGCCCCCAATGAGCAGAATAAACATTGCAGAGTGGGGGGCAGAGCAATAAACGGAGAGAATCTGTCTTTTTAACCGTGGTTGGTTTTATTAACCAGAACAAGATATTGTGCTTAAAAGGATTGGCGCAATAAAAGGATTTCTTTATGAGAACAAAAGGAACGCAACAATCTAACCGCCTTACAACCCAACAGAAGAATAACGAGGGGGCTGTGGGAATATTTGACGAACAAGCACAGATTCATGACCAAGCAGTCCACAATATTTCTGAAGATGCGCTTAACCGTTTAAAACATAAATACCCAAATCTAAATTTTAGGTATAGGTCGAGTGTTTCTAAAAAAGAAATTAACGAGTATTTGCAGAAAATAGACAGGGTATTAGGACAAACGCTTTTTGTTTCTAATGCAAGTATTAGACCGGATGGTGGTATTATTGAGGTCTTGGACGATAACAATAAATGGCGCATTGTTGTTGTTTCAGAAGCAAAATATCAGGGGAAGGATATTGATAATATAAAAGAGGGGAAGTTAGTAGGTAAAAATAACGATCAAGTTCTTATGGCAGCAGGAAATGCAATAGAAAGAGCTCACAAAAATATCCGAGAAATTGCAAACTATATGCTTACCGAGCCACATTTTCCTTACATTCTTTTTTTAGAAGGCTCTAATTTTCTTACACGAAATGTTACAATCAGTCGTCCGGATGGCAGTAGTTATACGATTAATTATGACGATGGCACGCTTAACAGGTTGGACAGACTCACGGCTTCAAACTACGGTATGCCCATAAATACAAACCTTTGTGAAAACACATTTATTGCGAGTAATGGTGTAAATATTATGCTTCAAGCGGCTTCGATCTACACTCAGGGGGATGGTGGTCACTGGGATTATGAGGATATGATCCAAATAATGCTCGATGTCGCTAATACATCTATTCGTTTAATTTCAAAAGATTTGTTTTCTCAATTAACTAGGTAATGATCGTATGCGGCGCAACAGTAGATTTAGCGGCGTTATACTTTTGCGGTGAGGAGATTTATGGCCGGAAAGCGTAACAAAAACGGAATGGACAAGGCGAAAAAAAATAAAGCCGATGAGTTTTATACTCAATACCAAGATATTGAAAAAGAGCTTAACTTCTATGTAGACTATAATCCCGAAGTATTCAAAGATAAAACTGTTTTATTGCCCTGTGACGACCCTGATTGGTCAAATTTTACTAAATACTTCGTGCAAAACTTCAAACGATTTGGACTTAAAAAACTGATTTCCACATCTTACGTTTACGATTGTGAGTCAAATAAAACACCAATTCAACGATCATTATTTGAATCAACTCAATATAATCATGCAGAAAGTAAAATAAATAAACACGGTAAAATTTATACATTAACTCGCCACACTAAAAAGGTGGATATTACCAACCTCAAATGGAAGTATTTAACGGGCGATGGGGATTTCCGTAGCGATGAGGTTAAGGCTCTGAGAGATGAGGCAGACTTTATAATTACAAATCCAATGTTTAGTCTGTTTCGTGAATTTCTCGCGTGGATTGTAGAGGCTAACAAAAAGTTTCTTATTATAGGAAATATAAACTGTATTACATACAAAGAAGTATTTCCACTTATAAAAGATAACAAAATTTGGCTCGGTAACGGTCTAGGTCGCTGGATTAGTGGTTTTATTGTTCCCCCTGAATATGAATTATACGGCACTGAGGCGCGGGTTAATGAAAAAGGTGAGAGAATTGTAGCTACCAATAGCTGTTTATGGCTAACTAATATAGAACACGGTCGCCGACATACGCCTCTTGAACTCCATTCACTGGACGATAATATTAAATCTAGTAAGCATAAAGAAATTCGAGCAAAAGGATATTGTAAATACGATAATTACGACGCAATAGATATCCCCTTTACCGACGCTATTCCTTCTGATTATGAGGGTGCAATGGGGGTGCCTATTACTTTTTTAGATAAGTATTGCCCAGAACAATTTGAAATTATTAAATTTAGAAAAGGCGATGATGATTGCGATCTGCGAGTGAATGGTAAAAGCCCCTATTTTCGTATTCTCATTAGGCATAAATCTGCACACCAACAATAGCATCAACTGTTATATGTCCAAAGTTAGATATATGGAGCCTATCCCTACAACGTCGCAAGAATCAACTTGTATTACTTTTTGCTGAGCCTCCACGGCCTTTATAGGCCGATTTGGTGGTTAAGGCTCACAGGTATAGCCTGAGCACAAAAAAGGCGCCTAGCTCAAAACTAAGCGCCTTTATTCGTTAGTGTTTGGAGTGCTTGGATGCCTCACCAAGTCGCTCCCACTCTCCCATTAGTTGGCTGAGCCGGTCTTGGTCGCGTTTCTCGGCGGACTGCTCCGGAGCCCCGAGCTCCCAAATGCAGGCCGCAGCGAACGGCTCCAAGATGGCCTCACTGAGTATTTGGTCGGCCTTTTGTTGATCCACAAAGAGGTAGGCTTTTTGGTTGGCACCGCGCCCCTCATGGGTAAAGGCTTTGGCCCAAAACTCGCTCTCGGTGTGCTTAAAGAGCGTGGAGATGAAAAAGTCTTTAAGGCCGTAGAAGATGCAATCCTCACCGAGCGCCTGTTTTGTGTATTGACTAAGGCGGTGGGAGTAAATGCTAAATGAGCTTGCAAAAAAGCTAGTGAACTGCTCACCGCATTGGCGGTGCTTTGCGTCCCAAGTGTGGGTGTATGAGGTGCAGCCCCTCATTATGGTTATTTCGTTGATGAGGTTGCGTGTTTCATGTGAGAGCAGGTGCATTACTCGTTGATAAGCACCGGTCTTGTGGCTCAAAAATTCATAGTGCCCCGTGGCGTCAATGCGCGAAACGTCCAAAAGGTAAATATCAAGCGGGCGCTGCCCCGTTTCGATGGCCAAACGCACATAAAGCTCTAACTCTTTGCGCATAACGGGCTTTGTTTTCTCATCGGCACGAATAGCGCGAATAATGGCACAAGCTCCCTTAAAGTCTATTTCATGGTTTTGGCGTGGTGCAGGTGCAATCTCCACGGCTGAGCTGAGCATGGGCGATTTGCCGGTGTGGAGGCCGTGCGTGATTAGCATGGTAAAGACCGTGGTTATGCCATCAAGAGCCTTTTTCTTAGTGGCAGTGGCAGGCATTGCGGCATATTTAGCCTCTAAGGTCCTTTGGTTATAAATATCCACCTCGGCAATGGCACGGGCGTCGCGGTTGGTAGTGAGAGCAAGACCGGCGCAAAAGTTTTGCAGCTCTTTCATGCGGCTTGGAGATACCCCCTTTGCACTCCAAATGCGGTTTATTGCCTCGGTGAGTTTCTCTTGACCTAATTCGATTGGGCTCTTGCGAGAGGTTGGCGCTTTGTCCGGTTCGATGAATAATTCCCGATCTACCTCGGCTTTGAGCTCTCTAAATGCCTTATCGGCTGCCCGCTGCAAGGTAGAAAACGCCGAGCTTTTGAGCCCGTGGAGGGTTGCGGTGCGATCTATGCTCCCGCGTTTGTAGCGCACGAAATAGCGCCCGCTTGCCAAGTCACAAAAAAGGTGCGGGATGCCATCCACTTTGCCCGTTTGCGAAACAATAACTTTTCTCATAGCTTCTATAAACTCCCCAAAGTTTTAGAGGCTTTTTATGAGCATTGTTATGAACGGATTTCATAAATTTACTCACAAAAAGTTTGATAAAGTGATCATAAAGTTTAATAGCACTCTAAACCTTGCAAATGTAATGATAGCATCACTTTGCGCGTTTTACAACGCTGCTTTTTGTGAGTTCAATTTTTGTGCTTTTTGTGAGAAATAAAATAGCCAAAATGTCTCAAATAGGCGTATTTATTGGGTTTTGGTTATCTTTAGCCGCGTTGCATATTACGCGGCCACGTGGAATCAATAGCCGAGCGCAATCGGGCGTATTGTATGTATGAGGAGACGTGCAGAACGCACGTCTTCTCATACATACATAGGTGCGCCCCACACTCGCCATGGTCGTGTGTATATGTTAAAATGGTTGCGGTTTGTAGATGCTGCGCAAGCCGAGTTATGGAGGTTTGGCCATGGGAATGTATGTCAATCCAAGTGAAGCGTTGTTGAGAAGAGCCGTGAACTCGCGGATTTATGTCGATAAATCAATGATGATTCATGAGCTCAATCAGCTATTGAATACTGAAGATTGCTTTGTGTGCGTATCGCGTGCGCGCCGCTTCGGTAAATCGATGGCGGGCAGTATGATCGCTGCTTATTACAGCAAACTCGCGAATTCGCGTCCCATTTTTGAAAAACTCAAGATTGCGCAGTCCCCTGATTTTGAAATGTATCTCAATCAATTTAACGTCATTTATATCGATGTTAATGCGTGCTTTTCGTCTTCAACAGGCAATGAAGATATCGTGCCGCTGTTTACAGCAGACGTTCGGCGTGATTTGATGAAACAGTTCGCAGATTGTGAAATTGAGGATTGCGACGATCTGCCGACTTGCATTTTAAAAGTTTATGAGCAAACAGGCGAGCAATTCATTCTGATTTTCGATGAATACGATGTTTTGGTACGCGAAAAAGTGAGCGGTACGATATTTAAACCTTACCTTCGTTTTTTGAATGCGATGTTTAAGAATAGCGTACTCGCGCCTGCCTTTGCCCTCGTCTATTTGACGGGAATTTTGCCCGTTGTACGCGACAAAATTCAATCAAAACTCAATGTATTTCGTGAATATACTATGGTAGATGCAGAGCAGTTCACGCCCTTTGTCGGGTTTACCGAAGACGAAGTGAAAGCCTTGTGTGAAGCGCATCACATGGACTTTGAGGAATGCAGCCGTTGGTACGATGGCTATCGTATGGATGATTATAGACTTTATAACCCCAAATCCGTCGTGCAGGCGATGAACTCTAAAAAATATGGTTGCTACTGGACGCAGACAGGGTCTTATGAATCGATTAAATTATATATACAAATGAATTTTGAGGGCATTCGGGATGATGTATTGGAGATGATTGCAGGCGGCAGCGTAAGCGTGAATGTGACGAGTTACTTGAATACCATGACCGATTTTCATACCAAAGACGATGTTTTTACCTACCTCATACACCTTGGTTATCTTGGCTATGATCAAAAGCAGCAACGATGTTTTATTCCAAATCAAGAAATACGTCAGGAATGGATTAATTCTATTCAAACAAGCCCAGATTATGCCAAAGCCCTTCGTATTGTAAATCATTCCAAACAATTACTCGATTTAACGATCAATGGCGACGAAAAAGCCGTTGCACAGGCCCTTAACGACGCGCACGAAGAACTTGTATCGAATTTACAATATAACAACGAAGGCTGTTTTCAGAGCGTGATTCGATTTGCCTATTTCTACGCAAACACGCGCTATACCGTGATTTCCGAGTTGCCTGCAGGCAAAGGATACGCCGATATTGCGTTTATTCCGTATATTCCCAATACGCCCGCGATGATCGTCGAACTCAAGCGCAATAGCGCCACCGAAACGGCTTTAACCCAGATCGAAAACAAAAACTATTTTAATGCGCTCGAACATTATCAAGGCGATTTGTTATTTGTCGCCGTGAACTATGATGAAAAGACGAAAGAACATTCGTGCGAGATTAAACGATTTGTGAAATAAGGCGGTGGTATTCAAAAGTCACTCGCTAGATGCTCTTGAATTGTGCTAGAAAGAGATGTTTTGTCGGGGGATGTTTGTGGATTTATATATAAAAAGGTTTTGATATGTCAGAACTCGAAAGTAAATATTATGAAGATCGATCTTCTTTGTACGAAGCCGTTGAGATGTTAGATGAGGAGAGTGTCAAACTCATAATATCTCGAGGGGCTGATGTGAACGCGAAAGATAGATATGGCATTACTCCGCTTCATGCTGCCGTTGCAAGTCACAGGTTTGAGAATATGAAACCGTTGATTGAGGGTGGAGCCGATGTCAATGCTCAGAACAAAGCAGGAACGACAGCGCTGCATATTGCTTCTGGCGTTAGTTTGGATGCTGTAAAGACGCTATTAGCGGCTGGTGCTGATGTAAATCTGACAGACAAACTGGGGCGTTCACCACTTCATTTAGCAGCAGAAAAGAGTTTAGATGTTGTAGAAGTACTGCTTGAAGCAGGTGCTGATAAAACGCTCCAAGATAAACGTGGCATGACGGCTTATGATGTTGCTCGAAAGAATGCCTGCGGTAACATTCAAGCTGGAGCTATTATGCGTGCTCTTAGTGAAAATAGGAGCAAAGAATGCGACGAGCAGACAGAGAAATAACGGATAAAGCTATTATTTATAAAATTATTTCTGTAGGCTTGGTCTAAACGACAACGGCACAATATATATTGTGCCTCTTAATATTTCGTATCGTTTGAAAATAGTAGAGTTCTCCGAGTATTATAAGAATAATTTCGTGGGAAAGCATTGTTGTAAAGTATACGTTTAGAATTTAAATAAAAAGTCACTGCTGTCCCACAAAATATTTTCATTAACTGTAACGAAATGTGCTCGTTACAGAATTTTATACTTTTCTAATTCTCATTCTGTCCTGCGGACGGCCTAAAGGGGCGTCGACTATATATCGATAAAACAAAGCTACTGTAGAGTTATCCGAGTATTGTATGAATAATTTCGTGGGACAGCAGTGGTAAAAAGTGTACTTTAATAATTGTTATCGACTGAGGGGGTAGCGGCGTATTGCTTTAGCAATAGCCGCTCAGGGGGAGACTTCCCCCACACAAAAATACAAATTGTAAGATTAAAAATCGATAGAATCCTTTGGCGTTTTTAGAATAAGTTTTGCCGATCCTAAAGATGTTTGGGAAGATAAAGTGTAAGAGAATTGTAAGAAGCCTGCATTATCGGTTGTTGAGGTTGCAAGCAAAGTTAGAGATCCGTCTTGTGTTTGTAAATAAAGAGAGACTGGGGTTTTAGAAATTGGGATTGACGTAATTGGATCGACAAGGGTCCCCGCAAGCTGCTGTGTTGTTGTACGATGTAGCGAAGAAGGTGGCTGAGATTGTGGCAAAAAGCGCAAGGGCGCTTTGGGAGAAGTTTGCGGAATGGGCGTCGCCTCATTGGGTTGGTCAGGGGACGTTGAATATGTGTTTGCGTTCTGCTGCATTTGGTGAAGCGCAGATGGAGGGGGATTTTGCTCGATATTGTTTGCTGCTCCACCTAAATCAACGAGATACCACGTGTCATTGTTAAAGACTTCAGCGAATGCGTGTGCTTCATTAGAAACCAAACGTGCTCGAAAACCCCAAGCCTGTGCAATGGCGACGAAGACAAAGGCGCGATGTCGGCAGACGCCACGTTTTTGAAGAAGGATCGTTTTAAACAGCGATTGATTCTTGTCATGTGGATCGAGTGCTCGACCATCGAACTGATTGAGTTCTTGGACGAGATAAGCGAGTGGTGTTTTCTTTTGGGCAATTTTTGTCAGCCAAGGAATGTCAGCAATTTGTTCGAGAATGTATTGTTTGACAACTGGATCAAGCGAAAATTGCTCTGATTTGAGTTTGGATAGTATTGTGAAATCGGCAGGGGAGGCTTGCTTGGGCTCCGTCGTGATGCAGTTGAGGATAGAATCACTGATATGATGAATGCGTATGGCGTAGCGTTGAGTATTTGGATCCCATTCAAGCGTATAAGTTTGCTCCGATGAAGAGGGGGGGCAGGATGTGATGCGCATTTCGGTGCTTGACGATGGAAGTATGATGCGCTGGTCTGAGGGAGAGATTGGGACGATTAGTTGTCGTGTGAACTGGGGAGAAGGGGAGGGGGGAAGCTTTGACGACCAGCTAGTATTGGCAGGAAGAATTTGGAGATCCTGATTTATGACAAGCTTTTCATAGATGGAGACACGTTTATGGCTACCCACAGGCGGAATAAAATTTTCGGAGAGATGGGTAACGTTGGGGGGGACTGTATTGTCGTCGAGCTTGAAGGGTAAAGATTGGTTCGTTGGTGTGGATGATTGAGCTAGTTGTGTTTCTTGAGGCGGTTCGAGCCAAGAGAAGGTGAACCATTCGTGCGTTTGAGCATGGAGGGTAGCTGGATAATATATTATGACAAAAAACAAAAAACGCGCAAAAGCGCGTTTTAGGAGGATGCCCGCGCATGAGCGCGGGCGTGTATAGGCAGGGAACGAGATCATGCGAGCGCTTTTTGAGCGTGGGGGTTTGCTGGATCGAGTGCCAAGATACGTTCGGCCGTTGTTTTGATTTCGTCTTTTTCGTCTTTGAGTACTTTAATGCGGAGGTACTGCTCGAGGACGGAAACTTCGAGTGAGGTACCAACAACGGAGTCAATCAGAGCGAGATACTTCTTCTCAGCTTCAGCGAGTTTATTATTATCGACATCAAAGCAGAGGTTAAGGAGTGAGAATCGAGGTGATTTGACGTTATTAAGGATGAGGGACTGCCATTTTTTGCGAGCATCGTCATTGTTGCCTGTTTCACGGAGGAGGAGGCAGAGGTCGACGTCGATTTCGCTTCGGAGTTTTTTGTCAGATTTTGCCATATCGGCAGCTTTATTGAGTGTATCAATTGCAGCTGCAGTATCGTTTGCAGCGATTGCGAAGGCAGCACGTTGTCTAAGGATGCTGATGAGGTCATTTGCAGCGTAAACGTCTGCGTAGTTATTAATTACATCATCGAGTTTTTCGGAGGCGTTAACGTAGTCGCGTTGAGCCTCATAGATAAGTGCAGTATCGACAATGGAAGCTGCTTTAGCTGCTTTGGATTGAGCTTTTTTCGTTTTGAAATCAGCGATCTTAAGTGCTTTTTTGAACATACGATTACGTTTGTAGAACTCGAGGAGTTCGAACGACTGCGTATATTGGAAAGCGCGTTTATAGTAGGCTTCAGCCTGAGCATTTAATTTCTTTTCTTCGCAAGCGGCAGCAAGTTTGACACAGAGGCTTGTCTGATCCTCAGGCGGCATTGTTTTGAGGGCATTTTCGATAATGATTGTTGTGTTGTCATCATCGAGGTTATCGCAGCATTCGCGAACGAGGGCATCGATGGTAGCTGAAGAGGCGTGGGTTGGGCGAATTTCGCGGACAGCCGGCGTTTCAGCAGATGGTTTTGCGTTTGTATCAACTTTATTGGCAGCGATCTTGTCAGAGCTTTTATCGTCTGCAAAACTCCAGAGAATGGTAAGTTCTTTACGTTCGTCAGAGTCATTTAGCGCATCGACGATAGATTTTACGCGACTGATGAGGTGAAGTGTATCCTCATGGTCTTTGATTGTTTTAGTGAGATCTTTGTCAGCGAGAACGTTGATGACTTCGTCGTTACGGTTTTCTTTTGCGAGTCCTTCAGCTCTGAAAACGCGCATTGCAGAAGCGAGCAATTTGTCGCTGTTAGCTTCCATTGTTTCGAAGAAGCAGATGAGTTGATCTCTAGAAAGATCAGATTGTTCCTGCCAATCGACGAGTTTTTGGAGCATAGGAACGATGGTTTTGTCATTGTTTGCGACAAGGATTTTGAGTGTGAAGAGGATTTTTTCAGTATCGTAAAGATTAATAAGTGCAAAGCGAAGAGCTTTATTAAAGTAGTTACGTTTATCGTCTTCAGAGAGTTTTTCGGCAGGGAATTTTTGGCAGAGTTCGCAGCAATCGAAGAAGCGTTCAAGTTTTTCGTAGCAATCGAAATTAATTTTGAAAGCGGCGGTACAACCGGGATCCAACGAAAGGATATTGCTTGCGGCTTCAGCGGCTTTTTCGTTGTCTTTGAGTGTTTCGCGGTAAACGAGCATCAAAGTGGCGTTAAGTCTTGTTAAGATATTTTTATCAGAGATGTTAGAAAGTGCATCTTCGATCAAGCCAGCCCAAGTGCGAATAAGGTGCTCGTCATTTGCAGTAATTTTGTCGAGCATATTTTTGAGATTGGGCGTCGGGGCGAGAGCAAAGAGTTGTGCGTGGATACGTACGAATGTATTTTTACTCTGAGCGTCATTTTGTCCGCTGAGCATACCGAGGTAACGTTCTAACAGGCTTTTACGAACATCGTTTGCGATATCGCGTTCAAGCACACTTTCATAGAGTTCACCGACGAGTGACTTAAGACCGTTTGTAACACATTGGGACTCAACGCGTTGGAGCATGGCGAGAGCTTCAGCATCAGGGAGGCTTGAGATGAGATTTTTGAGTTCATCACTGAAGCTATTGCTTGTGCGGAGGGATTCGAAGTGCAAACATTTTTCGTAGACTGCGATGAGGCTATCGTTCTGGTCGCCGATAGCAACTTTAAGATCATCGCAGATGGTTTCAAGCTCAGCGCGTTCTGCTTCAGAAGTTGTATGGGAGAGCTTGAGTGAAGCATAAACAAGTCTGAGCGCGTTGTTATTGAGTTCTGTACTAAGTTTATAACAGAGTTCGATGGCTTCATTATTTGAGTCATCGACGTCAACAGCGCGTTCAGCGTAGGAGAGGGCAGTTTCGGAACGCTTGGGAATGCGGACTAAAACTTTAGCGATTCGGCAGAGGACGTTGCTAAGGTCTTTCACGGGGATTGCTTCTGACTCGATATCATCCATTGCCTCGTTAAACTCTGCGATATTGTTCATTTTAGAAGCAATGCGGAACAGAATACCGTCAATGAGCGTATTGGCTGGAGCCTGAGTGTAAGCTTCGCGAATGCTTTCGAGGGCGCTGGGCTGATCACCGCTGAAGCTCGTAATACCGGCTTCGATGAGGGCATTGAGGCAGCGTACAGCAACGTCATCAGCGCCAGAAGCGGCGATCGTTTTGTTGATTTCTGCCTGCAATGAAGTGAGTTTGTCTTTCTGTGTGTAGTTGACGATATGTGCCGTTAGAATGACGAGGACTCTAAGTTTTTGGAGTTCAGTAGAATTAGACATGAGACCGTAAACGATTTTATAGATCTCATCAAAACGGTTGCAGACCGAGCATTCGGTTAAGCAACGTTCATAAAGCCCGATTGCTTCGTCAATGTTTTGGCAATGGAAAGCTTGAATATTGGCGCATTCGAGAAGCATTTCGCATCTTTTGCTAGCGTCATCAACGGCATCCCAGTGATTGGAGAGCATTTCAACGAGTTCATCCCAATTTGCAGCTTCACGGAGGTGTTTGCTCACGAGGTTGAATGCTTCTGAATTATTTGGATCGTATTCTAGGGCTTCTTTAAAACAGTCAGCAGCTTTGGCATTATCTTTGAGAAGATCGCCATTAATGTGTCCGAGGGCAACGCAATACTCCGCGTGTCGTTCGATTTCGTTTTCGAAGAGGGATGAGTTGTTTTCGTAGTGTGCGACGAGGCCCGAATAATCATGATTGATCAAAAGTTCGTTTCGGGTCTTAATAAAATCACGGCGTTCGTCAACCATGATGTCGCGTGAAGGCGCCGCGAGGATGGGGGAGTAGACGGGATCGAGGTAGGAGCGAAGTTCGCTCAGCTGTTTATCTCTTTCTACCAAGGATTTTATTTCAGGTTTTACAGCGCCTTCATTGATGGCATCCGTCATTAATTCTTCGATATCTTTTTGGAGTTTTACGAGTTCTTTGACGGTAAAAACGCTTGGATGATTAGCATTTTGGCTGGCTAATTTTTGATAAAAACCAGAAGAATCTAATTGATCTAGAAGGAGATCAAGAGCTTGTTTTGAATGTACGACGTCGACGATATCGAAGTTGTTAGTGGCCTTAAGGATCCAAGCGAAAACATTATTAATGTGTTTTGCATCTTCTTTTGCGTAGGAGAGCTGAATGTCGCAAAGTGCAGCCCTTCGCATCATAATATCTTCTAGGTCATAGTTAGAACCCGTTGTAACATCATAATTTATGCATGTGCTTTGTTGGATAAGAACAGCAGCAAAAAAGTGACCGTAGTGGTAGAGCGTTTTGTTGCCGACTTGGAGCGGTTCGAGCATTCCGCCAGCTTGAATGCTGTCAAGCGTTTCTGCGATACGATCTAAATTGGCTTTACGTAGGATCTGGATAAAGGAGTCTTTATCAAAAGAATCGATGAGAATGTCGGCTTTATCGTCACGAAAAGTTATACGAAGGCTGTCACTATTTAAACTCATAAATATGCTCCATTAACGAGTAAATGAAGGACCACAGAGGTGTCGCAAAAGTACGGTGGCGTAAGAGCCGGAAGGAAGGTCAAACTCTATATGAATATTATTTGTATTTTCGATTCGTTTGAAAGAGACTTCTTGGGGGCGTACCCAAAGAACGCGTCTGTCTCCTTCTGCTAGGTTTTTAACGCTGTCAAATTTTAATCCAAGCGCGTCAGGGTTAGTATTAGGCCAAGCCAAACCAAGATCTTGGGCGCATTTTGCTTCTAATTCTAACGTATATCCTGTTCCCATTTTAACTTTTTTTCCGGGAAGGGAACCTGTAACGACGATTTCACCATTTTGAGCGCGTACCTGATCGGTTGCAGGATCGTCGCATACAAAACAGCCGCCTCCAAGTTTTTGTATGACGTCTCCCTGAGCTACGTCAAAGCCGATGGCTTTGAATCTTCTTGCAGCATAAAGATTGAAAACAGCAGATTGAAGTGCGCTGACATACATTTTTTTCTGCTGGAGACGAGCATTTCCGCCCTGGAGCATACGGAGTCCCTGCGCTATATTGGATCCGTCATGTCCGAAGCGCTGTAAGCCAAAATAATTGATAAAGCCACTTTTCATGAGTTGGCTGCAGTCTTCTTTGATCTGATCGTCTGAGGCAGAGACGTTGTAAAGATTGACGCCAAAGCGATTGCCTCGGAGATGGCCGAGGCGGATCTTGTTGGCATGACGTGTTACGGTAACGACGCGAAGCCCCTTGACTGCATTAATCTGTTCAATGGCATCCTCAGGCGGTTTAAGCGATAGAACGCTGAACCATTGTCTTGTTATGGCATGAAGGTCTTTTTTGCCAGCGTAACCGACTTCAGCCTCTTTAACGCCGTAGACCTTTTCGAGGACTTTTTGGACGTCCAACGTTGTCTTTTCTTGTTTTTCTATCCACAAGTAGACATGTTCCCCCGTGCCGCAAGGGATATAGGCGGGTATTTCGGTCACTTCAAAATCAGACGTTTCATTTCCCATATCACCGCCGATAGGATGATTTTCAAACCAACCGAAGGGAAGGGCTGAACTGAAGCCATGTTCTACGATTTCCTGTTCCCAGGGGGCTAAGCATGTCGTCATACGAACAAACCTTAATGATCTAGCGATTAATCGGAATTATCTTTTACGAGCGTTAATGTAATGGACTGACTGCCCTGGGTATCCGAAAGCCACACGATGTCTTTGATATCACTATGATAGCCATTCATTTCGGCTTTGATAGTCGTTTTATCTGTCATTTTTACGTGCACTCGAAGGGGGGCTGGGCTTGGCTGAGGCGTTGTACTACCGTTGAGATAGATCAGAGCGCCAGGTGGAATGGTATCGACGTTGATCGATGCTGTCTTAGGGATCAGTTTGATATTGACTTCATCATGCGTTGCAGTGCTTAAATCGACGTCTGCTGTTTCGTAGTATTTATATTGCAGCTGCATTGTTTTAGCGTTCGCTGGCACGTTCGCTGGTGTTTTTTTGCCGAACGCTTGACCATTGATAAAAATCTCGGCCCCTTGCGGAATACTGTTTAGGCGGATTTCGGGGACTGCCTCGTTGACAGCAGACGCTGTCGTTTCCTGTTCGCTTGGACGCAGGACCAGAACGAGAGCACCGACGAAGAGTAAGACCAACGTAATGATGATTGCGACCAGTGTCTTTTCGTTCAGCTGCGAGAGTTTTTTGAGCAAAGACACTTTAGATGCCGAATCAGGCTGCGCGGGATTAGGCATCTTGAGCATCATGGTTTCGCCGTCGTTTGGCTTATCGATATCAAGGTTTACCGCTCGATTGATCTCTGAAATTGCGGGTTTAAGGTTTGAGACGCTTATTCTGGACGGAACGGGGAGGTCTTGGATTGTCGGTTGACTTGAACTTCTATTTTGAAGATAGGCATCGAAGTCTTCTTTTGAGAAGAGAGAGGTTGGCCCGTCTTCTAATTCATCGTTATAGTTTGGAAGTCCCTTATGTCCAGGATACGGCGAAATGGTATTTTGGATCGAACTCAAAGAGGCACTCATCGTTTTCATCGTATCGAAGTTGACTTGCGATGGTACCTTGGGGGCAGCTCCAGACGAGGATTTATTTTTGCTAGGTTGAGGCGCAGGCGAGTTGTCGTCGAGACAGTGAGAGACGAGTGAAGACATACTGAGAGAGTCAAACACGCGGCATTCATCGTGATTGAACTGCGACAGAGCGAGTAAAAAGTCTCGTGCAGTAGCAAAACGCTGGGTAATATCTCGGGCGAGAGCCTTCGCGAGTATTTTACGCAGGGTAGGATGAATTTGGGGACAGTATGTTTCGATTGGTTCGTAATCGGCCATACGCACTTTCGTGCGAAGGGTGCTATCGTCGAGCGAGAGCGGGTAGAGCATATGACCAGAAAGGAGTTCATACATGACAGCGCCGAGTGCGAAAATATCGGCACGCTGGTCGAGTTTGTCGCCGCGAGCCTGTTCCGGGCTCATGTAATTGAACTTGCCTTTGATTGAGCCGACCACCGTTTCCTGGGATAGGTGTTTAGCTTTGGCGATACCAAAATCGATCAGTTTGACTTCGCCTTCTCGCGAGATACAGATGTTTTGGGGATTGATATCACGATGGATAATGCCCAAGGGGGTTCCGTCATCGGCAGTCATACGGTGGGCATACGAAAGTCCTGAACAGGCTTCCGAAACAATGTACACTACAGATTCGACAGAAAAGCCGTTGCGATTTTGCAAGACCCAACGGATGAGCTTATCGAGTGAAAGGCCGTTGATAAGCTCCATGGCGATAAAATAGTCGTTTCCTTCGTGCTCGAGACCGTACGTTTGGCAAACGTTTTTGTGATTCATGCGTACGGTAATTCTTGCTTCATCCATGAGCATTTGGATGAAAGCATCATCTTCACTGATAGAGCTTTGAAGACATTTAAGGGCGACGACTTTGTCAACGCCACCCACGCCTTCAGAGTGAGCGCGGTAAATGCGAGCCATACCGCCTTCTGCAATCAGTGAATCTACAATGTACTTGCCAATGTGCTGTATCATTCTTGTCCTTTCTCAGCAAAGAAACAGCTTATTTTTAACACACTCACGCGAGGGTGACAAAGATTTGTTTGTGTCATAAATTCGAAAGATATTGCACAAAAAAAGACGTAGACGGCGAAAAAATCTACAAAAACGAATGCACGGCGTATTGCGGCGTAAGCAGCAATAGCCGTGCTGAAGCAGCGTATTGTGCGCGATGCGCACGATAGCTGCGGCGATTGAGCGTATTGCCCATTAGGGCAATAGCTCGATCGATAAAACTATTGGGCGGAGGGGCTAACGAAAATTTCGAGCATATTATCGTGCTGTTTAATTTCGTAGGGAACGGGCTGTTTGAGCTGGATGATGATGCGCGTATCTTTTCCAGAGCGAACGGCTTTGGCATTTTTGAACGGTGTTTTAAAATAAGTCATATCGAGCTCGCGCTGATTATTAGAGACTGCGAGTTTGGCGCCGACGATTTTGAGTTCGATGCGGTTGCTAGCGGTCGCGATCTGTTCATAAGCGGAGGGTTGGGACGTCTGAATAAAGATACGATGCTGGTTGTCTTCGGGCATGAAGCCGATCCAAGACACTTGGTTTGCACTCGACTTATTAAAGGTATTGGCGTTCTCAGGCACGAGGCGTTTGGGAGGCGTCACACCTTTATATTCTGCACGAGCGGGATCTTCTTGTGCGGGAGCGGCGGCTTGATCAGGCTTATGATTCATTTCGCCTGCTTTGGTGACTCGGCTGATTCGGGCAGCATTGAGTCTAGCCGCAGCATCACCACCGCCCTGGGCTGTATCGGACGAAGCGGCTGACGAGGGTGCTGCAGCTGCGGGCGGAACTGGCATGCCAGGAATGTACATGACCGGAGCAGCGTCCTGTGCGAATGCATTTAAGGATACGCACATCAGAAGGAGAGAAACGAAGAATTTAAGCTGTTTCATAAGAGTGACCTTTTGAATATTGAGAAAAATCCGCTGACGCAGACGACAGAACCTAACATACACCTAAACGACAACATAATACAAAAAAAGCCGGAAGATAAGACTTCCGGCTTAAATTCTATGAAAGCGTTAGATTAGGCTTCTTCGGCAGCATCATCAGCGACGACGCCTTCACCGATAACGATGCGGCTCAGGCGAACGATAGAAATTTTGTCGTTGCAGGCTTTTGCGGTCTGAGCGAGTTTGACTTCGGCAGAGTCTTTGCCTTCACCGCACCAGAGCTGTTTGAGGAGGGCAACTTCGGCGTACCATTTGTTGAGCATACCGTCGGCGATACGGCCCAACATGGCTTCGGGTTTACCGGATTCAGCGGCTTTGGCAACGAAAAAGGCTTTCTGGTCAGCGACCGTTTTGGCATCGATCTCTTCGGGGGAGATGGCGACGGGGTTCATCGAGAAGATGTGGAGAACGAGGTCATTGCAGAAGTTCTGGAAGGCTTCGTTGCTCGTGGTTTCGTCTTTGTCGCAAGCAACTTCGACGACGACGGCACCTTTTTTGTCATGATGACGATAAGCGTAGACGGCACCTTTGTCAGCTTTGACAACGCTGAAACGGCCGACGCGGATATTTTCGCCTGTGGAGGCAGAAAGATTGCCGCGTTTGACTTCGACGGTTTCGCCATCGACAGCGAGTTCGAGAAGGTTGGCATCTGCAGCGGGATTGGCATCGTAAACCATTTTGGCGAGGGCGTTGCAGAAGTTGATGAAATTGTCTGTACGAGCAACGAAGTCCGTTTCGCAGTTGACTTCGACGAGGGCGATACCCTTGCCGTTTTCTGCTTTGTAGACGCCGATCACACCTTCGCTCGTCTTGCGGGCACCGCGTTTTGCAGCTTTAGCAAGACCTTTAATCTGAAGATATTCAGCAGCTTTTTTCATATCGCCATCACATTCCGTGAGGGCTTTTTTGCATTCCATCATACCAGCCTGCGTGGCTTCACGCAGTTCTTTGACCATTGCAGCAGTAATTGTAGCCATTGTCGTTTTACCTTACTTAATTTTTGTTATTGAAAACGGGCGAATGCCCGAAGATTTCTCTCGTTTTTTGGAGATAAAAAAATCATGCGGCATCCAAGGATGCCGCATGAGAATGCCCCCCTGAGGGAAAATTCACCTTTTAGACAAGATTACTTGGCTTCGTCAGCATCAGCTTCGGCGAGACGGCCGCGGTGCTGAACTTTGGCATTGGTGCTGTCAGCAGCTGCAGTGTAGCCAGCGCCGTTTTCGGCTTTGGCAGGTGCTTCTGCTGCACGGCGTTTCGCACCTTCGATGCACGCATCGGCGATCGTGCCTGCGAAGAGACGGATGGCGCGGATGGCGTCATCGTTGCCGGGAATGGCGTAGTCGATAGGATCAGGATCGCAGTTCGTATCGCAGATCGCAATGACAGGAATTCCAAGCGTGTTCGCTTCATGAACAGCAATCGATTCTTTGTTGCTGTCGATGATGAAAATAGCGCCAGGAAGTCTTTCCATATCCTTGATACCACCAAGGGATTTTTCGAGCTTCTCGCGATCACGTTCGATAACACGGACTTCCTTCTTAGAAAGTTTCTGGAACGTGCCATCAACGCTCATACGGTCATAGCCACGAAGTTTCTCGATCGAGGAACGAATCGTTTTCCAGTTGGTGAGCGTGCCGCCCAACCAACGCTGCGTGATGCAGTACTGACCCGCACGTGCTGCTTCTTCTGCAATCACGTCCTGAGCCTGACGTTTCGTGCCAACAAAGAGAACCGGAGCTCCGCTCGCGACAACGCCCGACACAAACTCATATGCCTTATCAAATGCAGCAACCGTTTTGCCAAGATCGACAATATGGATTCCGTTACGTGCACCGTAAATATACGGTTTCATTTTCGGATTCCAACGTTTCGTCTGATGACCAAAATGGACACCTGCTTCAAGAAGTTTTCTCATCGAAATGTGCGGCATTTTCTTTCTCCTGTGTTATGCCTCCGCGTGATGACGCTGTGCCGATTTCGGACACTCACAGCTGTCGTGAATTGTCACGCGTGTGTATTGAAATCGGATCTTTTTACGCCTCCGATTAGAGCGCAACGCTTCTAGCACTTTATTTCGCTATGTGTAAATATTTTTGTGCGCTTTTTTCTTACTTTGCCCCGGCTCGCTCATCCAAAAAAAAACGCCGCTTTCGCGGCGCTTCTATCACTCCTCAAAACGTCGCTTTCGCAACGCTTCTGGTGGCTTTGTGTTCGGCTTACTTGGCCATGGCGCAAAGACCAATGCTGCTCTGATCGCTTACACGCGTGTCAAAGCAAACTTTCGTGTCAACAACCGTACGCGTAGTGTCGCGGCAAAGATCCTTCGTGCTCACGCATTTCATTTGACCCGCTTCGCCAATAATTGCATCGTACTCCTTCGAGCCATGGCAATCGTTGTCTGTCTCGCAAGGCTGGAGACAAAGCGTGGCATCAAGTTTTGCTGCTGATGAAAGCGTGGGACCCATATATACGGCGATCGGCATGTCGAAATCGGATAAAACACCGTTGTGCGGGCAGCTCGTAAATTCGCTCTTCTTGCTCCAGTCACCAAAGGTCGCAAATCCACAGATGTAGCTTGATTTGTCGTATTGAGCGACTTCTTTAGTGCGGTCTGCATTCGGATTAACGTAATCTTCTTTAATAACTTTGCAGTTCTTATTGATCGAGCAGTCGGAATCCGTCTGCTGGCAATTGGACATCATGATCGTGCACATTCCGTTCGGGAAGTAGATCTCAGGTTTGATGCCCTTCGCACTCGTCGAACGGAAACAACCTTTGACTGCGCCAGGCTGCGTGACAGGATCTAGTCCCTGACAGCCGTAAATCGTTTCCGCTTCGGGACGCTGATAGCCCGCCATGACACAGTCTTCGCCATAACAAAAACAAGGATCGCCTAATCCCCCCTTATTATCTTTAAAGGTCGGAAGCTGGAAATACTCGCTGATTGTGCACGTGCCGACAAGGTAATTCACGATTTCATTGAAATTCGTCAACGAGGTATCCGTCTCTTTCGCTTCAGGGGCACAGCTCGGGCTATTCTTTGCCGTTTCGGGCGTCGTTGCGCTCGTCGGGTTCAATTGGCCTGGCGTGATCGTGTAGTCTTTGGCTGGCTTGGTGTTGGTCGGTTTGTTGCCACCACCCGTCGAACCACCCGTGGTTCCGCCTGTCGAGCCGCCCGTGGTTTCGTCGTCATCGTCGCCACCGCAGGCCGTAAATCCCAGCGAAAGTCCCGCACAAAGTGCCATAATTGTCATCGATTTCAAAAACTTATTGCTCATTTGCTTATCCTCATTTCGATCGAGTTGCGTAGCTCCAATTCCAACGACTTGATGCGCTAGAACCACAAAAATTGCCCCCTTGAACGCACATGCGGTTCAACTATTCATTTTTTTATGCGATTCTGCGCTTAACTCGCTTTGATCTTTTAATGCGAAATGCTAAAAATAATGCAGTTTGGCTTTTTGCGTTTTTTAATGGACGTTCTATTTTCTCTTTGGCTTTGTGGGGGAAGTCTCCCCCTGAGCGGCTATTCGCTTCGCAAATACGCCGCTACCCCCTCTGCCAATAACACAAATTTCAGCGTACTTTTTTCTTTCATTATATATATATCGCTTTTGAGGTCTCTATGCGTCACTCAGGTTTTTTGCTTTTTACGATGCTCGCTGTGACAGCGATTCCCGTTTCCGCCTACGCAGATCTTCCTTGTACAACACATTCAACTGCGCTTAACGTCGAACTTCAATCCCCCCTCCTCGATGAAATTAGCGGTATGGCCCTCAGTCGAACAAACAATGGTATCATCTGGGCTCATACCGATTCGGGCGGCGAAGCCGAGCTCTATGCCCTCGATACCTCTGGAAGTTACATTCAAACCGTCAAAGTCAACGGTGCTGTGAATACTGACTGGGAAGATATTGCTGCGGGCCCTTGTTCCCCGGAACACCTCGATTCGCATTGCCTCTATATCGCAGATATGGGCGACAACCTCTTTAAGCGTACCGATAAACGCATACTCGTCGTACCCGATCCAAAACTCTCTAGCGATCCCAACCAGACGGTCGAAGTCAACGTCCTGCGTACGATCTTTGTCTCCTATACGGGGTTCCAAGAACAAGAGGCTAAGTTCAAAAATCCCGACTCCGAAAGTATCATGGTCGATCCGCGCGACGCCTCAATCTATATCGTTTCTAAACAATCCTCGGGCGGCGTACAAACGCTCTATCGCATTGAGCCCCAGTCTTGCGGCGAACGTATGGCTGCCGCTGCAATTCCACTCGCAAGTTACACGTACACGAGTTTGCTCGGCTCCATTAAAAGTCTTATGAATGCCGTTACCGCTGCAGATTTCGCACCCGATGGCACGCATTACGTCATTCGCACTTACGCTGCGACTTACGAGTACGATGTGACCTCTAAATCAGTCGCCGAAGCCTTCCTCGCTCCTTCCTCCGAATTTCCTTCTCCAGAACTTCAGGGCGAAGCCATCGCATACCTCGCGGATGGCAAAACCATCCTTACAGCGGCTGAAAAATACGAGTCAATTGCTCCAAAACCACTCTTTCATGTCAATATATGTGAAACTACGCCCGCTGAAGCTCAAACGTATACACCCGGCACTTCTGTAAAACGGCCTACGGTCGATAGCCAAGCAATTTGTTCTGCCGCGAACGCTGTCTCCGATTCTGTTTTTAAAGTTGACGGCGTGTTAACACACGAAATTTGCGATAATAACATCGATGACAACAAAAACGGGTTAAGAGACTGTCAAGACCCAGAATGCCTCGATGACAAAGCTTGCACTTCTTACGTCGTTCCTTTTGAAATCTGCGGTAACGAAATAGACGATGATGACAATGGCGCTACCGATTGTGACGACGCTGCTTGCGCTGACGATCCGGCTTGCCAGCCTCGCGTTGAAATCTGCGGCAACGAAATAGACGATGACGACAACGGCGCTACCGATTGTGACGATCCTGCTTGCGCTGACGATCCTGCTTGCAAAAAAATAGCAGAAATCTGTGATAACGGCGTTGATGACGATGGCAATGATCTTTCCGATTGTGACGATCCTGCTTGCGAAATGACTGACCATTGCACTGCAGTCTTCGTTCCCGAAATATGTGACAACGAAATCGATGACTCCGGTAATGGCCTGATCGACTGCAATGATCCCTCCTGCGTTGAAGATGAGCATTGTGCTCAGCACGAGCAAAAGGTTGAAATATGTGACAACGAGATCGATGACTCCGGCAATGGCCTGATCGACTGTAAAGATCCCGCTTGCGCTACGCATGATGCCTGTAAAGAAGGCGGTAGCACTGGGACGCCAGAATCAGGCTCGTCAACCGACGAGAGCAGCGATTCTCAAAACCAAGATACGAGCTCAAATTCGAATTCTAAAGGTTCTGATGATAGCGGTTGCGCTTGCACTTCGCTTCGAAGCGTTTCGAACGTTTCTTGGGTGTCTTTGCTCATGGCTTTGTTCGTTGGCTTAATATTCTGGAGACGTCGTTCTGCGCACTAATGTCGCAATAATCTTAATAAACGATAAAAGGCCATGCTTGTGCATGGCCTTTTTTATTGTCGCTGCCCGTGGCCGTGTATAACGGCAAACCGTTTTATGTCGCGGGTTTTAGCAGTCCTAAAAGGGGGGAGTACGCATCAACGCGCAAAAGAAATCTAAAATACGGCGATTTGCGGTGTGTGTTCTTCGTCCGCAAACAAGATCATGACGACTGTTCCGCCATTCTCTCTAGGCTCAATGACGACCTCCCCCTTAGAACGCTGGATGTTCAAACGTGCTCTCGATAACCCCAAACCTTTATGACCTTTGCGCGTCGTAAATCCGGGCTCAAAGACGTGCGCAAAGTCTGCCGCAAAAATGCCAGGTCCGTTGTCGATGACTTCGATCTGTACGAGATTCGGCGCTGCATAAGCCCGCAAAATGAGTTCTCGTGCGGCATCCTGCGGTTTTGTTTCGAGCGCATCCATCGCGTTCAATACAAATTCGTGGATTGCCTGCCACAAAATTGAAAAATCTCCCTCGATATGTGGCATCTCCGGATCGATATCAATCATGACATGGATATCCTTTTCATCCAGGCGCGTGCTGTTGTATTCGCTCACACTCTCTAAAAGCTGTCGAACGTCGACGCTTGCAGCCAACATGTTTTCCGGCGTTTTGCCAAGATCTGAGATCGCACGAAGATCGCGCGTCGTTTTGGCGATCGATTCGATACGGGCAAAAGCCTGTGTCAAAGGATCAACCATCATTTGATAATGTCCCGTCATGTAGCACTCACGAAGATGTGCCAGCGTCTGCAGCATGTCTACCGTCGCACTCTGAAGCGTCGAAACGGGCGCATTAAGTACGTTTGTCATGCGTTCGTAGTGACGCATTTCGGTGTTGTTTGCGTGCTTGTGGATGTTCGCGAGCATCATGGTGATGAATCGCGAAATTTGACGATACGTGTACACACTTTCCTGCGAAAAGTAGTTCGGCTTTTGCGACACAAAAGCAATAAATCCATAGGGACGGCCATCGAGCGACATGGGCGTAAGCACAACCGTGTCAAAGCGAACGCCTAGTGTGATGTCATCGATCGGATATTTGCTGCTCAATTCGTCGTGTGTGTAGGTGAAGGCATCGTCGCTCGTCATCAGCGTGCGAGCTGTCTCTGGCAAAATATCAATCAGCGATCCCGTCATGTGCGACAAAATGCCGAGCGCCGTTACGATCTGCAAACCGTAGCCGTGCGTAATGCCCACGAGCACGCCGTCTGCACCCGACACGTTGTACAACGTGTTCGCTAGGGGAGACGCAAAATCGCGAAGACGCGGCGTCATGTGCACCAGTACGTGAAACTTACGATAGATCGCATGAAGTTGGGCTTCGGTCAGTTGCGGCGCATGATCGCTTTCTACATGTGAGTCAAAAAACATGATTCGTCTCCAGATTTAATGACGTGTATAAGATGATCTCTAACTTAAAATATTTTGTATATGTTCGTTGATTAAAATGCTTCGTTCGCATTTGATTCAGTGTTAACTTCTACTTTCGATGCGTCGGGAATACTGCTGTTTGGCGCCAAATGACAAACATTTGTCCAAAAATCGAAGAGCTTTGTCACGTAGGTTTTCGATTCTTCTTCTTTGTTCATAGCTGCGCGGTTAAAGCTCGTGATCTCTACACTGACGATGCCCGGTTCAACTTCGAGGATCTGAAGTTTATTGGAAATCTGTTTGATCTGCCATGAACCATCTGTCTTTTCGGCTGTGCCGTAGTAGCCAACGCGTCGTCCATTTTCAAAAACGGGCTCAATCGTCCAAGTTAATTCCAGATCGATCGTCATGATGTATTTGATCGTATTTTGAAGCACAAAAGTTGTCTTCAGCGGTGTTTCCTCGATCGATTTCATCACAATATCCGTCGTCATGTGAACCGGGCCGATGATCAGAGGCGTGATAAGATCGCCATAAATATCGTCGAGCGAACGTCTCACGTAAGCGCGTCCTTGAACCAAAACGCCATCATCGGCAGCGCTCGTTACGATGTTTGTTGCGCATTCGTCGACGCCTGGCATGGCGGGCCACTCGATGTTCGTCGTGAGGGTCGTTAGCGTCGATTTTTGAATGCCGCTGTTCGCAATTTCGGGGTCGATCTCGGGGACTTCGATCGGCTCTGTTCGAAGCGATTCAATGGGGATGACGGGGGCCTGCGTCGTGGCACATCCAAAAAATGAAAGCGCTGCCGCTGCGCTCATTAGATTTAAGAGGACTGTTTTGGTTTGCATGAGTTGTTATTTCGTGATGATTAAGAAATGCTGGGTAGCGTGGGGTGAAAAGGGTGGGGGAAGTCTCCCCCTGAGCGGCTATTGTCTTCGACAATACGCCGCTACCCCCTCACAAACATAGGGAATGACTTCGCTGATTAGGTGTTTAAAACGAAAAAAAAAGTTATCCGTGGTACGTCTGACTCTTGCGAACTGCATCCGCAAAAAATTTCTCAGAGTCTAGGTTGATCGGTAGTGGCGTGATTCCGTTTTTCGATAAATAAACGATCTCTGGCGTCAGTTTGACGTGAAATTCTACCATGACTGTTTGCGCGATTTTGTTTGCCAGGCCAATCACGTCTTTCGAACATGCTTTACCTGGATTAATAATCGCTAAACAATGTTTTGAGCTTAAAGCAGCGTTTTGGTAGCGGTAGCTCTTGGTAAATCCAGATTGTTCAATGAGCCAGGCTGCCGAGAGTTTTACTCCATTTTCGGCTGGGTAAGTAGGCATCGTGTTGCGACTGTTCACAACATTCGATACCAAAAAAGATTCTCTGCCCTTGAGCCGACTCGCTTCTTCGTGCGTTACCACAGGATTGACAAAAAAACTGCCAACGCTGTGTGAGTCAACGTCTTCGGGATCGTAACACATGCCTTTGGATTGTCGCGTTTCAAGTACGCGGCGGCGCATGTCTGAGGCCGTTTTGGGCGGTACGAGTGCAATCTTCTTAAACCCGTGACTTAGCGCTACTTTTACTGCTTCGTCGGCATCAAATGCCGTCAATGCAAGCGTGACGCTCAAAACGATGAGGTTATTTTCGGGCGTCTTTAGCCGTGTCGATCGGTAGGCAAATTCAAGATCTGTTTTGGAAAGCGTAAACACAGATAGAGATTCGATATCCAGTACTTCTGCCGATACAAAAACTTCTGAAAGCTCCTGACCGTAAGCACCGATGTTTTGGACAAGTGCACCGCCAGCCGTTCCCGGAATGCCGCTTAGACTTTCGATGCCACCAAGATCGCGTGCGCAGCTTTCGGCTACGACTTCATCAAAAATGGCGCCAGCTTCGATCGTGACTCGCGTACGACGGCCAGCTTCCTCCCAGCTTACGCTTTTCATGCCAAGATGAATGACCATCCCTGAAAATCCGTCGTCATCGATCAGCGTATTGCTGCCAGATCCCAAAACAAAAATAGGCAAGTTCTCGTTTTTTGCCGTTTGGAGTGCTTCTAGCAATGCTTCGCGGCTTTCTGGTTCAACGTAGCGTTTGGCTGCGCCGCCAATACCTAATGTTGTGTGCGGTGCAAGTTCGTGATTCTCATACGTTTGCATACGAAAACTCCCTATCCATAAAAAATGTTTGCGAGGGGACAGCAGCGGACGCGATTGTGGTGCTCTGCTCTGGGGTATTATACCCGCTTTTGACGCAATTTGCCTTACTTAATGCTGTTGTGCGAACCAGATAAATGCTGTTTTGAGCATTCCTTGGCAAATTTGGAGGTTCTATTGTCGCCAACGGCAAGAGGGGGGGGCGTATTGTCGATGAATTGCTGTGTTGGGGAGACGATGTGCGCGTCTGGCGAAGGCGTATTGACCTCAGGTCAATAGCCGGAGCGCGTGTGCCGTATGCCGTAAGGCATAGGCACCGCTCCTACGATAAATAACAAAAAATGCGACCATCAAAATGATGGCTGTGAGCCGAAAATCGGCTCCATGACGGTTGCGTGCCATATCCCCAAAGGGCATAGGCGCAATTTATATTGAATCATAAATTATAATGAGTCGAGTGTTACCCACATAGCGGGCCGAACAGAAACAAAAGTGTAACTGACGGTATTGAAACCACCCCCAATCTTATTGTAGACGTTGATCGCTGCTTTTCCATCAGGATACATCGTTCGAAGCCACCAAAGGGCATAACAAATACTATTACTTGGACATGACCCATAGTAAGTACCTGAGCTCGATATGACTTTAGCTCCGTTTGCAATTGCATAGCGAGTGGCCTCGGCCATGATGTAAGAAGTGTCTTTGATGTATTTATTTGCCTCGTTATAGCTTAGCAAAAAGATTTTGTCTGTCGTGGAATTGCCTTGATTCGTATATGAATAGGCATGAGCTTCAACATAAGATGAAGCAATTTTTAATTTTTCATCTGCATTAAAGGCCGAGTTGATAAAACTGCTGTTCAGCCACGATCTGAGGGTGCTTGTTTCCCATGTAACCGAAACAGATGTTGTATTGAAGGGTTTGACGTCGAGCGCTTTTTGGCTGATAAGTAAATATTCTCCGGCTTCATTTTTGTCGAGCACGATCCAGGTGATTGGTTCTTTGCCGTTTGTAGTGTTGTTATCTTGTTCGTAATTACCGAACGTGATGACGCTGCCAATTTTATCTTTTATACAAGTATTGTCTTTTTCTGTATAATTAGTCTCACATGTGCAGTTTCCAGCCGAACCAGACCAGTGATTTGCAGTATTGCATGCACAAGTATTGGTCGTGGCGTTGTAAGTTTCTTTGTTTGCGTCGCAAGTTTTTTTGAGTTCGCATTTACCGCCAATCAGAACATAGCCAGTGGCACACGTGCAGTTTCCAGCCGAACCAGACCAGTGATTTGCAGTATTGCACGCACAAGTATTGGTCGTGGCGTTGTAAGTTTCTTTGTTTGCGTCGCAAGTTTTTTTGAGTTCGCATTTACCGCCAATCAGAACATAGCCAGTGGCACACGTGCAATTTCCAGCCGAACCAGACCAGTGATTTGTGGCGTCGCATGAGCAAGTATTTGTAATTGAATTGTAAGATTCGTTCATTTTACATGTAGCCTTAACTTCACAATTTCCGTTCGCTACGACGAAAGGTGCGTCACATGAGCAAGTGTTTGTAATTAAATTGTAAGATTCGTTCGTTTTACATGTAGCCTTAACTTCACAATTACCGTTCGCTTCGACGTAAGGCGCGTCACACGAGCAAGTGTTTGTAATTAAATTGTAAGATTCGTTCGTTTTACATGTAGCCTTAACTTCACAATTACCGTTCGCTTCGACGAAAGGTGCGTCGCACGAGCAAGTATTTGTAATTAAATTGTAAGATTCGTTCGTTTTACATGTAGCCTTAACTTCACAATTTCCGTTCGCTTCAACGTAAGGCGCGTCGCATGAGCAAGTATTTGTAATTAAATTGTAAGATTCGTTCGTTTTACATGTAGCCTTAACTTCACAATTACCGTTCGCTTCAACGTAAGGCGCGTCGCACGAACAAGTATTTGTAATTAAATTGTAAGATTCGTTCGTTTTACATGTAGCCTTAACTTCACAATTACCGTTCGCTTCAACGTAAGGCGCGTCGCATGAGCAAGAATTTGTAATTAAATTGTAAGATTCGTTCGTTTTACATGTAGCCTT
>JAZRWH010000110.1:0-6085 GCA_045599585.1 Myxococcota bacterium
ATCCCATTTACCTGCATACACCATTGCTCTGCCGCGCGTGCAGCATGTCTGAACGAAGTGAGTTCTGCACGCGCGACAAAAGAGCGCGGGGATTCCAAAGGGGCGTCCGCGATACGACGCCCTTTTGGGCCGTCCGCAGGACAGAATGAGAATAAGAAAAGTATAAAATTCTGTAACGAGCGCATTTCGTTACAGTTAATGAGAATATGTTGTGGGACAGCAGTGACACACACACATATATATACATACACATATATACACACACATATATACACACACATATATATCATTCACAAAAGGCACTTCTTATATGCAAACTTTGAATGATATTATACTAATATTTATCAACAAGATCGAACTTTTCTTCGCCACCAACGTGCAAAAGGCTTGTGCTTTACCTGCAATCTTAAATCTATTTCATGCTTAGATACGATGCTATACCGATAAAACTAAGTTATCTTAACACAATCAAACTTCTTTAAGAAAAATTCGTAAATTAGAAGTGATTTAAAGCGACTCGATCGTGTTATAATTGTCCGCTTTTTGTGATTTGTCCAAGACATTCCAAATGCAAGTTTACAATAATTTGTACACCAACGATACACACAATAAAATTATATCTCATAGATGGAGTCATTTTATATGTTCGATACACATGCTCATTTAACAGACGAAGCCTTTACCGAAGACCGTGCAGAACTCCTGTCTCGCTTTGCGTCGGCCGAGATCGATTTTGCACTAACCCCAGGATGTGATTTAGCGAGTTCTGTGGAAGCCGTACAACTTGCGGAGGCGAACGCGCGAATTTTTGCGGCAGTCGGAACCCATCCTGATGCGGCGAACGAAATTGCGCCGAGCGAAACACAGATCAACGAAACTGTGATCGAAGATTACAAAAAGCTGTGTCTCAACCATCCTAAAGTGCGTGCAATCGGTGAAATTGGCCTAGATTATCACTACGAGACGCATCCCCGTCTGATTCAGCAGGCAGCCTTCCGTGCCCAATTGGCCTTAGCAGACGCACTCGGTCTCCCCGTCATCGTTCACGAGAGAGAAGCCCACGAAGATGGCCTGCGCATCATTGCAGAATTTCCCCGTGTAACCGGCGTCTTTCACTGTTTTTCTGGCCCCGTCGACATGGCCATCCAACTGGCAGAACGCGGCTGGTTCATCGGTTTTACCGGCACCATCACGTTCAAAAACGGCACGCTCAACCGCGAAGTCGCTAAAGCCCTCCCGCTCTCTCAAATCGTCCTTGAAACCGACTGTCCTTACATGGCCCCCACGCCATTCCGCGGCAAACGCAGCGATCCCACTCAGCTTTACCGCATGGCTGAAACACTCGCCCAAGTTCGCGAACTCCCCCTCGAAGACATCAAACGCATCACCGTCGAAAACGCCAAAAGACTCTATCGTCTATAATCAAATACGCTCGTGTTTTATACGTGATGGAAGTCGTCATCGCCTTTGACCAAGACGTATTTGTTTACCCGTACATTCAATGAAGTACATCATTGGGCGTTAAGCAGAGATTGATCTGTTGAAGATGGATTTATATCTAAAACCTTCTGCCATAGCTGAACTTATATAATAAACATCATCTATAACAGTTTTTTATTTAGTCGAACTATTTATACAAAACAAGTTCGTGCGTATTGAGCGAAGCGAGAAGCACGAACGGCGATGCGTATTGGCAATAAGCCAATAGCATCGCCAAACATAAATTCACGCACGACATCACAAATCATGCAAATCTTTGATATATTCTGTGATGCCAAGCCTAATAATGTATATTATTTATTGAGCGTAAAACATGGACAACCCTTTTGTTTATGGCATTGGCCTTTGCCAAACTCGGGACAATGGTAACAGATCTCATTTTCGAGGATAGCCTTATCTTCAAAGGCTTTAAAGTTCTGAAAAGTGACTTCTGCGATTTTTTCGAGGGCATCGCGCGTAAAGAAAGCCTGATGCGACGACAAAATAACATTATTAAACCCGATGAGATGCATAAGCTGATCGTCTTGTATAATTTTATCCGAGCAATCCTCAAAGAAAACGTCACTTTCTTCTTCGTAAACATCGAGCGCAGCACCACCAATATGACCGGATTTAAGGCCATCAATGAGCGCAGGCGTATCGATGAGTGCACCACGGGAAGTATTGACAATTACAACACCAGGTTTAATTAATTTCATGCTGTCGTCATTCAACAAATGATAGGTATCGTTGGTCAGCGGACAATGCAGTGAAATGACATCCGAGCGTTTTAGGAGTTCTTCAAACGAGACGTATTCAATGCCACTGTCTTTAGCGGGATACGCATCACAGGCAATGACGTGCATACCAAAACCACGGCAAATATCTACGAAACAGCGCCCAATTTGCCCTGTACCGATAATGCCGACGGTTTTGCCGTGCAAATCGAAGCCCAAAAGCCCATTGAGCGCGAAATTATGATCGCGCGTACGCAGGTAAGCACGATGAGTTTTACGATTGAGCGTCAACAAAAGGGCCATCGCATGCTCAGCGACAGCGTATGGCGAATAGCGCGGTACGCGTGCGACGTGAATGCGGCCATAGGCGTGGCGCATATCAACATTGTTATAACCGGCGCATCGCATGGCAATCAATTTTACTCCGGCCTCAACGAGCGAATCGATTGTCTCAGCCGAAATGTTATCGTTGACGAAAGCACAGACGACATCATAGCCAGCAGCGAGCTTTGCAGTGTCTGGAGAAAGTTTGCTCTCGAGGAATTTGAGTTTGTAATTATACTTTTCGTTTTCTTTTTCGAGAAACTGACGATCATAAGGTTTTGTATCAAAAATCATAATTTTCAACATATATTATCCTCCAAGTTACATAAATCCGGCAGTGAGCTAATTTCCGTCGGCAAAACAACAGCTTAACCACGCAATCATAGAAATCAAGGGCATCACTACAAGTATTAAAGATCAGTATGAAAGGATAGAATTTATACAAAAAAAGGCAGCCGAAGCTGCCTTAATTCAAACATAATGATGCTCGTCAAAAAGATTAACGAGCATCATCAACGCGATTTAGTGGATATTTTTGTCGAGCGGAGCTTTATCGCAGACATCGCCGAAACCGTCACCGTCGTAGTCAGCCTGCCCCAAGACGTTGCTAGCGTCGCGGTCTTCGGGACGGACAGGGTTAAAGACATCGGGACAATTGTCTACACTGTCGGGGATACCGTCGCCGTCACGATCGTTGGCATCAGAGTACTCACCATCGTAGAGTGTCGTATTTTGAGCGGTCGTATCTTTTGCGCGAGTACGCATCGGGACGCAAGTCGGTTCATTTTTGGGCGCCGAACCGTTACAGAAGAAGAGATCGTAGGCAGAGCTACTTTTAATCGTCGTGTAGTTTTTGCTTGTACCAGTAACGAGCGTATCGATTTTTTTGTCAACGCCGCAGATCGTAGCTGCGACACCGGACGACATAATATTGGCATCACCCATTGCAATTTTGCCGTCGATCATGACGAGGACGACATCGCCGTTATCGGCTCCGATAACAGCGCGATGTGCAGAACGACCATTTTTGGCATAAACGGCGATGTCAGCAACTTTGCCAACATCGAGTGAACCGAGTACGGGATCAAGACCGAGTGCGAGCGCCGAGTTGATTGTACCCATTTTCCAGATGGCGTAATCAGAGAATTGGTGATTGTAATAATAAGTGTTAAGGAAGTCTGCGCATTCAAATTCGCGAAGCATATTGGCCGAACCGGAGTAAATCCAGTCTGTACCGAGGGCAATTGTGACACCAGCGTTATCGTAAACGGTTACGCGGGCTGTATCGCCGTAGAGGGAGACGTTTGAACGAGGCGACCAAATGAGTTTAGAGTCAGCATCAGCGATTTTTTTGATGAGGTCGGGGGTAGCGCCAACGCCATGAATGATGCCGAGTTTTTTGTTAAGGATATTTTTGGAGCCGGCACCTTCACCAGCCAAGCAGCGAAGTTCATTGACAGCGTAATCGTTGATACCTTCAGCGACGTGGGGACCATAATAGTGACTACCGCCGGCAGCGGAATCGATATTATACGCAGAGCAGCCGCATGCTTTTGTCGAATTACTGCACTTCGTACCGCCACTATCCGAGAGCGGGAAAGTTTGATATCCGGGGTATCCGTTGGGGTTATTATCAACGGCTGCTTTATCTACATTGCGAATAAGGCCAGCAACATTACCCGAACCGAAAACAGACGTTGTACCGCTTAGGAGCATTCGAAGCTCGCCAGCTTCATTATTCTTCGTCCCTAATCCATTATGGTTGGAGTGACCGTTAAGACCTTTACGCCAATCATTGCGGTGATCAAAACGCTCTGCACCCCAATCGTCAGGTTTGGCATTGCTGTAAGTAATATGATCGTGTGCATTAATCAAACCTGGGCTGACGACAGAGTCTGCACAGGTATAGATCGTAGCGTCTGAAGTTTCAGGTTCACAGCCGACGTAAGTAATTTTGTTGCCCGAAATGACGACGCTACCGCCTTCGTAGATCTTATTTTCAGCGAGGATATCGCCTTGAATAACGATTTTCGAACCACTTCCAGATTTAGAACAATTGTTGGCTCCACTGCTTGCTAAGGCACCGCACTTCACGACTTCGTATTCTTCGACCTTATCAAGCGGATCACCAGCTTTTTCAATAGATTCGTTCTTTGTGCTGCCTTCGACAATGCCGAGTTCGCTATAAGAAGACTCAACTTTATTGACAGAGCCCTGTCCATTATAGTTCGAAGCATCAGTGTTTGTACCGCCGCTTGAGCCGCCGCTACACTCATAATAGTTCGTTTCAGCATTCACGGAGCATTGATCACAGGCTTTGTATTCTTCTTCGTTTTTGTAGCACGAAAAGACGACTTCTTTGCCATTCACGACGCCACATTTTTTAATATATGAGCTATCACATCCGCAGCCAGTGTACGTCCAATCACCAGACTTTGTGCCAGCGGGCGTCGCACTCGTACCATTCGTACAGGTCAAATTCGTTTCACCGCCGCCTGTACCACCACCAGTGCCGCCGCCTGTTTCACCACCAGTGCCGCCGCCTGTTTGATCGGCGCATTTTTTACCGCTCGCATCGCATGTGCAGGCTTCAAACTGCTCGACACCATTGCTGCAATAATAATGAATGCCGCCAACGCACTGCTCTCCGTAGCTCGCAACATTGCACGACGACGTATTACTACTATCACTGTCATCATCGCATCCTGCAACGAAGCCCGCAATAGACACCAATCCAGCCAGAAGCCAGACTTTTTTGTTCAAACAAATCATAATGCCTCCACTAAACAACCTGCCTGCGATCGTTTCGCTTTTTGCAACGCAAGCTTTGAGTATGTAGCGTTTTAGAGATTAATGGTCAAGATACTTACTACAATTTCTATTTATCACACATTTGCACACAATAAGACTCATGTAGGTGTAATAAATTAGGAGCGATATACAATCTGCTATTACATATTATATAATTTATTCATATTACATATTATCACACATTATTGATATTCCACGACAATATTTTATTCATTGCAACAAAAAAGCGCTCGTTACACAATTTTATACTTTTCTTATTCTCATTCTGTCCTGCGGACGGCCCAAAGGGGCGTCATATCGCAGACGCCCCTTTGGAATCCCCACGCTCTTTTGTCGCGCGTGCTGAACTTGACTTCGGCTTCGCGACGCGGGCGATTTAACAGTAATATTAGTTTTTTGTATAAAAACGACTCTATTTTGATAGAATAAATCTACGGTAGCGTTGTCCGAGTATTTTATGAAATTTCATGGGACAGCAGTGACTTTTCTTATTCTCATTCTGTCCTGCGGACGGCCCAAAGGGGCGTCGTATCGCGGACGCCCCTTTGGAAGCCCCACGCTCTTTTGTCGCGCGTGCTGAACTCACTTCGTTCAAATGAGCTGCACGCGCCTTCTTTTGAGAGCGTTTGAATACATTTCTTCGTCAACTTCCTCAATCCTTTCGGTTACAGCCTAATGGCTGCGCCCTCAAGGATTTTCGTTGTTTCCTCGAACTGTATTCAAACGCTCTCAAA
>JAZRWH010000111.1:0-5507 GCA_045599585.1 Myxococcota bacterium
TACAACAATAAATTTTGCGTCTCTACAACAATAAATTTTGCGTCTCTACAACAATAAATTTTGCGTCTCTACAACAATAAATTTTGCGTCTCTACAACAATAAATTTTGCGTCTCTACAGGGAAATTGGAACGCCTATCGGCGCGAAATTTTTTTGCTGATGCGTTTGAGTTGTATTGCAATACCGCGACAAAAGAGTGCGGGGATTCCAAAGGGGCGTCCGCGAAACGACGCCCCTCTGGGCCCCGTCCGCAGGACAGAATGAGAATAAGAAAAGTATAAAATTCTGTAACGAGCGCATTTCGTTACAGTTAATAAGAATATGTTGTGGGACAGCAGTGAACCAAGACGTCCCCCTCGTTAGGGACGCAACAATTGGCGTCCCCATCAAGGAATACGCGATGAAATCATCAACAAGGCAATGTAATCCATTATATCATGACGTTTTCTTTTATAGATTTCATTGCACAAACGGAATTTCTAATAAAATAGCCATTACATAAACATAAAGCTATGAACAGCCACTCAGCCAGATAAGTTATATATAAACGCCCTGTTTGATCTAGCCTCGACTACCACACGCCACAGCTTATACAATACGGATCATCGCAATAGTCAACATCCGATAAAACTGAAATTGTCTCGTTATTCGTCGAGCGCGTGCACGTGTACTGCGCATACTCATAGTAATCATATTTTTCGTCGCATACGCTTTTGGTCGGCGATCCTGCACACATATCGCTCATGATAACACAGTCTGTAGCAACACCGATCCCTGATTTATACGATCGACACTGATTACCGCCCGTGCAAGCTCTATGACGAATTTTATAAATTTTTTCGCCACTATCAGTCTTGTCTGCAAAGTAACATTCGGTCAATTTGCCATCTTCATCACAAAATGAAATAAATTTATCCGGATCACACTGGCTTCCATGCGTATTATCTTGATTGTCAGGCAGACATACGCCCAAAACACACGTTGTCCCAGCGCCACAGTTTGCCTCAGTACATGCAAACGTATCGCACGTATTCGTGCGCGTGTTGCACATCGTTCTGCCATCCGTACGGCTTAAGCACGGTTCTGTGTACGCAGCCGTACAATAGTCAGCATCGCGACAGGCATTGTCGCGGCACGTAACACTACACTCATCTGTTGTAATACGGCCTTTGTCGCAGATCTTGAGCGTTTTATTGTCGCTGTCGCAAACCGTTTCAGTACACTGAACAGCCACACACTTGCCTTCTTCACAAATTTTCTCACCACAATCTGCGTCTTCGACGCAATCGGGCTTAGGAATGTCCTCACACTTGCCTTCGACACACATTCTCGTGCTGCCGCAGGCTGCGACCTCGTTTTCTTTCGTGCACTCAACATCTGCTTTTGCTTTGCATTTGCCCGTAGCATCGTCGCAGCCATTCAGACAATTTTCGCTGCTCTCGCCCCAATCCAAAATGCCGTCAATCTTGATGCAAGATTTCGTCACCGATTTACCATCGACACAGCTGAACGAAGTTTCGCCTTCGTTCTCGCAAACGTTCTCTTTGCTGTCTCCACCCTTTTTCTCATCTTTGTCATCGTCGCAACTTAAGGCACAAAGTCCTGACAAAACTAGCGAGGCTAATAAAAGATATTTTTTCATACTTGTCCTTTAAAACCGATCTGTCTCTTTTCGGTAATGTGTCAACGTGTAGTTTAAACACCTACACTACGTTTTATATAACGGTTTTTAAATTCTATGACGAACTATTTTTTCACAAGCACTCAAAGTATACGTCAAGTGACCAACAAACCAACATCGTTTAGCAATTATAATTGTTAGTCTTGATAGATTTTTGAGCCCCATTTACGAAAAAGCACGACGTATTGCGCCAGCAATAGTCGGGCTGCGTGCCGCGTATTGCGTGAGCAATAGCGGCCGCCCAAATCAAACAAACATTATTTCGATTGAACGATACTTCCCAACATCACTTTGGAATAGATCTGCTTAAACTGCTTGATCTGTGGGGTTTTCCCGCAAACATCGATCGATTTCATCAGATCGTGACTGACGCGAGATGGGCGCACAGCTTCGTAACGTCCACGAAAAGCCGTTTCTTCGTCAGAATAGGGCGTAAGCGCATTCATATAACGAAAGGCTCGTTCCAAAGCAGACTCGTGTCGTTGTATGAGTGGCAAAAGCGCACCGCCGAGCTTTTCGCAATCGGGCGCATTTGCCTGAATCGCCTCTGTAAGCTCCGCATCATATGCAGCAAAGATCGAAAGCGCTTGATCAGCTGTCAGTGCATCGTTTTGAACGTTTCGACTGCACCCCAAAACAAATATAATACAAAGAACAATAATTAATATAATAGAGTGCTTCATCATGACATAAAAAGAGGCGCCAAAAAGCGCCTCGTTATTATAATTTATATTTATTTGCAGGTCGCTACGTAGGTTCCCGTTGTATTATCCAACGCATTGGTACATGTCGAACACGTCTTGGTGCTTAGCGACGATGAGGAACAATAATAATCTGTTTTGGTTGATCCTGATGTGAAACAATACGATTGTGCATAATAACCGCCAAACGTACCTAACTTGCCGCTATCTCCCATCTCGCAAACTTTGATCTCGAATTCATAAGCAGAATCTGCCGAATAATAAGTGCATGCTGAGGCGTGATCCACCACGGTATTATTTTCCGTGCAGCTCTCAACACAGTCGGCAAAGCCATAGTACGCCTGCTCGTCGCAGTAGTAACCGGCCGTCGCGGCACAATTTTGATACGCAACGTATTTTGAGCCATCACAATAAAGAAGTGTGTTGCCGTCGCACCCCATTTTGTAAGCATCCTGGCTGGTGCAGCTTTCACCCACTTTGTGCGTACTTGAACCCGTTGGCGTCGTGGTAGCGCCCGTACACGTTGCAGTGTATTTTGAAGCATCGTACGAACATGACGAACAATTCTCGACGGTCGAATTCACGTCCGTTGCGTTGGCGCAATAAACTCGAGACGTGCCGTCACAAACACTTAATGCTACATCAAGCACACCATAGAGTTTGCCGTCCACCCCCTTTTGACAAGTGACGTAAAAGAGAACGCCCTCTGAACAGTCGTCGCCCGCAAAGAAAAGCTTTTCGCCTTCTTTCGAACAGACTGAACTATTGTAAACGCAATCCTGCCCATAGGGCATCGTCGCACAAGTCACCATCGACGAAGAACAAGCGCTGCTGGCAACTTTGTTCGTTGTACTGTCGCAGTAGTAACGCGTACTGTCAGTACAAACAGTATCAAAAGTTGATTCCGAGCAGGCACTGCCCACGGTAGGAATTGCCGTCGATCTACAGGACCCATCGACACAACCGTTGACGCACGTTTCAGTCTTATAGTTGCCGTTTTCGCAATATTTACGCGTCTTATTGTCGCTACAAGTAGCAGCGGTCGACGTTCCGCACGCGTTGCATTTACCACCCGTGCAGCCGTAGGTGCATGTTTCAGTCTCGTATTTGCCAGCAGACGTACAATACTTGCGCGTAAACGATCCACTGCAAGTCGCGGCATCGCTCGCATTGCATTCTGTCGTCGTACATTTGCCACCAGAACACGTGCCCGAACAAGTCTCTGTTTTGTAAGTTCCGTTTGCGCAATATTTCAGTGTCGTCGAAGAAGTGCACGTAGCAGCATCGGTCGTACTGCATTCGTTGCATTTGCCATCCGTGCAGCCTTTTGAACAAGATTCTGTTTTATAGCTGCCATTTTCACAGTATTTGCGCGTTTTGTTATCACTACACGAAGCCGCTTCGTTTGAATTGCATTCGTTGCATTTGCCATCCGTGCAACCGTTCAAACACGTTTCAGTCGCGTACTTGCCATCGAGACCGCAATAACGGCGCGTATTGTCATCGGAGCACGTCGCTTTTTCGGAAACATTACAGAGGTTTGCCGTTTCATTGGGGTCTACGCACGAACCTTTGACACACTGCGTACCGACTGGGCAGTCGCTCGTCTTAAGATAGCCATTTGCATCACATTCCTGAAGACGACCATCTGCACTACAACCTTTAAAACCGGCCAAACACGCTACGCCCGACGAGGCATCTTCGACACAATCGCCATCATCGCAGATCAATTTTGGACCGCATTTTTGAGCCTCGCTCCAAACACCGCTCACGCAGATTTTATACGACGTCGCGCTCGTACATTCGCGCTTATTGTTGACACATTCTGCAGGCTTACTTCCGGCAACACATGCACCATCCGCGCAAACTTCGCCATTGTTGCATGGAATCATGCCGCTCCAAATTCCGCCAACGCACGTCTTATAGGCTACCGCTGAGGCACACGCTTTCGCACCCTCAACACAAGTGTCCGTATAGCCGTCGTCCGATGTTTCAGCGCATCCCGATAAAATCGCTGCCGCTGCCAGTAAAACACCCCACTTCATTCGATTCATATATCTGCTCCAATGCATCCGCATAGATGCCCGCATTGCTTATCGTTCGTACGCAAAATACGCGTAGCCCTACTCATTCTAAAGCAAGGCATACATGTAGGCAAATGTGTAGCGTTCTACTGGTTTCTATGCAACTATAAAATGATATAAATATGAATCAAATTCCCTTTTTAGACTTCAGTTGAGCTTTACTTTGAATTTGATTCAAAGTAATTCACCATAGTGCACTGCATTTTTGACGGTATTTTGGATACAGCTTCGCCTATTTGCCTTATGGCAAATACGGCTACGCGCCGTGCCTATTTCATACGGCACGGCAAAATACGGCTGCGCCTCTCTACGAGATCATTATGCTCTCGTTCAATGAATCTGGTTGAAACAACCAATTGAGCCGAGCAATAAATACCGCCAAGAAATAAGTTCCACAAAGGTCGATTTCAGCTTTAATTTGAATTACTTAGTGGCATCGGATTGTTTTCTTGTAATAGTAAAAATACCAATGCCCAAACAACCTAAACCTAAGACTATAAATATCGAGAAAAATAGAACACTACTCAACGGAATATTGTTTTCTGGGTTATTTTTATCAAATAAGATAGTAATGCTTTCACCCGGGTTGTTCGAGACTAAAGATCCGCAAGAACAACCCTTTTCTGCTCCTTCATATTCTTGGTTGTTATAAGAAAACTTATACTCAGCCGTATATCCCGAACTCCTTCCTTTGTTACTCGAACATGTACAACGCTGAGAAGCAGTAACAACACCCTCGATCTTTTCCAAAGATGCTAGGGGGGGCATATCAGCCATAAATAGAGGCAAACTTATAAAAACAATGCCAACCAAAAACAATATCCACGCACCTTTTTTTGAGTTGTTCATTTATACTTCCTCCTAATTGCACATCCTATTGATGTGGACATGGTAAAAAACAGCTAGCGTCCAAAAAAGTTCGCAAAAACTCGGAATCCCGATTTAACGAACACTATACGCGATCTCTGGGTAGAGAACATGCATTAATGTAAGCACGCCCCTTCTGAGACCATTCTTCAATATAATCGATGATGTACGAAG
>JAZRWH010000112.1:0-2486 GCA_045599585.1 Myxococcota bacterium
AATCATCGGGTCAACGCTTATTTGACAACTCGCCGATGCTTATCGCAGTCTATTACGTCCTTCTTCGCCTCTCAGCGCCAAGGCATCCACCGCATGCCCTTAATAGCTTAATCTCCATCCCACTCCTTTGAATCAAAGAAGGAGGATTTCCTTTAATCTTATAGACACTTGATGTTGGATCATTCTCTCGAATGATCGCCCATTTCTCTATCACTTTCTACTGTTCTGTTTTCAATCCGTCTCTGAATCTCATTTCTGAGTTCCAGCGAACGAGGCAGGGTTATACGCGTGCTGAATGTGGACGTCAAGATGTTTTTTATTTTCTTAAGAGATTTTTTTCAAAGACCTGCGATCGGCCCTTAATATCGTGCTCTGAGACCTGCGACCGCAAGTCGATAAATCGGACATCCTCAGAGACGTGTTACCGCGCCTCATGATTTTGTTTAAATGCTTAGCAACTGAGGGCGTTCGCATCGAACGCCCCCCTCCTCACCAGGCACGCCATTAAGTGTATACTCAGCGTGACGCTTGTCGCGCCGTACATGGTATGACGCCTGCAGACGACGTTCTGACGGCGATTTTGATTCAAGCCACAAACGCACACCCAAATAAGTAACGGCTGGCGTATTGGCTTCAAAGCCAATACGCCAGCCGCCATGTTCGCCGTATCGACGTCAGGAGATAGGCGAACCCCAAAACTATATAAACTTAGTGCCTAAATCTTTGGTGCATCACATCAATTCGTGTTATTATACGAAGGCTCACCGCTATTTTTCGTTAACAAGCGGTTTTTTACCACTTTATCAAAAGGATTTTTACATGAAAAAGTTTATGATTTTGGCTCTTATGTCCGGTCTTATGTTTTCTGCTTGCGACAAAAAAGAAGATGCCCCTGCGGCTGCTGGCAATGCCCCTGCAGCTGAAGCTAGCGCCGATGCTAAGGCTGATGCCAAAGAAGATACTAAGGCTGATGATGCCGCTCCTGCTGGTGACAGCCAATATATGAAAGACGGTAAACTCGACAAAGACGCTCTCAAAGCGCTCTATGCCGGCAAAAAAACCGCAGAATCCAGTGCCATCGACATCCAGCTTCTCAAGGATAGTGCTCCCGAGGTTCGCGCCTACGCATGGAATCGCGCAACACGCAACTATGATAATGAAAGCGATGAACTCAAGGCTTTGATCGACAACCTCAAAGCCGAAAAAAATCCTGAAGTCCTCGCTGCTGGCCTCAAGAGCCTGATGAACAACCTCAAAGTAAGCACTGATCTTTACAGCTTCTACAAAGAATGTGCCACACACAGCGATGCCAAGGTTCGCGGTGGTGCCGCCATGGGTATCATCAACTCTAATAATGCCAGCGTCGATGGTATTTTCGATGAAGCCATGAAATTCCTCAATGACGCTGATAAAACCGTCCGTGGTAATGCCTGTAGAGACCTCGGCCGCCTCAACAAACCCGAGGCAGTTGTTCCCGCACTCGACAAGATTCTCCAGAGCAACGACGAAAATGATGTCGCCGTTCAGGATAAATGCTTCGAAGGCCTCATGAACATGTGGTACAACGCCCCTATGTTCGACAAATTCGATGAATCAGCTTACAAGGCTTCTATGAACTACCTCAAGAAAACGCCTCGTACTGACAAAGTCCCTGCTTGGCAAGTCGTTTCCCCCTTCAAGAAAGCCCCCAAAGATTCCTGGAAAAATCTCGCCAAAGGCTTTGATGCAAAAGCTCTTGTCGCTACGCTCACTGATATCGTCAAAGACGAAAATGCTGGCAAAATGCTCCGTGAGTATGCCATCGAAGCCATCGGCGCTCAGGGTGAAAAAGCCGACCTTGAAGCCCTTAATGCCGCTTTGACCGACGATAAACTCAAGGCTAAAGTCACCAAAGCTCTCGAAAAGAAATAATTCTATTATTTATTATTTCTCGTTGTTTTACACGCAAGCCGCCTTCGGGCGGCTTTTTTTATGCCCGAAAATAATTAATACATACACGAATATAATGAGTGAGCTCGCGCGTGACAGAGCAATATTGTGGGCTTCGATCTGTGCAGGTCACAGAGATGTATTATAATCACTCATCGGCAAGTGCGAACTTGCCTTCGGCTTCGCAACGCGTGCGTTCGACTTATTTCAAATGCGTTTTTATCTAAAAAACTAAAACTAAAGCCAACGAGTACACATCAATCAACAAAGTCAGAGGCTTTAAAACTGTTTTTTATTTTTTTCGAGCTGATGACGAATTAAATCATCATACTCATGGTTTTGGGCTTTCGAGGTGGCAGATACGAGAAGACAAGGAGATGGTGGAAGGAGCGTGCCCACGCACGTGACTGACACCAACGACGACGTCGACGAAGTAGATGCCCCTCGAAATGCCCAAAAACAAAAAAAGCCGGCGACGTTCTACTCTCCCACGCAGTCACCCACGCAGTACCATCGACGCAAAAGAGCTTAACTTCCGAGTTCGGGATGGGATCGGG
>JAZRWH010000113.1:0-10269 GCA_045599585.1 Myxococcota bacterium
TTTACTAAGGTCTCTGACAGCTATATCAAACGTGTCTGTAATGAAATTAATCAGAGACCTCGAAAAGTACTTGGTTGGAAGACACCGGAAATGGTTTACTCAAATATGCATTTGGATTGACAATTTTCCGACTTCCCCCACCATCGAAAAGGATTATGATATTATATTATGTTATCTAACATGTATTATCAAACTGAATTCCAGTACAAATATAAATTAATCAATCGTACTGGATATACCAATGCTGATACCGCCTGTAATTAAAATAGAATCCAACCGCCAGTCATATTCGCATGAAACTTGGCCGATGAGAGAAAAGATGCCCATCACATATTGAACGCCCACTGAGCCGCCTACAGACCCCGTGATTGTGTCGTTGCCTGTTACGAGGACGAGCGTGTTTGACTCGAGAATGTGCATTGAGACTTCGGGTTGAATGAAAAAGTAAAGATAACTGCGTAGAGGAGCATAATAAAAACGAGGGGCTGCAGTTATATAAATATACTGAAAGCCTTCGTCATAAGGCAAATAATCTTTTTGTGTAAACGCACGAGCTGTGCCGAAACGAAGCGCGCCACCGACGTAGCCCACCTCAAGCGAAACTTCTCCAAACAGGCTTAGCCCAACGCTCGCGGCATCGCCAAAGTCGCCCTTAAAATAATCAAAAGCGTCAATGCCGAGGGCAAACGTCATACGCGGCCGCTTAAAATCTAAAGGTTCAGCGTAGGCGTCTTGAAAAGGTATAAAAAGCCCTACAATCATTAAAAAATGAAAGACAAAAATAGTAATAATTGTGCGGGCTTTTGGCGTCATTGAAGGGAATGCTTGTTTGTTTGTGACAAGCTTATACTATCGAAGTGTACTCAGAAGACGATCGAAGGTAATGTTTGAAAGTGTACCGTTAGCTTTTAAGGCTGAGGCCAGTTCGCGAGTGAGCTGGGATTCGAGTTCAATCATGCGCGAAATATGGTCCATCTGTTGACGAAGCGCCATATTTTCTTCCGTCAGACTTTTAACCTTTTTTTGGAGGTTTTGAATTGTCTTAAGTGTTTCGGGATCAGGCACGGTTGCAGACTGTGCAATCGGGATCGAGTCAAAAGACAAATATTGCGTATGGACGACAGAGGATTTGCGTCTGCGGGCATTTTCCTCAGGAATCGAAAGTAGGCGTTCGCGCTGTGTTGGTGCTTCAAGATACGTATTGATGTAGCGGATGAGCGTATTGCATGGGGCTATATAAAAGTTCATGCGTTCGACGCGTTGTCCCTGAAGGTAAATGCGTACTGATTCTTGATTAGCGTAATCCATGATTGCAATGAGAACGCCGGCAGCCGGATCGATGGCAAAGGGTAAAAATCCAAGTTTGTGTCCCAAAACGTTAGATCCATAGCGCAGAGCACTGGGTTCAGGCTTGACCTGTGAAAGATCGACGACTGGAACTTTGTAAAATTCACCCGCTGTAATAGCGAGTCTTTCTTGGCTTATTACGCCGTTCTGAACGAGTGTTTCATAAATACTGACGGATTCAGACGTCATATTTACTGCACGATCGAGTGCTTCTCGTGTAAATAATTCTTGGTCGATGCAGTAATTGAAAAAGATATTATCCATTGAATTTTAACCCGCATGAGCCTGAGTAGCCTTCAGTTTTGTCGAAGAGCGTAGCTGAGAAGGCTCTATCTCAACAATCGTTGTTTGTAACAAACGAAACTCGTAATTTATCTTTCTAAGTGCGCTTAAAACAGGCCGTTTCTGCCGTTTAAACTACCAGCAAGACCATCCAGATCGATGTCCATCTCGTCTAAAACGGCATCGTCAACGGATTCCTGAATATCATTGAGATGCCCGACAAGTTCTTCGTGGGAAGAGTGAAGGGCGGACTGTGTCGATTTTTTAAGATCTGACAAGCGAGCACGTTGTTCGGCACGAAGATCTCGGAGGGCTTTCATGATCTTATGTTGGTTGTCTTTGATCTCTGAAAGCTGAGTCTGAATGTTGAGCATGGCTTCGATCAGCGTTTGAACGTTGCCCATGGTTCCCGCTTTCATAAGGACTGAGAGAATCGAATCTTCCTGACTAGGCATGATGTTCTTCCTTTTTGACGAGCGACCAAACGTCTTCGAGTTCGCCTGCTGTAAGCGCCCGGATGTCGCGTCCGGAAGAGGCGATAAGAGCCTCCAGGCGTCGGTAGCGTCGTTCAAATTTGTCGACGCCACTCTGAAATGCAGCTTCGCTGTCAATCTTTGCTTTGCGGCAGAAATTGACGAGCGCAAAAAAAAGATCTCCGACTTCTTCGACAAGGTTTTCCCGGTCTCCAGCGAGTAGGGCACGTTCGATTTCATCAGCTTCTTCTCGAAGCTTGGGAATGACGTCCTGCGCACAAGCCCAGTCAAATCCGACTTGGGCTGCTTCTTCTGATATGGATTCACCCCGTTTTGCAGCTGAATCTGTGCTTATGGGGGGGATTGACTCTTGTTTGATGTCGGTCATTGGGAAAACTTGGGCGTTTTGCCTGATACAAGGCTTTTACAAAACGATGTTTGAGGGCTGTCGAAATGGATTTCAGCTGCCACTCCTTACGCATAATGTAGACTTTGCATGATTAAGCGTTGTTCATAACAAAGTTGGCGCCTTGCGGCGCCGAACTTGAGTTTTATAATTCTTAAAGGTTGTAAGAATTATATAAACTAAATTTTATAATCATTCTGATTAAACGTTCTCAGGTGTATTGACCATGAGTGCGGGTTGACCCGTCTGGATGATGACGTCTCGCCAAAGATCGCTTTCGGGATCGACGACGTTGCGGCGTCCGATCGAGAGCAAGATAGGAACGTGAACGTACTGATCATGAAGAAGGGAGATCAGAATGCCCGTTTTGCCGCACATAGCAGCGTGTACAGCATTGGCACCCAAGCGCGAGCAATAGATCGAGTCGTTTGGATTTGCTTCGCTACCGCGAACGATGTAGCTCGGATCAATGTATTTGAGGTTGATTGTAACGCCGTCACGTTTGGCCAACTCGTTGATGCGCTGTTTGAGGTAAACGCCGATGTCGTTCAAAACTTTGTTGCCAGAAGCATCGGTCGCGCCAGAAGCTTTGATATGGTTTTGGCCGGCACCTTCAGCAACGAGAATGACAGCATGATGGCGACGATCAAGACGCGCTTTAAGGCTTTCCCAAAGGCCGTTGGGGCCATCAATGTCAAAGGGAACTTCAGGAATCAAAACGTAGTTGACGTCGCTAGAAGCGAGTGCCGTGTAGGCAGCAATAAAGCCAGATTCACGCCCCATAACCTTGACGAGACCAATGCCGTTGACGGCGCTGGTCGCTTCGGTGTGCGCCGCGTTCACAACGCGTCCCGCTTGGCTAACGGCTGTTTCAAAACCAAATGAACGCTGGATAAAGCAAAGATCATTGTCGATCGTTTTGGGAATGCCAATAACCGCAAGTTTACGGCCGCGTTTTTTGGCTTCTTCGTAAATTCTGTAACCGCCGTGCTGCGTGCCATCACCACCAATTGTGAACAAAATATTGATGTTCATCTGTTCGATTGAATCGACGATGCGTTCGACATCGCCGCCGCCGCGCGATGATCCTAAAATCGTGCCGCCGTGCTGGTGAATGCGTGAGACAATGTGCGGGTCAAGTTTGATCGGCGTGTAGCCGTTCTCAGGCAAAAATCCGCCGTAACCAAAAGGAATGCCCAGAATGTTGCGTACACCATACTGATACCACAATGTCATTACAACGCTTCGAATAACATCGTTCAAGCCCGGACAAAGACCACCACACGTCACGATGCCAGCGCAGACTTTTGTCGGATCAAAATAAAGCATTTCGCGCGGGCCAGCTTTTTCCATCATTTCAGATTTTTTGTACGTGCGCGTCGCTGTTTCGCCTGAAACAACTTCGTTGATGTCATACATCACGCGTTCGTCATCACTTACGTAATTCGCTACAAGATCATTGAGGCGTTTGGAAAGATGAATCGGGGAAGGCACTTTGCAAGGGCCAAGCGAATCAACTGTAAAATCAAAGGTATCTCTACTCATCTGTTATCCTTAATCGTATCGTTACGGACTTGTTGTTGCGTCTCCGAATGGACAGACGCTCGTTCTAAGATTACCGCAGTGCGCTGCTTTTGACAATGTGCAACGCGTCGTTTTCCTGCGTATCATTTTTTAGCATTGGCTTTTGTGCCCAGCGATTCCTCGCGTCGTGCATTGATATCTTCGTCATCTGGATTCAACGCGTGCGCTACGTCAAGCATGTCTGGCGTCATATTCTCAAAGGTGACTTGGCCTCCCTTGATGACGATTCGTGTTCCTTCCGGAAGCATTTCAAATAAATCATCCATGCGTTTACTCTGTATATGATTGATAATTTTCGTATGTTTGCGTTTGGTCAGATGGTGTTTAGGATGGGGGAAGTCTCCCCCTGAGCGGCTATTGCCTCTGCCTTTGTAAAACGCAATGCCTTAGTCTGCACTAGAATCGATTCCAATCAATCGATGCCCAGGGTATTCATTTGGGGGCTTCAGCAATACGCCGCTACCCCCTCTGCGCCTTCGGCGCAAAGCTGACCTCGTCAACAGCAGGCTATATATATAAATTCAACAAAATCTTTTTGTAGCGGCAAGTAATAAATAGCGTTGCATCGAGCCGTCATCACAACGATTTGTTGTACATCGCTGATCTGATTTCTCAGGGTGTTATGCAACGCTTGTAATTTGGTTAGTCAATGACATCGCCCAAAAGATCGTATTCTCTTGCATCTGAGATGCGGCAGCGAACGATATCTCCGATTTGGGCGGGCTCTTTGTCGCTGTGTTCGTACGACAGATAGATTTGACCGTCGATGCCCTCGGGGGCTTGACCATAATAACGCCCCGTAAGAACGAGCTCGTGTTCGGGACTTGGGCCATCGACGAGAACATCAAGTTCTTGGCCAATCATGGCTGCCATCTTTTCTGCTTGAATCGCTTGCTGTGCCTCCATAATTCTGTCGCGTCGTTCAACTTTGATTTCATCGGGAATTTGGTCAGAACGATAACCTGCAACGGTTCCTTCTTCGGCGCTGTACTCAAAAACACCGAGACGGTCGAATCGAATTTCACGGATCCAGTCGATGAGTTCTTGCACGTCTTCTTCAGTTTCTCCTGGAAAGCCAGCAATGAGGCTTGTACGGAGTACGATTCCGGGAATCTCACGAAGACGACGCAGCAGCCTGTCTTGGGTTTCCTGCTTGACGCTGCGGTTCATGTCATCAAGAATATGCTGCGACACGTGCTGAAGCGGAATATCGACGTAAGGAAGGATTTTGCCGCGTCCAACACGGTTGATTAGCGCGTCGCTAAAGTTCCACGGATACGTGTACATGAGGCGAATCCATTCGATGCCGGGAATGGGTTCAATTTCGTCCAACAAACGCAAAAGTCCATCTTGAAGATCGATGTCGTGCCCGTAGCGCGTAAGTTCTTGGGCTACCAATACAAGTTCGCGCACGCCTTTGTCTGCAAGCTGTTTGGCTTCTGTGACGAGCGAATCGATCGGACGCGAGAGCTGTCGTCCGCGGATCAGCGGAATCGCACAGAATGAGCATCTCCTGTCGCAACCCTCCGAAATTTTGAGATACGCAAAAGATTGTTTGCCAGCAAGGTCGCGAAGAAGGAAGGGATCCGGATAGTTGCGCTCGACTTGTTTCGGAAGTCGGATGGCATTCAGAATGTCAGGGATGTTGCGCGTCGTAATAAATGAATCGACTTCGGGAAGCGACGCTTTTAACTCATCCATGCTTCCTTCGTAGCGCGATGGAAGGCATCCTGCTACAACGAGTTTTTTGCATTTATTCTCTTTGTAGTCGGCACATTCAAGGATCGTGTCGATCGACTCTTCGGTCGACGATTGTAAGAAGGCACAAGTGTTGACGAGAATCGCATCTGCCTCTTCAGGATCAGGTGTGAGTTCCCAACCTTCTGCACGAAGCATTCCCAGCATGAGTTCACTGTCAACACGTGCTTTGGGGCAGCCTAGTGATACAAGATGAAGTTTATTTTTCATAGATTAATAGCCTTATTAAAATAATAGCCGCCGAAATAGGCGACTTGTAGAACTAAATTCAATCTGCCGTAAAAATGGCAGTCGCATGCATATACAATAAAACACGGCGTTATGGGGCATTATTCGACACGAATGTGTCAAAAAAGTGTTTAAAAAAGAAATTCGAATATCTATATATTCTATATCATTGCTGTCCTATACAAAGACGCTCACTGACAGCAACGAAATGAATGCAATACAAATGTATACACTGCTGTCGCACGAAGTTTTCATAGAATACTCTGATAACTCTACAGTAGCTTTGTTTTATTGATATATAGTCGTTTCTAAGCATGAAAAAGACTTAAGATTACTATTAAATCGCCTGCGTCGCGAAGCCGAAGGCAAGCCGCGGGCGCGACAAAAGAGCGCGGGGATTCCAAAGGGGCGTCCGCGATACGACGCCCCTTTGGGCCGCCCGCAGGACAGAATGAGAATAAGAAAAGTATAAAATTCTGTAACGAGCGCATTTCGTTACAGTTAATGAGAATATGTTGTGGGACAGCAGTGAAATGTATATTTATTTTTCTTACATCTTGCCGAAGTCCCCAGGGTGAGGCAAATTGCGGTCACATCTTGGGAATCCTTACGCGTTTGTACGTGAAATGTATTGAGAAAGGCGTGATTATAGTTTTAAAATAGATTTGATGATCGGCAGAATGTCGTGTTTAAGCATATTTTGGGTAACACCGTGTTCACCTTCAATGACCTTGAATTGTTCTCGGCCGTAGGCTTTAGTAAATTCGTTTTGACAATTAACGACAGTATCATTTTTGCCAAAAATACCCCAAACGCGCTTCTTTTCTTCGGGAGTAATGTTTTTTAGCGCGGCAGTTGTTTCGATTTCTTTAAACTCAGCGATCATTTGTTTGTCGACTTTAAACGACGTTGTACCGTCTTGGCGTTTGTTGAGAAAATCGACGTTTTTGCCGAGGTATTTAAACTTCATGGTGATGAGTTTAGACATTGTAAAGGCTGGGTTTACGCAAATACGTGGATAGCCTTTTAAGAGCTCCGCGTACATGCCGCCCATTGAAGTGCCAAAGATAAGATCGGGGTTCTCGGCTTCGACTAATGATGTGAGGTAAGTTCGTGCTTCGGACGGATAGATGGGGATGTCCGGCGAGATCACCGTAACACCGTAATCTTTGTAAAGATAGTCTCGTAAAATGGTTGCTGTCCCCGAATTGCCTGAACTGGCAAAGCCGTGAAGAAAGAGTATTTTGGGCATCTTAATGCCTCCCTTAAAACGAAATGTGTTGTTAGTGCATTCACACTGCAGATTGAGGACTGTGTGTGTATGGTTTGGTACCGTCGTCGATAGTTTGTGATTTTAATGTCTTACAGAGCCATGTATGTGTGAAGTGAATCAGTAAAATAAATTAAAACTTAGAAACCTTTGTTTTTGAGGTCGGCTACCAGCTGAACATACATTTCTAGAACATCGAAGTCAGGAATGTTTTCGCCTGTCAAGTCAATGATATCTGCATGAGAAACACCGCGTTTACCTTTCGGCTCGATGAGTGTAAACTGCTCACCCCATTTCATGGATTCAACACCTACGAGTCCGTCGTTTATTTTATCGAAACTATTGACGATCGGATAGCTAAAACTAAGTGGGAATCCTGCGCTAGTTTTAGCTTTCATATAAGATCCAAAAGATTGGTAATAAACTTTGGGACTGTCTTTGATAATTTCATTAAACTTAGCACATCTAGATGCGGTGAGGTCTGAAACTGCTGTTAAAAAATCTGGATGTTCGTCACCTAATGCGGCAGCAGCCGAATTATAGGCATTGGCTAACCCCTGTTTTTCATTTTCTGAGATTTCGCCAAGCAAGTATTCGACGAATTTACAGCCACGGTGCGGGGTGTTGATCGTAGTTAGCGATGCAATGTAATTTTCTGCTGAAGTCGTAATGATAGCCGAGCGTGAGTCGAGGCCACCTTTGGAGTGAGCAATGATATTAACTTTTTCACAGCCAGTTTTTTGTCGGATCTCAAGGATTTTTCGTTCGAGCATACGCGCACTTTGAACAACAGATGATGAACTGTCGTGGTCGCTGTAAAAGATTGTAGCTCCATTTTCGATGAGTTCAGACGGAATGCGTCCCCAATAATTCATGAGATTAGAATCTCTAAAAAAGATGCCGTGAACTAAAAGAATGGGATACTTCGTTTGGCAGATCTTTTGTGCTTTGCGCAGTTTGTTTCTTTCGATTTTTTTTCTTTCGAAGATGACTTCGTGCTTTGCGATCCAAATGATGTTCAACAGCATGATGAGGTTAAGGATGGGGATCATTCCACAAAGAGCACCCAAACCGCGCCATTTAATACCAATTTGTTTGGAGCTTAGATATACAAATACAATTCCGTTCCAGAACAAATAATGCTCAATAATAACAACTGCGATGATGATAGGCCACCAAAGCCACGGTAATTCGGATATGCCATCAACAAAAGGGTACCAACCTAAAATGCCTGGAATAAAAGCGAGTATTGCAAGTGCAGTGCTCCACAAAAAGTGAATTAGCAGATTGCATCCTCTTTCGCAGGTGCGCAAACGTAATTCGGTAGATTTTATGTACTTGTGACTTGTTAATAACAGCTTGATTGCAAATCTAAGTAACTTAACTTGGCGGTTTAAAATATTCTTTGTCTTATCATCAAAAGAAGCAATATCGTAAGATAATTTATCTGTCATTGTGGTTTTGTCTTGTATGATTAAATCTATAAATGTAGTTGTGTAATATGAAACTTAAGGAACCGTATTATGTGTTGTGAAATTGTATATTACGATTGAGGAGCTTCTTTTGTTTTAATGCTTAATTTGAAGATGGCGCCGCCAGATTCGTGATTTTTCACTTCGATACGAGCACCGTACTGTTTGCAGAAATCTTTGACAATAGAAAGACCGAGACCGAAGCCTGGAATGCCAGATTCAGTTGTATTTTCACCACGTTCGAAGGGTTCAAATATCTTTTTCATCATATTTTGCGCGATGCCCTTGCCTTCGTCACGCACACTGAGCGAAACAAGATTTTGAGTTTGCGACATATTGATATGGATTGTTCCGTTTCCGCCGTGTGTTAGAGCATTTTGAATCAGATTGGTCGCGACATTTTGCAGATCAGTTCGGTCCACGCAAACTTGGTTAATTGGTGCGTCGATGCCTAGCTCAATACGGGAGCCATAATCTGGGTTATCAAGGAAGGGTTGAAGTGCCTGCATGAGAACGTCGTCAGGGGCGATTGGAGGACATGATTTTCTGTCTTTTTGGCGTTTTGCTTCGAGAATGTGTTCTGTGAGCTGCTCAAGGCGTATGATTTCATCATTCATGTGTTTGATGAGATCGTTTTGTTCTTCTTCGCTGTCGTAGCGATGCATGAGTAATGTGTCAGCGTACATGCGAATGGACGTCAGCGGCGTACGCACTTCATGTGACACCTGAGCAATAAAATTGGCTTGAGAACGATTGTAGCGATTTTGCCTGATAATAAATATGAGCGCAATGATTGAGCCGCTGATACCCCAAATGGCAAAAACGAGTGTTAGGATACCCATTGCAATATCGCCACCCGTTTGGTTGGTCGATAATATAATAATTCCCATGACAAAGTTGGCGATTGAAGAGAGCAGTGCACACGAAGCAATGAGCCAGGGAATGCTTGAATTTGTTTTAATGGGGACAGTTTTTTTTGTCATTGGATTTGAATCTTATCATGAACCGTAGAGGGGTTGTTCTAATCAGCTTTATGATATCAAGCGGAAAGATGTAAAGTTGTGCTGCATGAATGAGATGGGTTTATTTGTTTGGTACGTGTGGGGGGATTCTCTTTGAGGATGAGCGTGTGGTTGAGCTGAAAACAGGCAGTGTTGTATTGATCAACTTAAATTTGGGGAGAGGGGGTAGCGGCGTATTACCGATGCAAAAGGCAGTTCAATCAAGGATTGCAGGTGCAGCGTTGACGGGTTGTGTTCAGATGGTTGAGCGCGATACAGACGAAGATGCTATAGCCTTTTGCAAGGTGATAGCCGCTCAGGGGGAGACGGAAAATTGTCAATCCAAATGCATATTTGAGTAAACCATTTCCGGTGTCTTCCAACCAAGTACTTTTCGAGGTCTCTGATTAATTTCATTACAGACACGTTTGATATAGCTGTCAGAGAC
>JAZRWH010000114.1:0-5478 GCA_045599585.1 Myxococcota bacterium
AGTCATCCGAATGCTTGAAACTCTTGAGGCACTTGATAAAGACATTCTCACCAAAGCCACTGTTGCTGCCTGGATTCCCGCACTTCGCAATAAATATGATGCATTCATGGCCATGATGAAAGCTTATGATAATGAGCGAGCTAGTATTGTCCCTGGTACCATCAAAGCTGCGCGTCAGTCCCTCATTGATTCCTGGCGTCCGCTCTGTGACTACATCAACAGCCTCGCCATTATTTCGCCATCGGATGAACTCGAAGCCCTCATCGGTGAGATGAATGCCCGCATTCAGTCCAAAAAGACAGCGCTGAAGGCGAGGAAGGCAGGGAAGAAGGGCGACAAAGTCGTTGGTGAAGTTGTGAATGTTGAGGAATAAAGTTGTGAATGTTGAGGAATAATCGATAACAGGAATTAAGTGGTGCTGCAATTGTAGCACTACTTTCGTGGAGTGTCGCATTGGAAAGGCTCAGATTAAATGCTCAAATAGTAAAGCAAAATATCTATAAGATATCATCTCTAATTTTTGCTGTATTGTCAGGTCTATTTTTATTTTTTGGATGGTCGGATGTTAGAGATAATGCATTCTGCTTACGACTTGGTTGCTTTATATTGATATGTGTCATTATCGTAACTGTGGCACTGGCTGTTACATTTATTAAAAGAAAAAACACAATATGGTCATCAGGCAACGCTAGATTAAATATTGTGTATGCTGATTTACTAGATTTAATGTCAGATAATAAAAAAAATAACGATAAATCTAGAATTATTGTTATACCAGTAAATACTTGTTTTGATACGGTTGTGGAAGATTATACAACTAGCACAAAGCCTTTGGTATCTTCAAATTCGCTTCATGGATTATGGGTAAATCGAATTAGTTCAACTCTCACAAGAGATGAATTAGATTCCCGTATTGAAGAAAGTCTTGCAGAACAAAATGTTAGATACAGTATTGTGAACAGAAGTCATGGCAAAACGAAAGAATATCCTATAGGGAGTATATCAGCTATTAAATGGAATAATATCGTTTTTTACTTGTTAGCACTGACAAAATTTGATGATGACAATAAAGCACAATGCTCTGAGGATGAACTATTTTTGGCTATTTGTGAATTAATTAAACATTATGATGCAAATGGTCAGGCCAATCCGATGTTTATTCCAATAATTGGAACAGGGTTGTCACGCATTGGGTTTTCTCATATTGATGCCTTGAATCGCATGAAGGCGATTTTTGAAATAAAGAAGACGAGCATTCACGGCGAAGTCAACATCCTAATTTACAGCGGAGACAAGGATAAAGTTTCCATTTATTCATAACAGTAAGGAGAATAGAAAATGACATATCGTACTAAAACATATATTGCAGGTGATTGGACTGGTGATAATGATGCAATTAACAAGCTCTATGAATGGAATAGTAGTAAGCATTGGGGGTTGTCGTTTAATGATGCTCACGAACTTACTCAAGCTAGAGATAGTAGCTTAAATTGTAGTATTAAAAAATCCTTAAAAGCGCGTATGGATGCCTCAAAAACATTTGTGCTCGTTGTGGGCGAACACACCAATAGCATTACAAGTGGTTGGTGTCAATTATGTCAAAGCTATAATGCATACGGTCGTTATTGTGTCAAAAGCCATTCTGTTGACTATCGAAGTTATATAAGGTATGAATGTGATATAGCTATTGATGCAAATATTAAAATAATAGTTTTGTACAATAGTACTAGTGTTATAAAAGATAGATGTCCTGAGCCTATTAGAAAATTTGGCATACATATTTCTATGAAAGATGATAAATATTATTGGGATTATAATGCAGTAAAATCAGCTTTTGATGTATGATTGTTTTCGAGAACAAATGTTTTGCACTGTATGGCATCCTGTGTGCGGAGCCGTATGCCGCAGGCATAGGCGGAGCGCGTGGGCGTATGGCGTAGCCATAGCCCACGCAACAAAATAAAAAAACAAAAACACTGCGGCGGCAAAATGCACCGCGTCGAAGACGTCGGTAACCTCTGGCTCGACGCTGGTATCGTTCCCTACAGCACGGTCAAATACAACTCCGACCGCGACTAGAGGAAAGAATGGATGCCCTCGTCGCCGGTGAAGCCGTCACGCTCACCATCAGCACCGGCGACGTCGAAGTCACGCTTGACCTCATCATCATGCAGGCCCTCCCCAACGAGAAACTCGCGATCGCCGAAGAATGTGGCTACTGGACCGCTTTCGACACGGAAATCACCGAAGACCTTCGCATCGAAGCCTTCATGCGCGACGCCATGCGCAAATTCCAGCTCACCCGCAAGGAAATCGGCCTCGAAATCGAAGACCGCATCACGATGACCTGGCAGTCCGACTCCCAGACCATCATCGACATGTTCGCTGCCTGGGGCGACAAAATGGCCGAAGGCCTCCTCTGCGTCAAACTCGAACGCTCCAATGACAAACAAGCCATGGAAGCCAAATTCGAAGGCGAAGAAATGACGTTCGAAATCAAAAAGGCGTAATTAATAAATATATTGTAGCGGTGGCTATCGCTTCGCGATACGCCACACGCGTCGGGCCTATCGGCGTTCGCCGATACGGCCCTTTGCCGCCCGCTATTCCCCATGGCGCCGCGTAGCATGCTACGCTAGCTTGGGATTTTGTGTTAAACACAATTCAGCAAAAATAAACACAAATGAGGTTTTATGAGCATCGATAGCACTATTCATGAAATAGAACTAAAAACCTTTTTTTTAAAACAATTAAAGGTCTTTGCTTCTTCTTTGGCTGAGAATATTTCAAACAATGGGGAATGGACTGTAAAAGGATTTATTGATATATTTAAAAATGTATACACAATATCCTGCGACACAAAAATTGTTTCAAAGGTGCTTGAACTACATCTATTTCCTCATTTTTTGAAGTTTGCAGAAAGTAACGGTTATGTTATCGAATTGGCCAGTTACCAAAATTATTATCCAGATATAACATTTATCTCTAAAACTAATCCCGATATAAAATTCGCAGTAGATTTGAAAACGACATACATGGATGAGGATTATCCTGGGTTTTGCAATGGATTTACGCTTGGTTCGCATGGTGAATACTTTATTGACCGAACAAGCACCAAAAATATACAATACCCATATAATCAGTATCTTGGTCATTTTTGTCTTGGTATTATCTACTCTAGGACTCCTTTGTCTGAAATTGATGAGAAACATGTTTATTCATTGAGTGAACTTCAAAGTATCACGTCTATAGCGCGAAACTTCATTTTTTTTGCAGAAGAAAAATGGAAAATCGCAAGTGATAAAGGAGGTAGTGGAAATACAGCGAATATTGGAAGCATTCAAAAGGTTTCTGATATTTTGGCAGGAAGGGGCGTCTTTTCAAAGGCTGGGGAGGCTTTTTTTGATGATTATTGGGCGAACTTTGGAAAATTACAAATCCAGGTTCCAGAAACCGGAAAATACAAAACGCTATCATCATTCTTAGAGTATCTTACATTTAGAGGGCTGCCTGTTGACGAACTATATACCCCAAAAGCCTCAAAGAAAAAAGGAGCGAACTAATGGACAAAGTATTCGTTCCTCCAATCAAGATACAGGGAATTAAGACAAAGCTGGTTCCTTTGATTTTTGATTATGTTGATATAAACAAAAACACAACATGGATTGAACCATTTATGGGGTCTGGTGTGGTCGGATTTAATGTCGCACCTCAAAAGGCAATTTTTGCAGATTTAAATCCACATGTTATTAATTTTTACAAAGCAATCCAATCACAGGCTATAACTTCTAGAATTGCGAGGCAGTTTCTGGAAGAAGAGGGGGAAAAATTAAAACAAGGTGATGGAAATTACTACAATGAAGTTAGAAAACGATTTAATAAAGATCACGAACCATTAGATTTTCTATTTTTGAATCGTTCCTGTTTTAATGGAATGATTCGTTTTAACAAAAATGGTGAATTTAATGTTCCATATGGTCATAAGCCAGAACGTTTTGCAAAAGCATATATTACAAAAATTGTAAATCAGATTGAGCACATTGCTAATAAAATTAAGATTTCAGACTGGCAGTTTTTAAACATTCCATTTTCAGAAACGATATCGCTGGCAACGTCTGAGTCGTTTATTTATTGCGATCCTCCATACATTGGCAGGCATGTCGATTATTTTGACTCTTGGGATGAAGCCGATGAACAAAAATTGCATGATTGTCTCATTTCAAGTGGTTCAAAATTTATGGTATCGACATGGGATCATAACCAATATCGAACAAACGAGTATTTAAAGACCTGCTGGGGGGACTGCACAAAAGTCAACAAAGATCACTACTATTTCGTTGGAGCAAGTGAAGAGCATAGAGTTCCAATGGTTGAAGCATTATTGATGAATTATAATAAAGAACCAATGATAAAGATTAAACCAGTAAAACAAGAAAAAGCTATTCAAAGGTTGTTGCCATGGTAAAAAATGGCACACAGTGTGTTTGATTTGCAGGAAAACGGCGAGACCATATGAAAGTTGGTGATGAACGGTATTATATTGTTAGACTTGATAGCTACTACGGTGAACATAGTTCGTTAATTTGTTCTGCTGATGATGAGGACTATATGTTTGCCGTATTGGTTATGCGTGAACGCTGCGCTTCATTGGTTGATTACGGCTATTCTTCGATTGAACAGCTTTTGAATGCATGGAATAATGTTGATTTTCTCAATTTAGAATCCATTACAGATGAATGTGATAGATACAAACGGCATAGAAATTTATGTAAACAATTGGGAATAGATATGTAATTAATATTTATGCGACGGTTGGCTGAGCGCAACATGGCGCGCGACAACGAAGTCGATCGCCAACTGAATGAACTTGGTTGGACGGTTTTGCGCTTTTGGGGCAAAGAAATTCTGAAACATCCTGAAACTTGCATCAAAGCTGTCGAGGAATGCATCCTCGAAAAGCAGATTGCAGCGTATGATGTGGTGGATTTGGATGATTTGGAGGATGTGCCTAAATTGTGATGATTCGTAACGGTCGAAAAACCGGTTTTTGTCGAGTTCAGTGCATGACGGGACAGTTGATAAAGTGGAGTTTGTTGAGTTCCGTGCTTGACTGAATACTCGCTAAACCGCTTTTGGTGGTATTCAGTTCATAACAGAATAGTCGTCAAACTGGTTTTGGTTGCGTTCAGTGTCTGACAGAACGATTGATGATCCACTTCATGTTGCGTTCTGACGTTGCCTGAATGGTCGCTAAAGTGCTTTTTGAAGTGTTTTGACAAATGACTATATGCTGATTGAATCGCTGTGTTACAATATCGGTATTACATGAGCAGGAACGAGAAGATATCCTGCTCCTTATGCCGACAAGGCAAAGGTTGGTGCGTATGAGTAAGGTCACTGTTTTCACCCCGTCATCGCTTCGAAGTGAGGAAACTCTTGGGTTTTGTGTCGAGATTGCGGACAAAGTCAAAGCTGTAG
>JAZRWH010000115.1:0-14068 GCA_045599585.1 Myxococcota bacterium
TCCTCACTACTATACCAGCGCTCGGGTCGCTCCTCAGCGTTGCCTTATCCTCTGGAATAGTGGTCGAGTATTTTATCAAAACAAATGAGGGATGTCGCCCCCTCGTTTTCAAATTGTCCTTGATTTGGGGGACACTTCACAGCAAAACTTTGTGGCCAAACTGGAAAATCCACAAAAATCTCTGCGCCCAGCGAGCACATGACGCAGAAATTCGCTTGGACATACTGCGCAACAAGTCACGCGCGTTCGTCAACAACACGTGATTTGTGCGGGACAGCTTTTTTAGGTGGACTGCGGCTAAAGAATTCTCCTGCTAGACACTGCTGCATGCTTTGATCTCCTTAGAATTCAAGTGATTAAGAAAGGCAAACCTGCTTTTCTCACTACAGTAGTGCCATCAAATTTCTTTTCGTTACGTTTTTATCTGCTTTTTTTTTCATTCACGCTGCCGATCTTGCTTTAGCCATTCATCTCCGTTTTAGGTCAATTACCTCCAGTAGAATGCCGTCCTTGCTCCCACACACTCGATTCCATCAACCAAATCTTTTTATTTTGCGATGATCTTCTACTTAGGGATCGTGCAATCCTTCTCAAGTCTCATACCATCAAAGCCTACAAAGTCGTCGTGGTTGTAGTCGAAACGGATGCTTATTCTGCCTCACTTCGTCTGGCATCCAAATTGTACTCCAAACTCAATGAAGGGGTAGCGGCGTATCCACGCAGAACCTCACAACACATCTTAAAGGAATATGTTCTCAACGTCTGTTGTCACAATCCAAACACCCTACACTGCGTGGATAGCCGCTCAGGGGAAGGCTTTCCCCTCACAAACATACCCTAAACAGCACTTCAATTTGTGACGGTCTCCTCCTCAATTGCACTCAATTTTTTTTTGCTATCCTTAATCTTGCGATACACAAACAAATGAATATTTAGGAAGGATAGCCGTTTGTGTGCGCCGTTATTGTGCAGTCGAGGCACTGCGTTTGCGCTAAAGGCCTCTTGATCTGCAGCCGAATCGCATTTCATCGTTTCACTGAAACGAGTTTTTTCATGTATTAGGACTACATAATGATCTTAGACAATTGCAGGCTCACCCTTAAAAAGCTCTTCACCACAATGCTGCTCGCTTTTGCCCTCTTTACCTTCGCGACTTCCTCGGCATTCGCCCAGGATGATTTCGAATGGGACGATGAAGATGGCGATGAAGGCTCTAAAGTCAAATTGCCCGCTGGTATTGAAGTACAGGCTGGCATCGCCGCACCGATGTTAATCACCGAAAAAGACGGAGCTGCACAAGTTGGGTTTGGCCTCCACTTTAAGTTTGGTTATCGCTGGGCAAACGCTGCTTTCTTCATTGAACAAGATTTCGATACACTTTGGGATCTTCGCAAAAATCGCGATGACAGTGCTCAGTATTTAGGAGCTAGCTACGCATTAATCAACGAAACCCTTCCCCTCGGAGACCACTCTCGTCTGGGCTTTGGCGTCGGTCTCGGCTGCATGTACGGTACGCGCGGTGCCCTTCCTCGCTGGGATGCCTATGGTGCTTTCTCACTCAAGGCTGAGTTCGGATATGCCTATGCTATTGACAACCTCAACATTGGCATTTTCGTCGACTATGCCCTGGCTGTCGTTGAAAAAAGCAGACGCGTTCCGGCGGCCGAAAGCGGTATTCTTCATTTCGTTCGTCCCATGGTTACAGTCAGCTACACTTTTTAGTAAAAATCCCTGGAATAACCCCGATAAATCAGTAAATATTCAAAAAGCGTAGGTGTTGAACACACCTACGCTTTATCATTGCAGATGAACTTGTTCTCACATATTCCGTGAACAGGGGTTATTTATGAATTTACGATATATATATAATGTTGCTTTCGTGTTTTCTGCACTATATTTTGCGGGTTGTGCAGATGACAGCGGAAGCAAATCACCGTCCACATCCTCAGATTCGAACGGCGTGTCCATCTGTCCCGATGGCTCAACTTGTCAAAGCGGGTTTTGTGCTGATCGAACCCCTTGCAACAGTACTGCGCAACCGTCTGGCCCCGGTAACGATTCTTCTCAAACAGGCGATGACACTGAGGACGACCGTGACGCTATACTGGCCGATTGTGCGCTCGCTGACACGCAAACATCCCATGACCACTGCGGATACTGCGGTCACAAATGCGGTAATTCAGAAGGCTGTGTCAACGGTAACTGCATCATCTGCGACAGCTCCATTGATTTATATAACGATTCTGGTAACTGCGGTGCCTGCGGAAACGACTGCGGAGCTCACGCTGCCTGCCAAAATGGACAATGCGTTTGCCAAGGCAATTACTCTGACTGCGACGGTGATGGTATCTGCGAAACCAATGCAAGCGTTTGCCCTTGCCACCCTGGCGAATCTAAAGTATGCTATACAGGCCCTTATAATACAGTCGATTCCAACGGAAAACCCATCGGTAATTGCAAATCCGGCGTCACATACTGCCAATTTGACGTCCATGGCGGTTACTTCTGGGATGATTACGAGTGCAACGGCGAAGTTCTTCCCAGCTTCAACTACACTTGTGCATCCCCCACAGATGACGCTGATTGCAACGGCATTGCCGATTTCGATCAAGACAGTGACGGTGACGGCTACTTTGTTTGCGCTCGAGACGGTCGTGCCGCAGACTGCTGTGATTCCCCCGAGCACTGTAATACAACAATGCCAGAACGCGTCCATCCCGGACAACCCCACGATTGCTACGGAAACAATCTTGATGACAACTGCTCTGGGCAAGTCGATGATGAACCCAATATTAGCTGTACTGGCGAGGGCTCCACAACGACTGCCGAATGCACGTTTGAACGTGCCTCGTGCAGCAACAAAAACGACTACCCCTATCCAACCTTTTATACGCCAACAGGGCCTCAAAGCTGCTCTGACATGTACGCAGATTCCAGCGTCGCCTACGTACTCATCAAAGCACTCGATTTGTGCATGGATCGTGTCTCGCTCGACTCTCACAAAGCTGGCATCATCGAAGCTTCTCTCACAAGCTCCGCCTCTACAAAAGTGCTCAACGTCGGTAATACCACGGCAAAAGTCGGTGCCAGACAAGTCCACATCATGGATGCTATGCGCAACCAATCCAACGATCCGCTGATTACACCCAGATTTGGCGACACCTTCCTCGTTCTCTCGAGCGGTGCTGCAGACGACACGGCCGGCTCCGTTACAGCAAACGATGAGTGCTTCGGCACAACCATGAAATCTTTGCCGCCCGTCTATGCCAATGCACACGACAATATCATGGAAAGTAACGCTAAATGTACAAGCGCACAGACCGTAAATGATCCCGTTCATCTACACGTCCAAATGCGTGCGCCCGAATCAGCCAAGGGCTTCAGCTTCGACTTCCGCTTCTTCACGCGCGAATATCCCCATTACATCTGCACTCCCTATAACGACTTCTTCCTGGCATTACTCACCGATGAAAACGGCGCGCCGATCGGAGATACTAAAGACGGAAATATCTCTTTTGACGAAGAAGGTAACCCCATTTCTGTTAATAACGCTTTCTTTACAACGTGTGGCCCCGCTTCGTGCAGCGGCTTCTCAAAAGGCGTTCCCGAAAACGGAAACTGCCCTGCCATCATGACCTGCACCTCAAAAAAAGTCTGCGGATTCATCCACAAAGATCAATCTGTTTCAACTTGCCCCGATGGCAGCGACGAGCTTGCTGCCTACTACCCCCAGTACTTCACGTCGGGTTCGGCTTCAACGGCCAATGGACGAGGCGGAGCAACGGCATGGCTCACAACTACAGCCCCCGTCAAAGGCGGACAGGTCTTCAATCTCGACTTCTATATCTGGGATACAGGTGACCGCGTCTACGATTCATCAGTCATCATCGACAACTTCAAATGGTCTTGCGATGAAACAACTGTCGGTACTGGCTTTGCACCGCCTATCAGCGACATTCTCTAATCGTAAAATATTATCTTCTGTGCCGGCTCGATCTTGCCCGGCCTTTTTTGTATGCCCCAAACGCAAGGCCGAGCGTATTTCGCTGTGCGAAATAGCCTCGGCCCGCGAAGCCGTATTTGCAAAGCAAATAGGCGAAGCCCATCCCTCCATAGGCTGCACACCGCGCCATTGTGAGCATCTTTCGTAGCAATTCTATAGACCTCGCGTGACACACACGCCTCGTTCTGCTATACGCCCTGCCCCCTGCCCGGCCGTTTTTTGACCGTGCTCCAAAACAACTCCTCGCGTAAAAGGCCCATGCTATGAATCGATTCGCTCTCATTTCTTCACTTTGCCTCACTGCACTCTCATTCTGCGCATGCGGCAGCGACGATAAAAACGACACGCCTGCCAATGAACAAAACGGCTGCGTCGAAGCGACATATACCCCCACCTGCAGCGACGACCTTTCCGCCGTCATTCGCTGCAAAAATGGCAAACTTTCTGCCGAATTATGCACAGGCAGCGCTCAGTGCATCCCCGAAACGGCTGCGTGCAGCACAACCGGATCACAAATCCCAGACAATGACGATCCTGGTTCACAGCCGAGCACCCCTGGCTCTGAATGCAATCCCTCAACCTATCCGACTTACTGCAATGGCTCTTCAAAACGCGTCACGTGCAATAACGGTCACATTGAAACAATAACCTGCCCTAGTGGTACCGAATGTGACTCCGCAACAAAACAATGTCTCAAACCCTCTGGCTCAAACCAAAATAACAACATTGGCGCCAAATGTGACCCGGATACTTTCTCAGAATCATGCTACAGTTCCGATGGAACCGATTCCGCCATCTTCTGTGATCCTAATACCTATACCGTCAAACGCATTCCATGCACCGATTACGGCGATAATTATAAATTCTGTGACATTGCAGAAAATTATTATGGTGATGGTCGAAACATCGTGATCTGCTCACTCCCCAAAGACGAATGCACTCCCGGGGATACCTACGCTGTCTGCGAAGACGATTCATACTACGACGACGAACTCGAGGAAGGCAAACAATTCTCCGAAACAACGTACGAATGCATGCAGTTCTCGATTTATACTCATTATTATGTTGCCCAGGAACGTGCCTGCGCCAAACATTGCAAAGACGCTTCCTCTTGCTACGAATATAAAGACTAATCGACGGCTATTGCCCGCACGCGGGCAATACGCCGCACGATGCTTCGCCTATTTGCCCCTGGGGCAAATACGGCTTCGCTGGCCGATGCTATTTCGCTTTGCGAAATACGCCCGGCCTTTTTTTTCATCCCAACCAACTCATCTCATCCCCAAACACACTCAACAAACTAATAAACTCGCTTGTACACTCACATTTTGCTATTATATGTCATTGGATAACGGTGTCTTGTACACACGCATGTGTACAATCTGCATCTCAAGATTTTTCGCACACAAACATTATCTAACAATTACAATTAAACAACTTTAAAATACATATTTAAACCAGTTATGAAACCATATAAATTAGTATATATTATAAATCTATTGATTGTCAGTCTGTTCCTGCCAGCTTGCAAACAAAACAGCGAATGGAAGCTCTCGGAACAAGATCAGCACTTCGATGAAGAAAACGACTATTTTGATAACAATAGACACCTTAGCAGACGACCATTCGTCATTACAGTACGCGGTAATCATGATCTCGTAATTTCGCGAAAAACTGAAATTTTCAGTGCTATGGACAGTTTCAGTCGCCCTAAATCGTTTGATGTTGACTGTGATGGAGATGGCATTTTTGAGAACCGACTCATAACAGAGAATGTCACGTGTAAGGCTTCTATTGGTACGCGGCATTATATTGCTGTTCGTGGCGATATAACAACACTAAATATTACATCAAAAGACCGCGGCCATACGCTTATGAATCGAGATGATGACGAGATTATATCGCTTGATCAATGGGGAGATATCGCTTGGAGTGATCTCGATATTTTTTCTTATAGTTTCCATGATGCCTCAATCATCTACCGTCCTAATGATATACCCGATCTATCACACACTACATCACTCGATGACTGGTCTCGTCCTTACAAATGTTTTCAATCTTCTGTCGAAAACTGGGATGTCTCACATATTACCTCTATGAATTATACATTCAGATATGCTAAACCATATCAAAAATTTCACTTCTATAATGATGAAGATCGCCAAACGATCTATCCATGGATAATGTTTGCTGAACGAATGTCAGCGCAACCACACAAAATTCCTATCACCAAAGAAAATGCAACTTGTAAGCCTTTTAATGCCCCCATCGGCAATTGGGACGTTTCAAATGTTACCAGTATGACGGGGATGTTTATGAATGCTCCCCAGTTCAATCAACCCATTGGAAACTGGAACGTTTCATATGTTACCAGTATGGCTGCTATGTTTGAAGGAGCAAAGAATTTCAATCAACCCATTGAAAATTGGAATGTCTCAAACGTTGAAGACACATATTTAATGTTTGCTGGAGCAACGAGTTTTAATCAGCCCATTGGAAACTGGAACGTTTCTAGGGTTAATAATATGGCGGGCATGTTTGAAGAAGCAACGAATTTCAATCAGCCGCTAGATAATTGGAATGTTTCAAGCGTTATTTCCATGGAGGATATGTTTAAATATGCAACGAACTTCAATCAGCCCATTGGAAACTGGGACGTTTCTAGGGTTAATAAGATGAAGAGTATGTTTGAAGGAGCAACGAATTTCAATCAACCCATTGGAAACTGGAATGTTCAAAAGTTACGAGATGCAAGCTATATGTTTAAAAGTGCTACGCATTTCAATCAGCCGCTAGATAATTGGAATCTGCAATCTATTTCAAATAAAAGTGGCATATTTTATAAAGCCGATGCCTTCAAACAAGAAATCCCACGCTCTTTAAAATAATATGCATACGATAACAATAATAGGCCCTTTCTTGCTAACTTTTTTAAATCTCCATCTGACCTAACAGCTATTTTATTCCTTCGCTAAAGCTTGGCAAATCATAAATAGAATACGCAATTTAAGAATACACATGTCTAAATAATTCTCATTCATTTTCGCAATTTCCTTTCTACTGACACCTTTTTTTTGTTCAGAAAGAAATCGTCCGCTTGTCATCAGTGTACAAGGTAACGAAGAGATCACCATTAAAATATATTACACCTCTACATCCTCTTCTCTAACTTCTTATCTAGGTGTAGATGGCTCTTTGAATGAAAAATATTGTTCAATGACATCCTGCCATACTGAAGCCGATTGCGATGGCGACGGAAAATTTGAATCCTATGCAAGCAAAGAAAGTAATTACACCATAACCTGCAAACCAACTCATGCTGGAATTCATAAAATCTCTGTGCGGGGAGAGTATGTTTCGCTTTCAATCATTGCTGCGAATAATGCCACTGATGAAATCGTGTCCTTAGATCAATGGGGCAGTGCGCACTGGCAATACATCGGCATTTTTCCAAATATCAAACATCAAATCATCTACAACGCCTCAGATAATCCCAATTTAAAACAGGTCGAATCGCTCGCCTATTGGTCATTACCCTACAAATGTTTTGCTGAATCTATTAAAGACTGGGACGTATCAAATATTAAAGATATGGACTATATGCTGGCAAAAGATGCGACACACAACACCCCAGATATCGACAAACCGCTCGATCCTGAACGCATAAGAAAAGTTGTTAAGCCCAAGTTCTGGTATGAGGATGAAATCAATCGCATCATGCCCTACGCCATGAAGGCTATGCCTTCGATCGGACAACCTTTACCCCCTCCACCCTGGATCGGCGAAAATTTCGACAAAGATCTTCTATGCTCAGCCTTCAACCAGCCCATTGGAAACTGGAATGTCAGCAGTGTCACAACCATGCGAGGCATGTTTGAAGACACGGATCAATTCAATCAGCCACTTGATCAATGGGACGTCGGTAACGTAACAGAAATGAGCAGAATGTTCGCTGGCACAAAATCCTTTAATCAATCGCTTAACAATTGGGATACACAAAGTTTAGAAAAAGCAAATGAAATGTTTAAGGATAACAAAATCTATAATAAGCCTTTGAATAACTGGGATACACGATTCCTTAAATCAGCAAAAGGCATGTTCCAAAATGCCAAATCATTTAACCAGCCCCTTAATCAATGGGATATGTCTTCGTCGCATGACCTGAGTTACATGTTTGCAGGCGCTGAAGCGTTTAATCAACCTCTTGACAACTGGGATGTTAAAAACACTCGTGATATGAGCCACATGTTTGAACATGCACATGCCTTCAATCAACCCATTTTTCGATCTGTCAGATCCATCGAAAATCTAAGTTATATGTTCAGTCATGCTTACGCATTCAATCAACCCATAGATAGCTGGTATGTCACTTACGTCGAAGATATGAGCCACATGTTTGAACACGCACATGCCTTCAATCAACCCATTTTTCAAGTGATCTGCAGCGCCAAAGATATGAGCTACATGTTCAGCCATGCCTACGCATTCAATCAACCCATGATCTTTAAGGACTTTTACATCGAAAATATGAGCTATATGTTTGAAAATGCCAAAGCATTTAATCAACCCATTGGCAATTGGCAAATTTCTAGTAATACACAAATTTATCATATGCTTTACGGTGCTGATGCTTTCGATCAATATATTAAATGGTATGACTCAAATACCCATTCTTATCGAGAGTCATGGTAACTATATAAAACAATATTTTAAATATTTGAACAATGAAATTATTTAAATACATCTGCCTAGCCTTTTTTATCGTGCTCTGCACAAACCTGACTGCATGCAACCAATACGACGATTGGAAACTCTCCATCAAAGACCAATACTATCAAGAATTTTCATATATCGGGCAAGACCATCTATTTAAACGCCCACTCGTCATAACGGTTCGCGGAAACAATGATATTATCATCACTCGAAAAGCAGAAATTCAAACCATGGAGCACAAAAAAACGTTTGATATCGATTGTGATGGTGATGGCATCTTTGAAAAGAGACACCGCAGCGAATTGACAAAATGTCAATCACATTACGGTATCCGTCACCATATTGCGATCCGAGGCGACGTTACAACCCTGAGCATCTCTTCCCTAAATCAAAACGACCATACGATAAGTGACTACTCAGACGATGAAATTATATCGCTCGATCAATGGGGCGATTTTGCCTGGACCGATCTCGACATCTTTTCAGACAGTTTTAAAAACGGATCGATCATCTTCAAACCCAACGATGCGCCTAACCTCTCCAGTGTCAAATCTCTGGAACACTGGGCTCGCCCATACAAATGCTTTCAAACGTCTATCGAAAACTGGGATGTTTCAAACGTCACAGATATGTCAAACGCCTTTCATATCTATCCGCCCCAAAAACATGATGGCATATTCAGCAAAGATCTTAAAGATGACGAATGCCTGCCGTTTAATCCCCCCATTGGCAAATGGAACGTTTCTAAGGTCACCAATATGAGCCATATGTTTGAAAATGCCACCGCGTTCAACCAACCTCTTGGAAACTGGAACGTCACGAATGTGACCAATATGTCATCGATGTTCAAAGGAGCCTCTGCCTTTAATCAGCCTATTCAAACGTGGGAAACGACAAGCTTAAATTCTGCGTTAAATATGTTTGAAAATGCCTCCGCGTTCAATCAGAAGCTCCCAGACGCCTTGTCAAAACTTATTACAGACACAGCTTCGAATACTCCATAAACTTTCTACCAACCAGAATGCCCCTTATTTTGGGCTTCGCCTATTTGCCCGGAGGGCAAATACGGCTTCGCTTGCCGATGCTATTTCGCTTCGCGAAATACGCACGGCCTTTTTTGTTTTTAAACGACAAAACTCTACTATAGATTGATGTACATTTTGACGATAACAGGCAATGAATCATTGCATCGACCGTCGTCAAAGCGTAAGTCTCATACAAACACGGCGGCGTATTGGCAAAGCCAATAGCCGACGGGCGAAGCTGTATTCGCCGAAGGCGAATAAGCGAAGCCAAAATAATATAATCAAATTTGTTCATAACAAATCATACAGGCTCGCCACTCGTCATCCTGCATCATCATGCGAAACGCATAGGGATGTTTCGTCTGTCGAAACGACGTCTTCTATGTTTTCAAATACTAATGTTTTTAATCCCCAAGGCTATCTATGGAACAGTCACTCGAAACTACAAGCATTCCCAACGTGTCTGACGCAAAAGATTCATCAAAAACGGAAAGCTGTACACAGCAGGATGTTCTCCAAAAAGTACTTCAAGACCGTTACTGCATCCTAAAACAACTCGGACAAGGCGGCCAGGGATCAGTTTATTTGGCCGAAAAAAAGACAACCCACGAACGCGTTGCGATTAAACAATTGCTGATCCAATCCATCAAAGATTGGCGTCAATATGATATGTTCCAACGCGAGGCCAATGCATTGCAACGGCTTTCTATCAAAGGTGTGGCAAAACTACACGAGACGATGGAGCTACTCAACATCGAAACGCCCATGGCGCTTATCATCCAGGACTATATCGATGGCGAGCCGATGCAAAAGTTTATCGCGCAGGGACACAGATTTAGGATAGAGCAAATTGCTGCAATTCTGGAGCAACTACTCGACATTCTGGAACAACTCCATCAACAGAATCCGCCGATTATACATCGAGATCTAAAACCTTCGAACATTATTCTGCGTTACGAAGCGAATTCTGATCTGCCAAGTGTGCACCTGATCGACTTTGGTGCCGTATCGAATCCGCAGCTCAAAGGCGGAGGATCAACAGTCGTTGGAACGTACGGTTATATGGCTCCCGAACAGCTCATGGGCAAAGCCGAACCCGCAAGCGATATCTATTCCCTAGCGATCATCGCCGTTTATTTGATGAGTGGCGTCCCGCCTGAAGATTTTGTAATCCAAGATTTCCACGTGCTCATCGAACCGCTTTTGGAACACCTGCCCTACGAAATCACGGCCGTTTTGCGTCAAATGCTTGAACCGCGCATCGAAAACAGGCTCACCAACACGCAAACAATCAAAAACTTTTTTGAAGCAATCAAAAACCAAAGTTTCGACGCGCTCTCCAAATCGGCAATCCAATCAACCCGAACGCCAAAAGATAAGTACTCGCTCGACAAAGTTTACAGCTATCGTCAGGCGGGAAACATTGAACTGTGGCAGGAACTCAGTGACAAAACGCCACGTAAAATCAATCAAACGCTTCGCAGTAAACTCACAACTAACAAAAATATATTTCCTATCATCGTATCGAGTCTCATTTTATTAATTTTATCCAATTTTTTATTATCCTTTTTTGAATTAGATTTAGAGTTAATTATCTTGTTTATGATTGCACTTTTAATTTCAATCACAAGCATAGCTTACATATACGCATTGAACAGAGTACGCAGAGATGCCAATAGTTTCCAAATAGATCAGCTTACATTTTTCAAACAAGCCCGCAAGTCAATGGCAACCGTTATCCGTATTGAATACATTCCCGTAAGTTGGGTCAACCTAAAGGCAGGAATTTCATTTACACCAAGTTGGAAAATTTACTACAGCTTCAATCCCCCCGACGACAGTTCGCCCGATCCATTGATACACTGCGTAACAACGCACGCATCAGTCGAGCATCTTAAAGAAGGTGACCTGATCCCAATCTTGTATTTTATCAATCGTAAAATGGTAGAATGTGTTTACAGCACGCCCTATCCAATCCCTATTCAGGACAAGTACGATTTATACACAACCTTTGGAGAAAATGATTTACTCGATGATGAGCAGGGAGAATAGTCTCAATGGATAATGAACGCATTACAGAAGAAACACCAGAAGTTCTACTCAACCACGGCTATCAATACACATCATTGATTGGCGAAGGATCGAATGGCAAAACGTACAGGGCCAAAAATCTCAAAACGGGCGAAATTGTTGCCATCAAAGCGATTAAATTCAGTCAGGATTTAAAGAATTACGAATTATTTAAACGCGAAGCTGAGACGCTCAAAACGATTCATACAGCTGGTGTTCCAAAATTTTATGATTATATTACAAACGAAACAAGCTTTACAGAATGCTGGCTCGTGCAAGAGCACATCAAAGGTCAATCAATTTTTGATAAGATTGAACTCAAAGCCAGACAAGGCTATCGCTATACCGAAAGCGAAACGTTGAATCTTTTGAGAGAATGTGCGCTGATCATTTATTCCCTTCAAACAGACTACATGCCACCGATCATTCATCGCGACATTAAACCGTCGAACATTCTCGTCAATTTTAAGGGGGATCGAGTTTATCTGATCGACTTTGGCGCTGTTACCAATCCGACGCGTCGAAGTACAAGTACAACCGTTGCCGGAACCGTTGGCTACATGGCTCCAGAACAACTGTTAGGCGAGAGTGTGATTCAATCAGACTATTTTTCACTCGGCGCTACAGCACTACACATGCTTACCGGCGTTCATCCATCAGAGTTTCCGACCGATAATTTTCAAATCGAATTCGATGGACTGCTCTACGAATATTGTCCAAAACTTTCAGCAAACACGCATGTTCTACTCCACAAACTGCTTGAACCGCATGCTTCGGATCGTCCGTCAAACGCACATGAACTTTTAGAGCTGATTAATGCATGTATCACCCCGTCTGAAGCAGCAAAAAGTCATAAGCCAACCACCAAGAAACTCGTCAAAGCCAAAACTATAACTAAGTCAGACAATTATATTGATGTCCGCTACGAAGACCTTTATCAAGCTTATTTACACCATGAAAAGATATATAATCTTACAGGCGCATTATTTATTGGAACTGCCACGTTATGCATTATCATCATCCGTGGTATTATAATTTTCGGAAATAATATCACATTAGACGTATTATTATTAGGTTGTTTTGTACTAATTATACCTTCAATATTCTTCTATGCATCTTCACAGTCTAAGAAAATGGCGATGTATGCCAAACGCATTCCTTCAGATTATATGTTTCAACGCAAATCAGCAACGGGAAACTTAGACAAATCGACCAGAACTGAACTCAATAGGATCTATGAAAACCTTCCTAATACTTCAGACGATGTACTAAACACAATGCAAGAAGCTTACGATACTAATACAACGCAGGAATACGAAGTAAATGCAACGATCATCGAATCAAATTCGAATTATATCCTATGTTATTTTACACACAAAAACATCACGCAAGCCGTGCAGTTAATTGATATTCCGTCAGGCATCGAATATAAATCAGGTCAAAAAATTAAATTATATATCCAACCTTATTTGGATATAAATATTAACAAAGGCCTTTATTTGGATATAGATATTAATAAAGGCATTTATCTTTGCAGTCTTACTCCAAGTAATGCCTAAACGCATTGCTACTTACAGTTCATTATTGTTTTGCTCATAGTTATGTGAACAAACACTTTCGGCTAGAAGCCGATGTTTTGCATAACTGCAGCTATGCGCTAAAGCGCATAGCTCCGGCTAGAATATATCCAAAGCTCCGGGGCTGCATCCGCTGTTCGTCGTTTCTTTAACTACGTCCACACATTAGAAACGATTCTATAATCGATTTTTTTTACAGCACATGCAAACCGCACACGTTGCAGCGTGCTGTATGATTATAGACTGAATCAATCTACAACGCCTTACGTAATACGTAACGCACAGAATGATAATGATGAATCATAGTGATTCACATTCTTCGATGAGGACCATAAAAAGCATCAGTCATAAAAAAGCCCAATGCAAATTGCATTGGGCAAAAAAAAAGCAAGCTGAACAGCTTGCCTTTTATCAATATGAAAACCAAGAAAGAAACGCATTTAAATTTCTTCGTTAGCGACGTAGTATGCTACGTCGCATCATTGAAGACGCAAAAGTACGTATGACCACGAAATCTGTCTGACGAACATCAGAACTGTAATCCGTTAAAGGAGGTGATCCAACCGCAGGTTCCCCTACGGTTACCTTGTTACGACTTCACCCCAGTCGCTGTCCGATCCGTGGGCGGTTGCCTCGCTTGCGCGTTAGCTCACCGACTTCGGGTCCAAACAACTCCCATG